>JBDSLV010000126.1:0-4326 GCA_039916205.1 Mesorhizobium sp. | reverse complement strand
ATCAAGACGATTATCGCGGTCCAAATGGTTCTCCATTGAGTTTGTAGTCTCAGGGCAAAATACTTTGTCTAATATGCACCATCTGGAAGCCTATCGGCTCGCTCGCTTCAGCTCCGTTTAAAAATAGCACAAGCGCCTGTTGCTTTAAACAAGCGCTTGGCAATGTCATTGCTTGTTTAGTGCGACTATCGGTTGTTAGGCACGCCTGAGAGATCACGGTGAATTTGATCGTGGGTTTCGGACAGCGCGTCATGCGTATCGGCATGATCTGCGCCGTTAACTCCTTGAGCGTGTTCTTGAGCGTGTTCTCGGTTTAAGTCACCATGCAGTCGCGCATGCTCGCGCTGCAAACGCCGGTTCGCCACACGGGCACGATAGTCTTGCGTATAATTGCGACCGTGGTTGTAGCGTGGATTGCTGGATTGATTGGTGTCATGTGCGACAGCTGGAAATGCCGCTGACACCAAGATGAGTGCGGCTGAAGCTAAAAGAATTTTGCTCATATTGGTACTCCGAGTTGCAAGGGTAGGTTGACCGAGAGAATGGTCTGCCCTGAAAAAAGTGGTCCGAACTTAGAGTTAGTTTAGGATTTCTTTTGAAGGGAAAAGGCATGGCAAGACAGCGGTTTAAGGCTGAGCAGATTATTGCGAAGCTTCGAGAAGTTGAGGTTCTGACGGCCAAGGGGCTGACGATTGCCGATGCGGCGCGTCAGGCTGGGATTACAGAACAGCCGGTCTATCGGTGGCGTAAGGAATATGGCGGCCTGCGGGTTGACCAGGCCCGGCGGCTGAAGGATCTGGAGGGCGAGAACGGCAGGCTGAAGAAGCTGGTCGCGGACCTGGCACTGGACAAGATGATTCTTCAGGAAGCCAACAAAGTAAATTTCTGAGTCCCTCCCGTCGCCGTAAATGCATCGACCAGGCGCGGCGTGAGCTGCATGTTAGCGAGCGTCGCGCCTGTTTGGTGATTGGCCAGCATCGATCTACGCAGCGTCGCAAGCCGGTGGATCGCTTGGACGAGGCTCGCAAGGTTGAGGACATGATTGCCCTGACCAAGGATTATGGCCGGTACGGATACCGGCGCATTCGCGCGATGCTTGTCCGTGCTGGCTGGGATGTGAGCCGCTCTGTGGTTGAGCGGCTCTGGCGGCGGGAGGGCTTAAAAGTCCCACAGAAACAGCCGAAACGGCGCAGATTGTGGCTCAACGATGGGTCCTGCATCCGGCTGCGTGCGGAGCGCAAGAACCATGTCTGGACTTATGATTTTGTCTCTGAACAGACGCATGACGGCCGCAAGGTACGGATGTTGAACGTGGTTGATGAATATACGCGCGAGGCGCTGGCGATGGCGCCGCAACGCAGCTTCAAAAGCCACGACGTTATCCACGTCCTAGCCGATCTCATGTTGACGCACGGGCTGCCTGATCACATTCGATCTGACAATGAGCCGGAGTTTGTGGCTAAAGCTGTGCAGAAATGGCTTCACGATCTTGGGGTGAAAACCCTTTTCATTACGCCGGGAAGTCCTTGGGAGAATGGATATATCGAGTCCTTCAATGCCCGCGTCCGCGACGAGTTTTTGAATGGCGAGATCTTCTACACCATGAAAGAGATCGAGATTCTGACCGAGGCTTGGAGAAATCAATACAACAAAATCAGGCCACACAGTTCACTGGGTTATGTGCCACCCGCGCCAGAGGCAATCGGCCCGGTCTTCCCGTTCACCGCCGCAATGCTTCCCAGTACAAGGCCACTGGCATCAAACGGCGCTTTCAACTAACATTAGGCGTGGATCAGTTGGTTCAGGCAGTCCAGCGACACGTTAGCGCTCGACCCCTGTATTCCGCGCAGCTGGCCGGGGTTCGAGATCAACTTCCTACCGCTCTGCGCGCTAAGACATTTTGGTAGAGAACTCGCTGGGCGTTTGCCGGGGCATTTTGACGACCAAGCTGGATGGCGCAATCATGCGGTGCAATGCGCGGCTGTCGGTGCCGCTGGTGGATGACGGCGCAACACACCGGGTACAGGTCGTGCTGGGATGAGAACATGAGGAAACTATGGTCGAGACCATAAGCCCGCTAGCTGGTAAACCGGTTCCCGCCTCGCTGCTGGTCAATGTGGCACGGCTGGTGACGGCCTATTATGAAACCGTGCCCGATCCGGCGATTGCCTCGCAGCGCGTCGCGTTCGGCACGTCGGGCCATCGCGGATCGCCCTTCGCCGCCGCCTTCAACGAAAATCATATCCTGGCGATTTCGCAGGCCGTGTGCCTATACCGCCGTCTTGCCGGCACCGACGGGCCGCTGTTTCTCGGCATAGACACCCATGCCCTGTCAGAACCAGCCTTCGCCAGCGCGTTGGAAGTGTTTGCGGCCAATGGCGTGGAGACGATGATCGACGAACATCACGGCTACACCCCGACGCCGGTGATCAGCCACGCCATCCTCACCTACAATCGCGGCCGTACCGCGGGACTGGCCGATGGCATCGTTATTAGCCCGTCGCATAATCCACCCGACGAAGGCGGCTTCAAATACAACCCTGCCAATGGCGGGCCGGCCGGAGTCGACATTACCGGCTGGATCGAGAAATGCGCCAACAAATTCCTGGAACGAAACCTCGCCGGCGTCGCACGCATTCCTTTCGATCGTGCGCACAAGTCCGCTTGCGTCCGCGCTTATGACTACATCACGCCCTATGTCACCGATCTCGCCAATGTGGTGGACCTGGAAGCGGTGCGCGCCTCAGGCGTGCGTATCGGCATCGATCCGCTGGGCGGTGCGGCAGTGCAGTACTGGCAGCCGATTATCGAACGCTACAAGCTCGCGGCCACGGTGGTGAACGACGCCATCGATCCGACCTTTCGATTCATGACGGTGGATTGGGACGGCAAGACGCGGATGGATTGCTCGTCGCCCTATGCGATGACGCGTCTTGTTGGAATGGCGGACAAGTTCGACATCGCGTTTGCCAACGACGCAGATGCGGACCGTCACGGTATCGTCACTCCGTCGGGCGGACTGATGAATCCGAATGCCTATCTGGCCGCGGCGATTTCCTATCTGTACACCAACCGGCCCGGCTGGCACGGCGACACCGCCGTGGGCAAGACCGTTGTCTCCAGCGGAATGATCAACCGCGTCGCAGCGAAGCTCGGCCACAAGCTGATCGAAGTGCCGGTCGGCTTCAAATGGTTCAGCGCAGGACTGATTGACGGATCGCTCGGCTTCGGCGGCGAGGAAAGCGCGGGCGCCGCGTTCCTTCGCCGCGACGGTACAGTTTGGACGACAGACAAGGACGGCCTCATTATGGGCTTGCTCGCCGCCGAAATCACGGCGCGAACGGGCCATGATCCCAACCGGTTCTATGAGGCGGCGACAGCCGATCTCGGGAAATCCTTCTACCAGCGGATCGATGCGCCGGCCTCGCCCGCTCAGAAATCGCGCCTCTCCAAATTGACGCCTGAACAACTCGACGTAAAGGAGATTGGCGGCGAAGCCATCGAAGCAACGCTCACCCGCGCGCCAGGCAATAACGAACCGATTGGCGGAATCAAGGTGGCGACGAAGACGGGTTGGTTCGCCGCGCGCCCATCGGGAACGGAAGATGTCTACAAGATCTACGCCGAGAGCTTCCTAAGCGAAGACCACCTGAAGCAAATACAAGGCGATGCCCAGACCGTCATCGACCGTGTGCTGGGAAAACCGTTATGACCTGTTCCGGGTTAAACCTCTTCTTCGGCATGACAAAACTCCTTTCCGAGTCAGTTTCTAACATTCCGCTTGGTACATGTCTGGTAATGTGAGGAGCTGGAAACCAGCGCCGCTTTTGCGGTCTTGGGCCTTGTCGGATGGTTGGGAACGTTGGTGCCGGCCGGCGCGTAATAGAGTGCCACGACCTCACCGCCGGGTCGACTACGCCAGGCGACATCCGAATTAGCCGATGGCAACAATGCGAAGGCGAAGGGCATTGGCAATCACACTGACGGAGGAGAGTGCCATTGCGCCTGCGGCAATGACCGGAGAAAGGGTAATTCCAAAGAAGGGATATAGCAGGCCGGCAGCAATCGGTACGCCAGCGGAATTGTAAACGAACGCAAAAAAGAGATTTTGCCGGAAGTTGGCCATGGTGGCGCGTGAGAGCCGGCGGGCGCGCACAATGCCCGTCAAGTCGCCATGCAACAGTGTCACGCTCGCGCTCTCGATGGCGACGTCCGTTCCAGATTCCATGGCAATGCCCACATCCGCGGCCGCAAGCGCTGGAGCGTCGTTGACGCCGTCGCCTGCCATCGCGACGACATGACCTTCGCGTTTGAGCCTTTCGACCT
>JBDSLV010000125.1:0-19166 GCA_039916205.1 Mesorhizobium sp. | reverse complement strand
AGCTGGCCGATGTCAGCGAGTTCTTCCACTGCGAGATATCGGTGAGGATGGACGACAAGCCGAGCCAGGCGCTGCGCCACGGCCGCTGGAAGTCGTCGATGTGGAAAGCGGTAGAAGCGGTCAAGTCGGGCACGGCCGACGCCTGTATCTCGGCCGGCAACACCGGTGCGCTGATGGCGATGTCGAAATTCTGCCTGCGCACCATGGCGACCATCGACCGGCCGGCAATCGCGGCTCTTTGGCCGACAATGCGCGGCGAAAGCGTTGTGCTGGATGTCGGCGCCACCATTGGTGCCGACGCGCACCAACTGATCGACTTTGCGATTCTGGGCACCGGCATGGCGCGCTCGGTCTTCGGCGTCGCTCGGCCCAGCGTCGGACTGCTCAATGTCGGCGTAGAGGAGATCAAGGGCCAGGAAGAGGTCAAGGAAGCCGGGCGCATGCTGCGCGAAGCCAACATGGCCTCGATGAACTATCACGGTTTCGTTGAAGGTGACGACATCGGCAAGGGCGTGGTCGACGTTGTCGTCACGGAAGGTTTTGCCGGCAACATCGCGCTGAAAACGGCGGAAGGCACCGTCCGGCAGATCGCCGGCTATCTGCGTGCCGCGATGGGCCGGACACTGATGGCCAGGATCGGCTATGTCTTCGCCAAGGGTGCCTTCGATCGCTTGCGCGAAAAGATGGATGTCGGGCGCTCCAATGGCGGCGTCTTCCTGGGGTTGAACGGCATTGTGGTAAAGAGCCATGGCGGGGCCGATTCGGACGGCTTCGCGGCTGCGATCGAGCTTGGCTACGATATGGTGCGCAACAATCTGCTGGACCGTATCGAAGCCGACCTGGACCTGTTCCATGCGCGCAATCCGCATGCCCAGACATCGAGGAAATCCGACGTCGTTAGCGACGCAAAGGAATAGGAAAGCGCTTTGATCAGATCAGTCGTGCGCGGCACAGGCGCCGCGCTGCCCCGCCGCATCATGAAGAATGCCGATTTCGAAGGCATGGTCGAAACCTCCGACGAGTGGATCGCCCAGCGCACCGGTATCCGCCAGCGCCATATCGCTGGCGACGACGAGACGACGGCTTCGCTGGGCGAGGCCGCCGCCCGCGCCGCCCTCGACAATGCGGGCCTGACGCCTGCTGACATTGATCTGATCGTGTTGGCGACCTCGACGCCCAACAACACATTCCCGGCGACCGCCGTCGAGATCCAGAACCGGCTTGGCATGCATCATGGCTTTGCCTTCGATATGCAGGCGGTGTGCACCGGCTTCGTCTATGCGGTAACGACCGCCGATCTCTATATCCGTGGCGGTCTGGCCAAGCGCGTGCTGGTGATCGGGTCGGAGACTTTTTCGCGGATTCTCGACTGGAGCGACCGCTCGACCTGCGTCCTGTTCGGTGACGGCGCTGGTGCTCTGGTGCTGGAAGCGGGCGAGGGAACCGGCGGCATCGCCGACCATGGCGTGCTGGCGGCCAGCCTGCGCTCCGACGGCGCCCACAAAGACAAGCTTTTTGTCGATGGCGGGCCTTCGACCACTGGCACGGTCGGCCATCTCCGCATGGAGGGCCGCGAGGTGTTCAAACACGCGGTCGGCATGATCACCGACGTCATCGAAGGGGTATTTTCCCAGGCCGGTATTACCGCCGCCGACCTCGACTGGTTCGTGCCGCACCAGGCCAATAAACGGATTATTGACGCTTCCGCCAAGAAGCTCGGGATTGCCGAGCAAAAGGTGGTGGTTACGGTCGATTTGCACGGTAACACCTCGGCAGCTTCCGTACCGCTGGCGCTTTCGGTGGCCGTCGCCGACGGCCGCATCAAAAAGGGCGATCTGGTGTTGCTGGAAGCCATGGGCGGCGGCTTCACCTGGGGCGCTGTTCTCGTTCGCTGGTAAGAGCCGAACGGTCCGGTTTCGGTCCTTGACCTTGCCGGATCAATTACTTAGGCTCTGCCGTTGTTGTATCGATTTTATGTTTTGAGCTGATGGGACGGTCGCATGGGGGGAAAGACACTTACGCGCGCCGACCTTGCCGAAGCAGTTTACCGCAAGGTTGGTCTGTCGCGCACGGAATCGGCTGAACTCGTCGAGGCCGTCCTTGATGAAATCTGCGAGGCGATCGTGCGTGGCGAGACCGTGAAATTGTCGTCTTTCGCGACGTTCCACGTCCGCTCCAAGAACGAACGCATCGGACGCAATCCCAAGACCGGCGAAGAAGTGCCGATCCTGCCGCGCCGGGTGATGACCTTCAAGTCGTCGAACGTTCTGAAGAGCCGCATCCTGCGCTCACATCAGAGCAGCAAGACCAAGGGCAGCAAGTAGGCTCGTCCCATTGCGCGGTTGAAAACCGGCCCCACCATCGTGCCGGGCTTGAATGTTGCGCCACAAACCGCTGAAATAAACTGCGATTCGGCAAGATAGGCTGGATCATCGTCCAGCGTGAGGATTCGCCCATGGACAAGAGCCCCGACGCATTCCGCACCATCAGCGAGGTCGCCGAAGATCTCGACTTGCCGCAGCATGTGCTGCGCTTCTGGGAAACCCGCTTTAACCAGATCAAGCCGATGAAGCGCGGCGGCGGCCGCCGCTATTACCGGCCGCAGGATGTCGAACTGATCAAGGGCATCCGCCACATGCTTTACGACCAGGGCTACACAATCAAGGGCGTGCAGAAGCTGCTGCGCGAGAATGGCAACCATTTCCTGGTTGCCATCGGCAATGGCGACATGGCCGCCGTCGAGGCGATTTCGCAACGCAAGCAGGCCGACGCGGTGCCGCTGACACCAGCTGCCCAGCCGCGCGGGATGGACGACGAATTGGTTGGCCAACCCAGGGTAAAACCCAGCCGCCGTTTCTTTGGCCTTGGCAAGACTGATGAGGAAGGCCCTGTCGCACCGGATGTGTCGAAGCTGTCGCGCGACAATCGTGCGCTGCTGCAGGAAGCCTTGTTCGACCTTCTGGAGTGCAAGCGCCTGCTGGATCAGGTGCGCTGACAGCCGCACCCCGACATACGCACATGGCCACTTAGCGTCGACAGAGCCGGAACCCGGCCGACGGTGACGCGTTACGTTTCCTTATGCAAAGCAAGGAAATCTATCATGGCATCATTCTCGACCCTCTCCGACATCGATCTGGACAAGCAGGTCGCTGCCCTCTCTAGGGAACTGGCGGCTTTGAAGAAGGCGGTGTCCAAGCGCGGCGGCGCTTACTATGAAGATGGCCGTGACGCCGCGCTGGATACGTACTCGGATATTGCCGGACGTCTGCGCGATGCGATGCCCGCGATCCGCAAGCAAGGCAGGGTGATTGAGAAGTCCGCCCGTGATCACCCGGCCACGGCCGCTGCCGTGGGTCTCGTGGTCGTGGGTCTCGCCGCCAGCCTGCTTTTCAGCCGTCGCTGACGCACCGATCGGAAACTGTTCGGAATTGAAAATGGCGGCCGGCCCCCGCGAGCAGCCGCCATTTCCACGATCCGCGGCCGGATGGCCGCCGATCAATTCGCCAATTTGATCTTGGCCTGCGGTTTGACCTGCGCGGTCTGGCTGCACTTGCCATAGACGGTGCCGCCGGCGTCGGTGCCATCGGTATATTTGCCCTTGCAGTCGAGCTTCAGGACCATGCAGGGGCCGTGTCCCTTGCAGACAGCGCCGCCGCCGCTCGGCAAGGTGCCGTCGGCAAAAGCCGAGCTCGGCAGTGAAATCGAGCCGATGGCCGAGATGGCGAGGACCGTGGCGAGGGACAGGCGCTTCAGGTTCGTGATGTTGATCATATGGGCATTTCCTTCTGTGAGGACCGCGTTGCTGGGTCCGTCTGGTTGGGATCGCCTTCCTGGCGTCCATGCAGGGTTGGTGCTGCCCCGCGAAGGAAAGGTTCACGCGGTGTTTGAAAAAACGCTGGCCCCGACGTCTTGCGGCAACGCACGGCTGAAGCGTCGACACCTAACTGAACGGAGTGCTGGTTGCGGAAGCCCGCGGCGCATATGGCGCGGGGCGCGTCAAAACCGGAGCCGGCAAGAAGCGTTTGCCGGAGATATCCGTTGCGGTATCGGTTTCTACGTTTGGATTGAGGATTGTGCTTATCGCCCGAGGCATGTTTGCCTGGACAAGGACGGGTCAATGCCGCGTCATCAATTCTCGGTCAGCGGGCCGCCATCTGAATCCCAGCGGTCGGGATCTGCAGGCTGCAAAAAGAATGGCCTCATTGAAAAGGACATTGGCGTCCACGCCACTTCCATCCACCAGGATGGGACGCCTGGTGGCACATTCCGTACCGGACAGGACCAGGAGAAGACCGGCCTCGAACAAGAAGCCAAAGCCGGCCTTCTCGTTGGCAGTCTGTATGCTATGCCTTTTTCATCATCTTCATGTGGTGGTGATGATGATGGTGGTGATGATGAACTGGGTGATGGTGGTGACGATGATGGTGGCGGTGATGCTTCTTCATGTGCATCGGAGCTGCGTCCGCGCTGGTTGCGCCGACGACCGGCACCGTGAAAGCAAGTGCGACAGCAAGGCCGAGGGCCGAGAGGAGGGACTTTTTCATGGATCGTTTCCTTTTTTCGCCGGCTGAGTTAAATCAGGTCGATAACCTGATCGCCGCGAATGGGATTACGCGCCCGAATTTTTTCGTCAGTATTTCCCGATTGTAGAATTTTGTTTCTGGACTGTTTCTGAGAAATCCAGGTCCCACCAAGGCTGCTCGGCCTCGACCTTGGTGGGACTGGGGCTTGATGGAGTAGAGTGTCGGTGTCTGCGGGCAGCCCAAATGCCTGCCACTCTGCTCCGCCTACATCGGCGGAACGACACCGTTGTTTCCCACCACAACGCGGCTCGAAGTCAGCGTGCCGCCCCCGTCGCGCTGAGCGATGACGAAGACCGTTGCGCCTGGCTTGAGGTCGGTTGCGGTGGCCGGGGCGAAGGTGACGACAGGTGTGTTTTCGGGTATTGATATCTTCTTCGTCTGTCCGTTGTCGTAGGTCAGCGTAACCGCCCGGCCGTCGACATCGGTCACGTCGGCAACGGTGCCGTTGGTCATCCGGCTGTTGGGCTGCAGGTCCCATGGACGATCACCTTCGCCGGCACCTTTCAGGGCGGCGGGAAAGACCACCACCTCAAGCGCACCACTGCCGCCATCCGCTTTCGACACGGAGGCGATGCCGAGGAAATCGCCTTGCTTGATATCCTTTATGGATGCGCTGGCGACCCCGGATATTTTCCAGCCAGCGGCCAGCTTGATTGTATCCGTGCCGCCCTGGCGGTTTTTTACCGTTAGGTGGGATGCATCGGAACTGGCCACGACGCCGCGCACGCGTACCGGGTCGGTCGCCTGGGCACTCGTGGCTGCAACGCCTAGACCTGAAATCGTGCCGAACACGATCATGATAGTCCGCAATTTCATCGGATCGATCCTCTCTGGGAAAATGGTGGCCCATCGTCACCCGTTTGGCGTCGACGGCATCAGAGACAACGAAATGGCGCATCAAAACCACGCGGCAATGCGACGGAAGGGAGTTCAAAAGAACTTGATCGGCAAGCCTGGAAATCGCGGCAGACGCACGTGGTTCACGATGCCGTGACGGCCCCTTTGGCGCTTGGCAAAATGGCTGTGAGCAGGCATGTTCTGGCCCATCTCAGGCAACATCCCATTTTTATCAAACTCTTTCAGCCAACGGAGTTGCCAATGCCCCAAAGTGCAAAACACGAGCCCCTCCCGGAACTGGTTGCCAGCGACCTTGTGCAGGGTCACAACGCCCTCAGAACGATCCGGGTATCCCGGGGGTACAGTGTGGAGGAGCTTTCCCTGACATGCGGTCTGTCGATCGATGAGATCGAAGAGATTGAGAGTGGCCGGTCCGCCGACCCGTCGAAGCTGCGCCGTATTGCGTCCGCGCTTCGGCTGCCCCAGGAGTCGCTGGCCGGCCCAGTCGTGCAGGCGCAGGCCACGCAAGGCCGACCCGCGCTGTAGCGCAAAGCCCGGCATGATTGGTAAGCCCGCCATGGATAACCCTGGCGGGTTTTCCCATTTTGGCGCTGCCTCAAGGCTTGCCTGTGGGCGCATGGCGCGTGTTTATGGGCGCCGGTTTATGGTCCCATCAATTTTTGAACCCGCGAGTTTTCGATATGAGCTTGGAATCCGTTCGCGCCTTCTTTGCCAGTCACGCGCCTGACATCGACGTGATCGTCACCGAGGCGAGTTCGGCAACGGTGGCACTTGCGGCGGAAGCGCATGACGTGCTGCCGGCCCAGATCGCCAAGACGATCTGCCTGCGCGTCGGCGAGCGCACCATGCTGGTCGTGACCAGCGGCATCGCCAGGCTCGACAACCGCAAATTCAAGGACAGGCTTGGCGGCAAGCCACGGATGCTCGATGCCGACGAGGTTCTGCGGGCAACCAGCCATCCACCCGGCGGCGTCTGCCCCTTCGGCCTGCCTGCGCCGCTGCCGATCTACTGTGATGAATCACTGCGTGCTTTCGAGGAGGTCGTTCCCGCCGCCGGCGCAACCAACGCCGCGGTGCGGATCGCGCCGCAGCGCATGGCTGACCTTACCGGCGCCGAGTGGGTCGATGTGTGCCAAGGCTAAAGTCAGACGGCCAAAGCCCAGGCTTTAGACGAGGCCGATGCTAGAATGGAATCTCGTCATCCAATTTCTGATCGAAGCTTGATTCTGGCTTCGGCGCCCGAGGCGGCGAGATAGCGTATGGCTCAGGTGTGGGCGGCAGCCGCCGTTGTTCATTGTCAACAGCCTTAGCTTCTGCCACCGCCTGATTGATGTTTCCTATCAATTTCGAAACAACTTCGTAAGAGCCCCATACAGTCCCGGGAACCGCAAGAATCTCAACAGTCAGAAGGGCCATCGCCAGTAGGTTAAGTCGGGTCTTGTCGAGGGCAGTCTCGAATTCATCCACTTTATCAAGAAGGTTTGCTTTCTTAGCCTCGGTCAACTCCGCTGTGCGGATAGCCTCGCGCAGATGATGGAGATGGCTTCTAATCCGATCTTTTGAAACTACTGGCAAAGCTGTGGAATCGGCGCGCGACCTGAAACTATTATCCAATGCGAGCTGAGTCATGTAATGATCCAGATCGGCACTAAATTGTCGGTAGATATCATATTCGAATTTGTTGACTCGCGGCACGTCCATGGAGACGAATGGCTCAATTTTAAGACGTCGAGCGGCGCCAAGCACAACATTTGTGAAACTGTGCCTGGCTTCTTGTATCTCGTGCCAGTCAGATTCGTCGGTTGAACCACTAAGCGTCCGGGTAAAATCGTTAAGACGCCTCTGCGCAATTCTCACAAATATAGAAAACGCCAACCGGGTGTCCTCGGGGAGCTCATACATCTCGTCTTGCGTGACAAAGTCGAAAACGTTCATTCCGGAAAGATAATATGTCGTTGGGATCACGCAATACTCAATGCCCACAACGAACAGGATTATAAAATAAACGGGTAGCGAACGGACAGGAGTGTAAGTCGTTTTCGCATACGAAGTCCCGCCCACTATGCAGGTGTTCGAAAGCTGGGGTTTCAAAGGCATTGTTGGTCGGAGTGGCCGGATTCGAACCGACGACCCCTTGACCCCCAGTCAAGTGCGCTACCGGGCTGCGCTACACTCCGGACCGGTCGCGATGTATCGTGATAACCCCGCTCGGGTCAACCGAATTCGGCGACTATTCTCACGCTGTGATTGCGGCTGTCGGCAACCTCTCCAGCCGTGGTCGTAATTCCCGTTGATGGCGGTATTCGAGCGCGATCGCACCCCAGATCAGTCCGAGCAGCAGATAGACGTGGCGCCAGTGGTCGATATCGATGAAAGTGCCGAGCCCGACATTGCCGATGAAGGCGACATAGGCGCACAGAAGGTAAGGCTGCCACGGCCGATCGCGCAAAAGGATGCGGAAACCGGCTGATATCGTCCACACGGTGAGCGTCAGGAACGAGACGAAGCCAAGCCAGCCATAGTCCATCAGCGTCTTCAGCCAGATGTCGTGGGTGTCTTCGCCGAAAATCGTTCCAAACACGAGCGGGCCGATGCCGAACGGGTGTTCCATCGCCATCTGGAAGCCGATCGAATAGCGTGCGAAGCGGCCGAGGCGGGCGGTGTCGTAACTTTGTTCGAGATGCGCACGGTTGGAAAACATCTCCGACACACCGGGCAGTTGCAGGATGACGAGGATGGCGATGGCCAGCAGCGACAGCGCCGCGATCGTCATCACCACCACGCGCAGCCGGAACATGCCGCTGGCGCTTTGCAGGAACAGGCATCCGGTGAGCAGGACCGCCGAGACAGCGAACATGCCCCAGGCGCCGCGCGAGAAGGAGAAGAAGATACCGGCCGCGATGATCAGCAGCGGCACCGCCAGCAGCGGCATGCGCGAGATAGGGCCGGTCAAAAGCAGGTAGAGCAAGTAGATGCCGGGCAGAACCAGGAAGGGTCCGAACACATTCGGGTCCTGGAAAGCGCCGGCGGCGCGATCATATTTGGTGAAGATTTCCGCGCCGGGGAAGGCGTGGAAATAGCCGGCGATGCCAAGCAACGAGGTTATCACCGCCGAAACGACATAGGCGAAGAAGATCAGGCGGTAGAGGCTCGGCTGCACCGCTGTCACCGAAGCGAAGAACACGGCGGTGAAGGCAAGAAACAGGGAGACCGCGAGATAGAGCGGCGTGTTCGCCAGGTCCGACATCTGCGTCATCGAGATCATGCCGCCGATGTTCATCGTCACCAGAAGCACCAGCAGCGGCATGGCGGCGCGCGATACCCGCAAGCCGAAGAGTGCCCACACGGCAATGAGCCCGGCCATGTAGAGCTCGTAGGGCGCCGGCTCGCTGATGACGAAACCGGACAGGAATATACCGAGGAAAACCGCTCCTGATGAAATCAGCGCGATCAGCTTGGCGTTGACTGCCGCGCGCGGCAGCTCATGGGAAATCGCGCTCAATAGGCGTTTTCCGTGTTGAGCAGCCGGACCGGCGTCAGGAACAGGATTTGCAAGTCGAACAGCAGCGACCAGTTCTCGATGTAGTAGAGGTCATACTCCGTCCGCATCCGGATCTTCTCATTGGTGTCCATCTCGCCGCGCCAACCGTTGATCTGCGCCCAGCCGGTGACACCTGGCTTGACCTTGTGGCGGGCGAAATAGCCGTCCACGACTTCGTTGTAGAGGAGGTTGTGCGACTGGGCGGCGATCGCGTGCGGCCGAGGCCCGACCAGCGACAGCGAGCCCAGCAGCGCGTTGAAGAACTGCGGCAGCTCGTCGATCGAGGTCTTGCGGATGAAGCGGCCGACGCGGGTAACGCGCGGGTCGTTCTTGGTCACCGTCTGCTTGGCGGTCGGATCGGATTTGTCGGTGAACATCGAGCGGAATTTATAGACTTCGATGATCTCGTTGTTGAACCCGTGCCGCTTCTGGCGAAACAGCACCGGTCCCTTGCTATCTAGCTTGATGGCGATGGCGGTTGCCAGCATCACCGGCGAGAACACGACGATACCGATGATGCTGAAGATGATGTCGAAGGCGCGCTTGGCGACCGAATCCCAGTCGTTGATCGGCTTGTCGAAAATGTCGAGCAACGGCACCGCGCCGATATAGGAATAAGAGCGCGGGCGGAACTGCAGCGCGTTCGAGTGCGCCGAAAGCCGAATGTCGACGGGCAGCACCCAGAGCTTCTTCAACAGCTGCAGCACGCGCGCCTCGGCGGTCAGCGGCAGCGACACGATCAGCATGTCGATGCGGGCAATGCGGGCGAACTCGATCAGGGCTGAAATGGTGCCAAGCTTCGGATAACCGGCCACGATCGGCGGCGAGCGCTTGTCGCCGCGATCATCAAAGATGCCGCAGATGCGGATATCGTTGTAAGGCTGTTTTTCAACCGAGCGGATCAAATCCTCGGCTGCCTTGCCGCCGCCAACAATGACGGCGCGCCGTTCCATGCGCCCGTCACGCGCCCAGCGCCGTATCAGCTTCGACATCACCAGCCTGAGGCTGAACAACAGAACGAAGCCGAGGACGAACCAGGTGCCGAACAAAAGCCTGGAATAGTCTTGCGACATCTTCATGATGAAGGCGGTCAATGCCATCAAGGCGAACGCGCCGGCCCACGACAGGAAGATGCGGCCAAAATTGGCGATCGGCCGCATCAAAGACACAACCTGATAGCAGTCGGCGACGTCGAGCAGCACAACGGTGAGAAATGACGCCGCGGCGATCGTCAGCGGATATTGCCATGCCAGGTAGTTGAAGAAGCCAACATAGTGGAAATACGCGGCGAGACCGGCCAGAAACAGCACCGAGAACTCGACCAGGCGCAAAACGCCGCTGACCATGACCGGCGACATCGTATCACGTCGGTATTGCGAGGCGACCTGACGGGCAACATCATTCATGCCACCAGCCGGGTCACCATCGGCCGGGCCGTCGAATTTGCGCACCGCATCCATTGAAAAGCGGTGCGGGGGGTCGATCTCGTTCATAGGAACCATCCGCGAGCTTACCTCAGGTGAATAGCAAAAGAGAGCTAAAAAACCTTGAAGCAACGGATGGCTTTGGAACGGCCTTGGCTGAAGGCCAACAAAAATGATGGCCCAACTCGAAATAGATCACGGCCTGGCAGCGGTCTGCCCAGGCATTGCATCGGCGTTTTGTTGCGATTCCAGAAAGCGTCCGGTGCGGCTACCGGCGCTGAACCTAGGGCCGGCTGGCAATCACCCGCATGCTGGCTCCTCAACGTCTATCTGTTCAGTGCGGAGAAATAGGCTTTCTCAATCTCGGCCGCCATCACGTCGGCGCCGAAGCGTGCCTTGAGGTCGATGGCATCAGGCATCAGCTTGCTGTAGGCGTCGGGGCCGGCCAAGGCGTCACTCATCTTGTCTGCGAGCTGGCGTGGGTCAGGCCTGATCAGGGCCGGTGAGCCGATTCCGAAAATCTCCGGTATGCCGCCGACAGCGGTGGCGATCATCGGCTTTCCGGCTGCCAGCGTTTACAGCACGATGTAGGGCATGGCCTCGGCACGTGAGGGAACAACGACAAGCCCCGCCAGTGCGAAGGCCTCCCTGGCCGGCATTGGCGCCAGGAAGCGGACATGGCTCTCAAGTCCAAGGCGCTTGACCTGGGCATGGTAGCGGGGCAGGTCGTCACCGTCGCCGACCATCACCGCGCTCAGCGCGCGGCCAAGGCGGGGGGCCGCAAGCGCCAGCGCATCGATGAAAATGTCAGGCCCTTTGAGGTCGCGCATCATGCCGATGTAAAGCAGGTCGGCTGCATCGGGCCTGCTCAAAACCGGCTCGAACTCGGCCGCGCGCAGGCCGTTATAGACCAGCGTGTTCGGGATCGGCGGCTCTCCGACTTTCTTGCGGTACGTTCGTCGTTCATAGTCGGAGACAAACAGCAGGCAGTCGGTGAAGCGGGCCATGAAGCGCTCAAGCCCGAAGAACAGCTTTCCCGTGGCGGTGTTCTCGTCATAGTGAAGGGAGCCGCCATGCGGCGAATAAAAGCGGGCTACGCGAGACCTTGATACCCGCAACAATGAGCCGAACAAACGGGCATAGGCGCCACCCTTGGCGCCATGTCCATGAATTACGTCCGGCCGCAATTCCTTGATGATCCTGTAGGTGCGCCAGGCCGAGGCGAGGTCGCCCGGGCCGACATGGCGCTGCATGGGGGTGCGATGAATGCCGAGCGCCAGGCTGTCTTTCATCTGTTCGAAGAGATGTTCCTCGAAGTCGCCGCCGGTGCTCGAATCGCAGACAATGCCGATGGAATGGCCCGCCGCGACTTGCGCCGCGGTCAGATCGCGCACATGCCGGAAGATTCCTCCGACCGGTGAACGAAAGCAGTGAACGATCCTGAGCTTGTCGGCCACGAGGCGTTCGTCAGAACAGACGTTCGCGAACGTAGACAGTGTCGCCAGGCAGCAGCGGGTCGGAGGTGACCACCCGGCCGGTCATCACCTTGCCGTTGATGTCGCGGGTGATGTCGACGCTCTCCTGGTTGGCTCGGGCCGAGAAGCCGCCGGCAATCGCAACGGCCTTCTGGACCGTAAGGCCCGGCACATAGGAGTATTGGCCGGCCGCGCCGACTTCGCCCATGACGAAGATTGGCCGGTAGCGATCGATTTCGACCGACACATCAGGGTCGCGCAAATAGCCTTGTCTCAGCTTGTCGGCGATTTCCTTTTCCATCTGCTGGGCGGTGTGGCCACGCGCCGGCACAGCGCCGACAAGCGGGAAGGAAAGATAGCCGGACTGGTCGACGCTATAGGTATTGGTCAGGCCTTCCTGCTCGAACACGGTAACGCGGACACGGTCGCCGGCGCCGAGGCGGTAAGGCTGGTCGAGCACTTCATGGAACGCGGCCGGGGTTGGCCGGTAGCTTGAGCAGCCGGCAAGCATCGACACGGCAAGCAGAGCGCGGAGGAGGGGAGCAGTGCTTTTCATGACCGGACAGGTACCTTCGACTGGCCGCCTATGGGCTGCGGCAAACTTTAAGGATCGGGGTCCGTTATCATCCTGTTAGGGTTAATGGCCGGTAAAGGGAGCGGTCGATCAGCAGGTAGCCGACAAGAGTTTTTGCCATTTTGGGTTTCTTGTTTACTTCCCGTCAGTAAGTCCTAACGAAAACCTACCGTGATCTTAACGGCTGAGTTACCATAGTTGTTTACGGTGTTTCCTGATCCAGTATCGGAGTAGGGATGTATGTCCGTTCAATCCGCGGCCGCAGATGTCGACGTTGATCTCAGGCAGCTCTTTGCCAGCCTGGCGCGGAACTGGCTGCGCATTCTCGTTGTCGCGCTGGTTGTCACTGGTCTTGCCTTCGCGTTGGCCTGGCTCGCAAAGCCGCATTACAAGGCCGAAACGCGACTTGTGATCGAAACGGGCGAATCCGCCTATACGCGTCCCAATGGTGCCAACGACAACGACAAGCCGATCCTTGATGAAGAAGGGGTGGCCAGTCAGGTCCAGGTCATCTCTTCAAGCGATATCCTGAAGCAGGTGGCATTGAAGCTCAATCTGTCGCGCTTGCCTGAATTCGACGAGGCAGCGAACATGTCGGCGATCAGCCGGCTTCTCGTTATCGCCGGCCTCAAAAGCGACCCTCAGGAAATCCCGGCGGACGAACGCGTGCTGAAAAAGATGCGCGAGAAACTCAACGTCTACAGCGTTGAAAAGTCCCGCGTCATCGCCATCGAGTTTTCCTCTCAGGATCCCAAGCTCGCCGCCAGCATCCCGAATGCAATTGCCGAAGCTTATATCGCGGCCCAAGGAGCCGCGAAGACAGATTCGAATTCCGCCGCCACCGCCTTCCTTGGGCCGGAGGTTGCCAACCTGCAGAAGCAGGTGAAGGACGCGGAGGCGAAAGTTGCTGCCTTCCGCTCGCAGTCTGATCTGTTGATGGGCGGCAACAATTCGGTGCTGGCCACCCAGCAGCTGTCTGAATTGTCTACGGAACTGTCGCGGGTCCGCGCCAATCGCGCGGCGGCGGAAGCAACCGCCGACAGCGTGCGCAAGGCGCTGCGGAGCGGCGGCTCGCTCGATGCCGTGCCTGAAGTTCTGTCTTCCGATCTGATCCAGCGCCTGCGCGAGCGGCAGGTTGAGCTCAAGGCCAACATTGCCGATCTGTCGACGACGCTGCTCGACAATCATCCGCGCATTCGGGCGTTGAAGTCGCAGCTTGCCGATCTCGACAGCCAGATCCGCAACGAAGCGCAGAAAGTCATGAAAGGGCTGATGACCCAGGCGCAAACCGCCCAGGCTCGTGAAAATCAGCTCATCGCCGACGTCAACACGCTGAAGGCCGAATCGGCACGCGCCGGCGAGGAACAGGTCGAACTTGATGCGTTGCAGCGCGAAGCGAACGCCAAGCGTCAGCAGCTTGAAACATACCAGGCTAACTATCTGGCGGCGTCATCTCGCAACGACCGCAAATATCTGCCGGTGGATGCCAGGGTGTTTTCCTGGGCACAGGAACCATCCGAGCCTTACTTCCCGAAGATCATGCCGATTGTTGGCGCCGCCTTCGTCGCATCGCTGCTGATCATGGCGATTGCAACACTTCTGCGGGAGCTGTTCTCGGGCCGTGCCATGCGGCCCGCCACCGGTGCCCGCTTCGAGCGGATCGATGAGGTGGCAATGCCGGCTGTCCATCAGGAGCCCGCTGCCTCACAAGAGCCGGCTGCATTGCAGGAAGTGGCAGGGCATCCGTCCGAAACCGAGTCTGAGCCATATGTGGCCGTTGACCCCTATGCCGCCGCCGAGCGCCGTGCCGCCGCCGCGCCATATGCTGCAACCACGCCTTATGCAGCCGCGCCAATGCCTTATGCTGCCCCTTTGCCCTATGCCGCAAAGATGCCTGATGTAGCTGCGATGCCCGGTACGACGGAGCCGGTGCAAACGACCGTCAAGGCCGAACCGGTGCGTCCCACGCTTGGCGAAGTCGACATTGAGAAAGCAGCGGAAAAGGTTATCGCCAGCGGCGCGGCCCGCGCCATCTTCGTCTCACCTGAAGGCGATGACGCAGCCGCGTCCGCCGTCCTGGTGGCACGCGAAGCCTCGGACGCCGGACTGCGCGTGCTGTTGCTTGACCTCACGGCTTCGGGTGCCGCCTCGCGGCCGATGCTGGACAGTGGGCTGTTTCCCGGCATCACCAATTTGCTGGCCTCCGAAGCGCAGTTCAGCGACGTGATCCATGCCGACCTCTACTCGGACTGCCACGTCATCCCGGTCGGCACCGCCGACCCGGTCCGTGCCATGCGTGCCGCAGACCGTCTGCCGATTATCATGCAGTCATTGACCACGGCCTACGATCTGGTGGTGGTTGAGTGCGGACCTGCCGACGCTCAAGGTATCGGCCGTCTGGTCGGTGATGCCACGGAGGTCTTCCTTTCCATGCTGGAGCCGGACGAAGAAGTGGCGCAGGCCGCGGTCAAGCTGATCGAGAATGGCTACCCGGACGTGACATTGGTGACGCCTGTCGGCCACGAGACGCCTGGCGCACCAGCACCTGGGCATCGGTCGGCTGCCTGAGGCGGAACGACCGAACGCTTCCCTGATTTCTATCCAGTTCTATTGGATATGGCTCGGGTCTAATTGTCGGCCTCGGCGGGAGCCGCCGAGGCATGGCCGGCCGCCTTGCGGCGCAGCATCTTTGTCAGCTTCCAGACGAGGGGGCTGTTCTTGATGACGGCTTTCAGACGCGCCGCTTGCCGAAGTCCCAGCGCGAGCATGCGTCCCTTGAGGGTCAGCGGAACCAGAACCTCGAAATGCTGGGTTTCGATGTCGCACCACAGCCGTTTGTAGGGCTCGTCGCCGACGGAGAAATCATAGACTTCAAAGCCGGTCTCGCAGGCTTCCAGGATGTTGTCAAAGAACAGGAAATCGCCCGGGCTGGTGTGGCCGAGATCGTCCTCCGCGATGGCGCCGAATTCGCAGATGAGGCGCTTGCCACAGCGGCTTGATCCGGTGATCGCTCGGAGCTTGCCGGCGACCTCGAGCCCGTGCAGCATGAAGGAAGGCTTGTCCTCCGCCAGGGCTTCGGCGAACAGCGCGCGAAAGAAGGCGCGCACCCGATCGTCGCCGAAGACATTGGCGATTCCCATTTTGCGGAAACGAAATTCCTTCATCTCGAAAAAGGCATCGAGAAGCCGGTTGACCTCGTCCGTTGTGCTGGCCGCGATGCGGCGATGACTGCCGACAGCCTCGAATTTGCGCCTCTGCGAACGGTGCTTCTTGCGCTTGCGTTTGCCGCTGGCGCGGGAGAGCAGCGCATCGAAGCCGCCGATCAGATCGACGGCCAATGACAGGTTAGGGCTGGCAAAATGGGGGAGCAATGAGAGCGGATTGGTGATGCCATCGAGGTCTGGAAGCAGTCGCTCCAGCGCCACAAGATCGATGTCCGGGCGTGCCTTGGCGATAGCGTTCAGCACCGACCGGATGGCCGGCATATCCGCTTTGGCCAGCCAGTCAGCGTCCGCGGCGGCGAAATTGCCATTGGCATGGCGTTCGCCCATGAAGCGCGCGATTCGGAACGGCCCGCTCTGGGCTACCTCCAGTGCCAATGAAAACACCGATATGCCGTCGATGCTCAGCGTTGCCACGAGGAGATCCGGCGCGACCTGCGTGGCCCAGTTCAGGATCCAGGTAGCACTCTGCGCCGGCGCGAACCGCGCAACGCGGCAGAACTCGGCATAGGCCGGAAGGCCATCAGCGGAAACGACGGATATCGACAGTCCGGCCTGATCTCGCGGCAGTGCGCGCGACGATGCTTCGGTGGCCGCGAGCCGAATGCCGTCAAATGACGCAGCGGCGTCAACCATACCTCAATCCTTAGGGCGTATTGATCGCAATTTGGGGGTTCGCGTAGGCATTAGGTGCTTGCATTAGCCTAGGCGCAAAAGGTGAATGAATGATCGACGGAGGCGAGGCAATCCGGAAACTGGCGCTGAACGTCGCCCGCTATACCGGCCTTGCACCGCTGGCCAAGCCGTTCATTGGTGGCATTGGCGCCATCCTCATGCTGCATCGCGTGACCGCGACGCCGGAAAAGCCCGATAGCGTCAACCGGCATCTCAATATTGCTCCCGGCTTCCTTGATGCTGTCATCGCCGACATGAAGGCGCACGGTTATGCATTCGTCTCCATGGACGAGGCGATCGAACGGATCAAGGCGGGCGGCAAGGGCGGCCAGTTCGCGACGATCACCGCCGACGACGCCTATCGTGACAACATGACCGAGGCCCTGCCGGTGCTGGACAAGCACGGCGCGCCGATCACCATCTATGTCGCGCCTGGGCTTATCGATGGCACCGCCGATCTGTGGTGGGATGTGGTCGAGGACATTGTCAACGCGAGCGACCGGCTGATCCTGACCACACCCGGAGGCCCTGAGGCGATCGACTGCTCGACTCCGGCCAGGAAGCTTCAGGCGATCGCGCGTCTGCACACCCACCTCACCACGGAGGTTGGCGAGAAGGATTTGCGCGCCGTGCTGCGTGATCTGGCGCGTACGAGTGGTGTCGACGCGGACGCGTCCCGCGTCACAACGCTGATGAATTGGGATGAAATCCGCAGCATCGCGGCGCACCCCTTGGTGACGATCGGTGCGCATACGATCAATCACAGCAATCTGAAACGCCTTCCCGAAGCTGATGCACGCCATGAGATCGGCGACGTCAGGCGGATGCTGCAGGCCGAACTCGGTGAGGAGCCGCGCCATCTGGCCTATCCCTATGGCTATGCCAGCGCGGTTGGCTGTCGTGAGGTGGGATTTGCTCGTGATGCCGGCTATACCTCCGCGGTGACAACGCGCCACGGCGTGCTGCGGGCCGAGCATGCGGGATTCCTGCATGCGCTGCCGCGCATTTCGGTCAACGGCCGCTATCAGAGCCTTGCCCACATCCGCACGATGCTGTCTGGCGTGACCACGCCGCTGGCCAATGCCGGCAAGATGCTCGTCACCATTTGATTCAGGTGCGACTAGCGCTTGGGCCGTGGCTCCAGCATCAGCCATTTGATGATGCCCATCGCTGGCAGCACCCACAGCAGCCCGCTGAGCAGGAAGAAGCTGAATTGCATGAGAGGGCCGGCCTCCGACAGCCGGGCCACGGCGAAAATCGATGCAATCAGCGCATAGACGATCACCAGCGCCACCAGCAGGAAGGCTCCGATCAGTTTCTTGACGCGTGTGTGCATGGGCCGGTCTCGTTGATTGCTATCGCTTAGGCCGAACGGAAGATGCGTGCAACCCGCCTGAAGCGGCGCGACGGCGTGCCGCGCCGGCCGGTCTTGCCAGCAGGATTGCGATGGTTCACCAATCCGCGACCTCAACCTGCCGGAAAAACACCATGGCTGCCATATCAGTTGCCGCGCCTTTCGTGGCCCGCGACCGCGACCTGCATAACCGGGCGCTGCTGCGCGGCTGGCTTTATGTGGTGCTTCTGGTGCTGTTTGCGCTGGTGCTGGTCGGCGGCGCCACCAGGCTCACCGATTCCGGCCTGTCGATCACACAGTGGCAGCCGATCCATGGCGTCGTGCCGCCATTGAACGACGCCGAGTGGCAGGAGGAATTCCTGCGCTATCAGCAAATCCCGCAATATGCAGAACTCAACAAGGGCATGAGCATCGAGGCCTTCAAGTCGATCTTCTGGTGGGAATGGGCGCATCGCATTCTTGCCCGCGGCGTCGGCATGGTCTTCGCCTTGCCGCTGCTGTTCTTCTGGGCGACACGCCGCATCGAGCGTGGCCTCGCGCCCAAGCTGGCCGGCATTCTGCTTCTCGGCGGGCTGCAAGGTGCGATCGGCTGGTGGATGGTCGCATCCGGCCTCGTGGACCGTGTGTCGGTCAGCCAGTACAGGCTGGCGACGCACCTGACGCTGGCAGCGCTGATCTTCACCGCCACCATGGTGGTCGCGCGAGGATTGGCTCCCCACTCCGAGCCTGCCGCCGATCGTTCGACGCAGCGCTTGGCCGGCTTCATCGTGTTGCTTGCACTGATCCAGATCTACCTTGGCGGCCTGGTTGCCGGGCTCGACGCCGGCCTGAGCTACAACACCTGGCCGTTGATGGATGGCAAGGTCATCCCCGGTGATCTGCTGATCCTCGAACCGGTATGGCGCAACTTCTTCGAGAGCCCGAAGACGGTGCAGTTCATTCACCGGCTCGGCGCCTACACGGTGTTTGCCGTGGCGTTGTGGCACATGATTGCCACACGTCGTCGATTGCCGGGCTCAACGCATGCTCGCCGCGCGACCTTGCTGTTCCTGCTGGTGCTGGTGCAGGCTTCGATCGGCATCGGCACGCTGCTGATGCATGTGCCGCTGCATATGGCGCTGACCCACCAGGGTTTTGCGCTGGTCGTGCTGGGCTTTGCCGCCGCGCATTGGCGCGGCACCAAAGGCGCTTACCCGTTGCCGACGGCAATCGTTCAGAGAGGCTGAGTTCCGGCCAATCACATCCAGAAGGCGTTCGTCGACGTCGTCTTCTCACCGTCGAATTCGGCTTGACGCAAAGCGGCTGCGGATGGAGCGGGTTGGCCCTGGTCCGCTTTGTCGCCGGCGTATTCGAGCAGCATGCTGTGGCCGTCGCGGCCAAGCAGCCGCACCGCGCCTTCGCCGCGCCGCCAGGCCAGATAGTGCTCGCCGCGCAGCTCGTCTTCGACATCTTCGAAGGGTT
>JBDSLV010000124.1:0-4643 GCA_039916205.1 Mesorhizobium sp. | reverse complement strand
GGCAAGACCGAAGCCCCCAAGACCTGGGAAGACGTCGGCGCCGACCTGCAGGCGATGAAGGACGCCGGCTACGAATGCCCGATGGCAATCAACATCTCGGCCAACGAAAGCTGGCAGTTGATGGAGCAGTTCTCGGCCCTGCACAACCAGCCGATCGCTACCAAGAACAATGGCTATGATGGTCTCGACGCACGGCTCGAAGTCAACAAGACCAAGTTCGTCCAGTACGTCACCGATCTGAAGAAGTGGTACGATGCCGGCCTGATCAAGATCAAGTCCAAGGACCTCGGCCAGGACATGGTCCAGGCCTTCGCTTCCGGCACCTGCCAGGTCATCATGACCTCGGTCGGCGATCACGGAACGGTTGGCAAGACCAAGAAGGAAGGCATGAACTGGGATGTCGCCGAGCTGCCGGCCTATGCTGGCACCGAGCGCAAGAACTCGCTCGTCGGCGGTGCTTCGCTGTGGGTGCTCTCCGGCAAGTCGGATGCGGAATACAAGGGCGCGGCCGCGTTCCTCAACTTCATCCACGACCCCAAGACCGCGCTGTTCTGGTCAACCAACACCGGCTACATTCCGGTGACCAAGTCGGGCTTCGACTATATGAAGTCCACCGGCTTCTACGACAAGGCGCCCTTCAAGGGCCGTGAAACCGCGATCGCCAGCCTGACCGCGTCCGAGCCGACCGAAATCACCCGCGGCATCCGCCTCGGCAATTTCACGCAGATCCGCGCCGAGTTCGGCACGCAGATGCAGGCGATCTTCGCCAACAAGGTCAGCGTCCAGGAAGGCCTCGACACGCTGGTCAAGAATGGCGACGCCATCCTCGACCGGTTCCAGCAAACCTATCCGGGCAAGACGCTGCCCTGATCCCTGAGACCTTCGCGGCCGCCCGGCGAGATTCGACGGGCGGCCCTTTCGCATATTAACCTCAGCTGACCGCCCGGCGGCGTCGAAGAGACCGATGGAAAAACGCGTCACCTTCAGCAGATCGACGATCGGCATCCTGTTCGCGGTGCCGCAGCTGATCTTGATCTTCACGTTCTTCTACTGGCCGGCCGGCCAGGCCGTGTACTGGTCGCTGACGCTGCAGCAACCCTGGGGCGGCGGCAACATCTGGGTCGGGCTCGACAATTTCCGGTCGATCCTGTCCAGCGCCGACTACTGGAACTCGATCACCGCCAGCCTGATCTTCGCCGGCATCAGCACCGGACTGGCGATGTTCATCGCCCTTGTGCTCGCGGCGCTGACCGACCGGCAGCTTGCCGGCTCGCGTTTCTATCGCGTGGTGCTGATCTGGCCCTATGGCATCGCCGCACCGGCATTGGCGCTGGCGTTCCGCTTCATCCTGGCGCCCGAGGCCGGGTTCCTCTCCGTCGTCAACCGGATGTGGCCGGGGCTTTGGGATCCGGGCCTCGACGGCGCCGATGCCATGGCGTCGATCATCGTCGCCTTCTCGTGGAAATATGTCGGCTACAATTTCATCTTCTTCCTCGCCGCCTTCCAGGCCATTCCGCGCTCGCTGATCGAGGCTGCGGCGATGGACGGCTCCGGCGTCATCAGGCGTTTTCGCGACATCCAGTTTCCGCTGATCACGCCAACGATCTTCTTCCTGCTGGTCATCAACATCACCGAGAGCTTTCAGGATTCCTTCGGCATCGTCGACATCATGACATCAGGCGGGCCGGCGAACGCCACCAATCTGATGGTATACAAGATCTATTCCGACGGTTTCAAAGGCCTCGACTATTCGGGTGCCGCCGCGCAGAGCATCATTCTGATGCTGTTGATCATCGTGCTGACCATCTTCCAGTTCCGCTTCATCGAGCGGCGCGTGCACTACAGATGAGACCGACATGGTAGAGCGCACACCGATCCTCAACCTGGTCACGCATGTGATCCTGTTCATCGGCTTCCTGCTGGCCGTCGCACCTTTCGTGATTGTCTTCATAGCCTCGTCGCACAATCTCAAGGACGTCAACGACGTGCCGATGTCGCTGCTGCCCGGCAATGATTTCTGGGTGAACATCAAGACGGCGTGGACGACAGCCGATCTCGGCCCCAAGCTCCTGAACAGTTTCATCATGGCCACCGGCGTCGCCGCCGGCAAAGTGATCATCTCGGCGCTCACCGCCTTTTCTATCGTCTATTTCCGCTATCCCGGCCGCACCTTCATCTTCTGGCTGATTTTCATCACCCTGATGCTGCCGCTGGAAGTGCGCATCGTGCCAACCTACGCGGTTGTCGCCAACGTGCTGTCGCCCTATCAGACGATCCTCGACATCACCGGCCTGAGCTGGCTGATCGAGAAAGTCACCGGCGTCCAGGTGGCGTTGAATTTCGGGCTGCTGAACTCCTATTCGGGACTGATCCTGCCGCTGATCGCAACCGCCACCGGCACGTTCCTCTACCGGCAGTTCTTCCTGACGGTGCCGGATGAGTTGACCGAGGCCTCGCGCATGGATGGCGCCGGTCCGATCCGGTTCTTCATCGACATCCTGCTGCCGCTGTCGCGCAACAACATGGCGGCGCTTGGAACCATCATGTTCCTGTGGGCATGGAACCAGTATCTGTGGCCACTGCTCATCACCACGGATCAGTCGCACGCGACGGCGGTGACCGAGCTCAAGCAGCTTATTCCCAATGTCGGCGGCATTCCGGAATGGAATATTGCCATGGCCGGCACGCTGATCGTCATGCTGCCGCCGCTGATCGTCGTCGTGGCCATGCAGCGATGGTTCGTGCGCGGCCTGATTGCCACTGAAAAGTAACAAGGGGATAGCCGATGGCCTCCATCACCATTCGTAACGTCAAGAAGGCCTACGGCAAGTCGCAGGTCGTGCACGGCGTCAACCTTGACATCGCTTCAGGTGACTTCGTCGTCATCCTCGGGCCATCCGGCTGCGGCAAGTCCACGCTGCTGCGGATGATCGCCGGGCTGGAAGACATATCCGGTGGCGAGATCGCCATCGACGGCACGGTGGTCAACAAGCTGGAGCCGCGCGAGCGCGGCTGCGCGATGGTGTTCCAGAACTACGCGCTCTATCCGCATATGAGCGTGGCGCAAAACATCGGCTATTCGCTCAAGGTAGCGGGGGTTCCGGCCGCCGAGCGCACGCAACGCATCCAGGCGGTGGCCCGCACGCTGGAACTCGAACAATTGCTCGACCGCAAGCCGATGGCGCTTTCGGGCGGTCAGAGGCAACGCGTCGCCATGGGCCGCGCCATGATCCGCGAGCCAAAAGTGTTCCTGTTCGACGAGCCGCTGTCCAACCTCGATGCCAAGCTGCGGGTGCAGATGCGCTCGGAAATCCGCAAGCTGCATCGCCGGCTGAACGCAACCTCGGTCTTCGTCACGCATGACCAGGTCGAGGCGATGACGCTTGCCGACCGGCTGGTGGTGATGAATGGCGGTCGCGTCGAGCAGGTTGGCACGCCGGCCGAAATCTACACTCGTCCCGCGAGCCGCTTCGTCGCCACCTTTGTCGGTGCGCCGGCGATGAACATCCTTGAAGGCACGGTCGAACTCGACGGGCTCTCGCTGCTTGACGGCCGCCGCCGCCTCGCCATGCCGCGCGCCGGGCTGCCGGTCGGCACGCAGGTTGCCATGGGTATCCGGCCGGAAGCCGTGCGGCTGGTCGAACCCGGCACGGCAGGCTCGCTCGCCGCGACCGTCGACCTGGTCGAGGAGCTAGGCGCGGGCCGGGTCATCTATGTCGATCTCGACGGTGCGCCTTTCTCCATCATGACGTCGGAAGCAATCCACCCGGAGCCCGGCAGCGCGGTTGGCGTGCGGTTTTCGCCGGAAGACATGCATTTCTTCTCGGCGCGGACGGGAGCCCGCCTCGATGTGTTCAAGGCCTCCGTGCCGGAGCCGGCGCTCTGATCCCAGCCTGAGGATCGACCGTTCGGTTCCAGCATGATCTTTGCCAGGCTGGACTTTGCGCTCAGGGCAGGTTTTTCGGGTCGTGCCGGAGCCCCGGCTCAGGCAAACACATGCGCCTTGCCGGTCACGGTAAGCCGGACGATTTCACCGACCGCCGGTGCGTCCATGCCGGGCTTGCGCAGGACCAGGGGCGTATTGCCGATCGCGGCCGCATCAGGTGGTTCGGCACTGTTCAAAAGCCGCACCGCGATCGTGCACATGGAACCGGCGAATTCGGATTCCGTCACCTCGCCGAAAGGCATGTCCGGTGTGCCCGACATGCCTTCGCGCGAGGTTCTCTTCAACGCAATCTGCTCCGGCCGCAGCATGATGCGGGCAATATCGCGGTTGTCTGGGGTGTCGACGGCGATGCGGCCAAGCGGCGAACTGGCGAAACCGCCGGAGATTTTCGCCGGCAGGATGATGGCGTCGCCAAGGAACTCGGCGATCATCCTGTCCTTCGGCTTGAGGTACAGCTCGCGTGGCGTGCCGACCTGCGAGAACTTGCCCTCGCGCATCACTGCTACCTGGCTAGCGAAGGATAGCGCTTCGGCTTGATCGTGTGTCACCAGGATGGTGGTGATGCCGGCGGTTTCCAGCAGTTCGGCCACTGCTTTGCGCATTGAGGCGCGCAAGGCGGTATCCAGCGCCGAGAACGGCTCGTCGAGGAGCATCAGCCTCGGCTTCATGGCCATGGCGCGAGCCAGCGCCACACGCT
>JBDSLV010000123.1:0-15133 GCA_039916205.1 Mesorhizobium sp. | reverse complement strand
AGGTGGCGTGAACAGCGCCGCAGCTCTTACCTGGTGACGATCGAGTCCGTGTCGGGCAGGGCCATGCCGAAAGCGGTGTCGGCCGCGCCCTCGGCTATGTCGCTGGCCAGCCGGTAGCCCTTGTTGGCGCGTACGCCGCGCGGCGACATGCCGAACTGTTCGGATATCTGGCGCGAGAAGTGGAACGGGTTCTTGTAGCCGCATTGGTAGGCGATGTCGGAGATCGCGAGACCGGTCTGCAACAGCAGCAAATGGCCGCGGTGGGCGCGCACCTGCCACAGGTAGCGCATCGGCGTCACCCCGACATGCTTGCGGAAGGACGAGACGAGATGTTGCGGCGTCACCCCGACAAGCGCCGCCAGCCGTTCGACGGAGATTTCCTTTTCGTAGTTCTCGTCGATATAGAAGCGGGTGCGCAGCACCGAGCGCGGGATAAGCCGCTCCTGTTCCGACATCTGTGCTTCGTGGAAATAGGCGAGGAAGATGGCCTCGCCGAGCGAGTTGCGCAGCATGTTGAGATTGGAACCCGAGCCGGCGCCGAGTTCGATGCCGAGGCGTTGCACCGTGTCGATCCGCTGCGTCAGCGGGATGCGCGAAGGCATTGAACGAAGGCGCATCGCAACCGCCTCAGACAATTCGCCGGCATGCCCCTCACACCAACTGACGCGGGTGTTGCGGCCTTCCAGATATTCGATGAACAGACGGCGCTCGTTGCGAAAGAAACCGCAGCTGCGCGGTCCCATGACGGTCTCGTCATCGTCGCAGAAAATACGCGCCTTGCCCTCGTGGATGATGAGCAAGGTGACGTAGCGATCCTTGAGCGGGCCATAGACGCCGCCTGCCGGATACATCGCTTCGCCGAATGCGAAGCCGCGACCGCCATCGATGAAAGCGTGCATAGCCATGATCCCGCTTGCCGTTGCGTTGCCTTTTGTAACACGGCTAAACGGCCGGTTAAAGTTTAGGCGAGACCAATCTTAACTGCAGATATGCAATAGAGCCAGACAGGCATTCCTTGAAAAGCAAGGCTGCGGAATACTTCAGCCATGCCCGGCCGAGGTCTCTGCTTCAGTCGGGACAAGCCAGCGAGACTCGTCCTGAGGAGGAAGCGTGTGTTTCTGCCAGCCGATCATTCCAAGACCCTGCAAGACCTTCCGCGCGGCTGTACGGTCCCGGCCGGAGACTGGCATATCCTCGCCTCGTTCTGGCATCCCGTGTCCTTCGTCCATGATGTCGCCGACAAGCCGGTCCGGGCCCGGCTGCTCGATGTCGACCTGGTGATCTACAAGACGTCCGCCGGCATCACCGTTGCGCGTGACTTGTGCCCGCATCGCGGAACCCGCATCAGTGCCGGCTGGATGGCCGACGACCAGCTGGTGTGTCCCATGCATGGGTTGCATTTCGGGGGTGACGGCGCCTGCTCGAAGATACCTTCGATCGCCAATTCCGAAGGGCGCATCCCACCCAAGCTCAAGCTTGAAATCTATGCGTCCACGGAGCGCTACGGCATCCTCTGGGTTTGTCTCAAGGACAATCCGATCTGGCGCATTCCAGAGTGGGAAGGCATATCAAATCCGGACCTCAGGAAGGTTTATGTGCCCGCCGGCACATGGTACGCGGCGGCCAGCCGTCACGTCGAGAACTTCAATGATGTCGCCCATTTCCCATGGGTTCACACGCAGAGTTTCGGTGGCAGCACCGCCGATCCGATCCCGCCATACGACGTCGAGCAGACTGACTATGGGCTGCGTTTCGAACTGCCTTACCACGAAGGCTTCAACCGTTTCGACGATGGCGTCGAGGGCGACGAGCGCGATGTGGTCTACACCTACGAACTGACCTATCCGTTCTCGACAATCATCAAGATCGCGCCTCAGGGCTCGAACTATGTCGTCTACTTCGCCGACACGGTGTGCCCGGTCTCGGCGCGGGAAACACGCATATTCCAGCTCATGACCGACACGACGGGCAACCCGGATACGGACTACTGGGTCAAGGACGCATTGCTCATCAATGACGAAGACAAGCCGATGGTCGAGGAGCAGCATCCCGAGGAATTGCCGCTCGACCTCAGCGAGGAAATCCACGTTCCTTCCGACCGGATGTCGCTCGAATATCGGCGCGGACTGGTCAAGAGATTTGGGCTGGGCGCACCGATCGCGAGTTGAGCATTGGCGGCCATCGCAACTGGAGACATCAGTAGAACCGATGAATATCCTGTCAAAATCTGCTCCGTTTTCTTACCGGGAATTGGTGGCGTGACCATGGCGCTGCCTGCCGCCGGTCTGAAGCCGGGTGCTGCGCCTGGTCAAGCACAGCGGCTTTGCCTGCATGTCGTGGGCAAGCGGAACGCCGCCGAGGGGATCGCCGCCTTCGACCTGGTCGCCGAGGATGGCGGCGAATTACCGGCCTTCATCGCCGGTTCGCATATCGATGTCTACCTGGCGGGTGGTTTGACGCGACAATATTCGTTACGAAACAATCCGGCCGAGCGGCATCGCTATTGCATCGGCGTGTTGCGCGAGGTCGCCGGTCGTGGCGGTTCGGCCCATATGCACGACCATCTGAAAGTTGGCGATACGATCGAAACCAGCCTGCCGCGCAATGCTTTCGCGCTCGAGGAAAGTGCGCCATTCTCCTTGCTGCTCGCGGGTGGGATCGGCATCACGCCAATCCTGTCGATGGCCCATCGCCTTTCGGCACTCGGTCGTGACTTCGCCTTTCACTACAGCGCGCGCAGTGCAGCGCGGATGGCATTTCGTGACGAGATGGCGGCCTCTGCCTTTGCCGACAAGGTGCATTTCCACCTCGACGATGGGCCGGCCGAGCAGAAGCTGGATTTATCCGCCTTGCTTACGCAACGCCCGACTGGCGCGCATCTCTACGCTTGTGGGCCGGGCGGTTTTCTCGATGCGGTGATCGGCGCGGCCAAGGTCCTTTGGCCATCCGAGGCGGTTCATCGCGAGTATTTCGCCAACGCTACGCAGGCGACCGGTGACAGGCCCTTCCGCGTCACGCTCGCCGGCGATGGCCGCAGTTTCGATATCGCGCCGGGACGCAGCATTGTCGAGGTGCTCGGCGAAAGCGGCATCGAGATTCAGGTGTCTTGCGAACAGGGCATCTGCGGCACCTGCGTGACGCGTGTCATCGCGGGCGTGCCTGACCATCGCGACCTGGTGCTGACCGACAGGCAACGCGCGGCAGGCGATTGCATGACGCCGTGCTGTTCGCGCGCCCTGAGCGATGAACTGGTGCTGGAGCTTTGAAAAATGGCCGGAAGGGAACGCCGATGAACCTCGAACAATTCACGAAGGCACTGCCGAAGGCCGAGTTGCATCTGCATCTTGCCGGAGCGGTGAAGGCGGACACCTTTCTCAAGCTCGCTCGCAAGAACGGCGTCGCACTGCCGAAGTTCGGTGGGATCGAAGACCTCTATCGCTACGACAATCTGGTCGATTTCCTGCAGATCTATGATCTCGTCGCGCGTTCCGTCGTCGATGCCGACGACTTTCACCTCATCACCTACGAAGCGCTTGCACATGTCGCCAACGCCGGCGGCCGCTATGTCGAGTTCTTCTTCAGCCCGCAGGTGCATCAGGACGCCGGCATCAGCTACCAGACGATGTTTGGCGGCCTGCTCAAGGCCATGGACGATGCCGAAACCGATTTCGGCCTGGTGTCGCGGCTTATTCCGGCCATCAACCGCGAACTCACCATCGACCGCAGTTTCGAATTCCTCGACCTCGTGCTGCCGTTTCGGTCCGACAAGGTGATCGGCATCGGTCTCGATTATGACGAAGAGCCGTTTCCGCCGGCGCCGTTCAAGCCGGTCTACGACAAGGCGAAGAAGGCAGGCATGCGGCTCACTGCCCATGCAGGCGAGGGTGGTCCGGCCGCCAATGTGCGCGACGCGCTCGATCTGCTGTCTGTGGAGCGCATCGATCATGGCTACAGGGTCATGGAGGATCCGGAGCTTGTCGCGCGCTGCATCGCCGAAGACATCGCCTTTACCGTCTGCCCGAGTTCGACGGTGATCCTGACCCACTGGCGTGATCTGACGGCCATCGACCATCCTATCCGCACGATGCTGGATGCAGGTCTCAGGCTCGTGGTCGACACCGACGATCCGCCGATGCTGCAGACGGACCTCGCGAAGGAATACCGCCTGCTTGCCGAAACCATGTCGCTCGACCGCAGGACGCTCGCCGACCTGGCGCTCAATTCTCTCGACGCGGCCTGGCTCGATGACAGCACGAAGCGCGACTGGCATGCCTCATGGTCGGCGGAAATCGACAGCCTCCTGACGGCATCGGAGGACCCTGCGTACAGCAACTGAGATGGCCACCGCCCCGGGAGAGGCGGAGCCGGAAGACAAAATAAAAACAACGGGATGCAACCCAAAATGACCCCAGAGGGAAAGGCAGAATCCTATGATTACCACCTTCATCAGAAGACTGGCGACGCTGCTAGCGCTCGTTATCGCACTGATCGCGATGAATCCGGCGAAATCGCAGGCAGCCGAGCCAGATAAGCTTCGCATTGCCGTCATCCTCTCCGCCGGAATTGAAAGCGGCTGGGACGGCACGCTGATCGAGGCGCTGGAGCGCGTGAAAGCCAAGAAGCCGCACGGCCTCGACATCACCTGGAAATACACCGACCCCCTGTGGGGTGACGACGCTGGCGATGCGATGCGGCTGTTCGCCGAAAGCGGCCAGTACGACATCATCTGGGCCAACAGCACCTATTCGGACCAGGTGAAAAAGCTCAAGGACGAGTTTCCCAACATCCTGTTTGTCGTTGTCGGCTCCGGCAATGAGGGTCTCGGCGGCAACCAGTACTGGATCTACAAACGCGTGCACGAACCGGCCTATCTGCTCGGCTTCATGGCCGGCAAGATGTCCAAGTCCAACAAGCTCGGTGCTGTCGGCACCTTCGTGGCCGACGACGTGAATGACGAGATCAACGCCTTTTTCGCCGGCGCCAAGGCTGCCAACCCAAAGATCGAGAAAACCGTCGCCTTCATCGAATCCTGGTACGATCCGGCCAAGGCTTCGGAGTTTACCGCAGCGCAGATCGCCACGGGCGCCGATCTGGTCTTTCAGCTGACCGGCACCTTCAAGCCATGCGAAGAAGCCAAGATCCTGTGCTTCGGCAATTTCCAGGACCAGAACTCGTTCTCGCCGTCGACGATCCTTTCCAGCACGGTCTCGCTATGGGATCCGGACATCAACCTGATCGTCGATGCATGGTGGGCCCATGTGGCGGAGGCAAAGCCCTATGCCGGCAACACCGAGAAGCATTGGTTCTCGATGAAGGACGGCGGCTCGACAATGGCGTCCTATCACGAGCTCGAGGCGAAGCTGCCGGAGAACGTCCGCGCCGAGGTTGAAGAGCTGAAGGCCAAGATCATGGCCGGAACCTTCGAAGTCCCGCTCGACGTGTCGGATCCAAAGGCACATTGATCTAGTAAGGATCGCCGGCCGCGACGTGCCGCTCAGGCCGTCGCGGCCGCTGCTTCTGTCTCCAGCTTTTCGGTGCTTGCCATGTCCACTGCCCTGCGTGTCGAAGGCCTGACCAAGCGTTTCGCCGGCGTTGCCGCCAACGACCATGTCGACTTTGACCTCCGCCCCGGCGAGATCCATTGCCTGTTTGGCGAAAATGGAGCCGGAAAATCAACGCTCTCGTCGTGCATCTTCGGTTTGTATCGCCCTGACGAAGGGCAGATATTCGTCCGTGACGAGCCGGTTCATATCGGTTCGCCGATCGACGCGATCCGCCTTGGCATCGGCATGGTGCACCAGCATTTCGTGCTGGTGCCCGAGTTCACCGTGCTGGAGAACATCATCGTCGGCACGCAGCGCTCGGGCTGGCGGCTCAACGCGGCCGAAGCCAGGCAGAAGCTGAGGGGCATCTGCGATGGATATGGCATCGAAATGGATCTTGATGCCTATGTCTGGGAGTTGCCGGTAGGCCGCCAGCAGTGGGTCGAGATATTGAAGGCGCTTTATCTCGACGCCCGAATTCTCATCCTCGACGAGCCCACGGCGGTGCTGACACCGGGAGAGTCACGCATCCTCTTCGACATCATCGGAAAGATGTGCGCGCGCGGCCTGTCGATCATCCTCATCACTCACAAGCTGGTCGAGGTGATGCAGTCGAACCGTGTCACGGTGCTGCGCAAGGGCAAGGTGGTGGCAACGCTCGATACCGCCGATACGTCGCCGGACGAGCTCGCCCGGCTGATGGTTGGCCGCGACGTGTCGTTCACGATCACCAAGCCGGACCTGAAGCCGGGCGAGACGGTGGTTGCCGTGGAAAAGCTCACCGCGCATGGCCATTGGGGCGAGGCGGTGCTGAAGGACGTTTCCTTCTCGGTCGCGGCTTACGAAATCCTCGGCATCGCCGGCGTCGCGGGCAATGGCCAGAAGGAGTTGTTCGAGGTGCTGTGCGGCGTGCGCAAGCCCGCCGCCGGCACGATCCGGCTCAAGGGCGAGGATGTCGCCGGGCTGACCCCGCGTTGCCTGATGGATCGAGGCGTCGGCCATATTCCAGATGACCGTTTCCGCGAGGGCCTGGTGCCTGAATTCAGCGTCGCCGAGAACCTGGTGCTCGGCTGGCAGCGCAGCCCGAAATACCGCAGCGGCCCGCTGATCAATGGCAAGGCCATCACCGAACTCTCACGGCAAATGATCGGCGAGTACCAGATCGCCACCCGCGACGAAAAAGTCGCGGCCGGAAAGCTGTCGGGCGGCAATGCGCAGAAGATCATCATCGCGCGCGAATTCCTGCATGCTTCCGAGCTGATGCTCGCCAACCAGCCGACACGCGGCCTCGACGTCGGCGTCATCGAATATGTGCAGTCGCAACTGCTCAAGAAACGCGCCGAAGGCTTTGCCATCGTCCTCGCCTCGGAGGAACTGAGTGACCTGTTCGGCCTCGCCGACCGCATCGCGGTGATGTTCAAGGGCGAGATCATGGGCATCGTCGACCCCAAGAAAACAACGGTCTCGGAAGTCGGCGCGATGATGACCGGACGCAAGGAAGGGGCCACCCCATGATCCGCTTCGAACCAAGAACCGAGCGCGACGGCCTGTGGACCGCCGCCGCCTTCGCCATGGCCATTGCCGCCGGTCTTGCCGTGTCCGCACTGCTGCTCGCCTCGACCGGCGCCAATGTCGGCCAGGTCTTCTCGGCACTCGTGCAAGGTGCCGTCGGCTCGCCCAAGGCGATAGCGACAACGCTGGTCAAGGCGACGCCGATTATCCTTACCGGGCTGGCCACGGTCATTGCCTTCCGCGCCCAGCTGTGGAGCATTGGCCAGGAAGGCCAGGTGTTTGCCGGCGCCATGGGTGGCTATCTCGGCGCGCAGCTGCTCGCCGGCCTGCCAGCCGTGGCGTTCTTTCCCGGCGTGCTCGTTTTCGGCATGGCTGCCGGCGTGGCATTTGGCTGGCTCGCCGCCGTGCTCAAGAACCGGTTCGGCGTCAATGAGATCATCTCGACGGTGATGCTCAACTATCTCATCGTCTATCTGCTCTCCTGGATGCTGCAGGGCGGCCCGTGGGGTGAGAGCGGCGGCACGATTTCCTACCAGCAGTCGCCCATGCTGCCCAGCGACGCCTTCCTGCCCGCATTGTTTGACAGCAGCAGGTTGCACGCAGGCGTGCTGCTGCCTTTCATTGCCGCTGCCATCTGCTCGCTGGTGCTGTCGCGGACACCGCTCGGCTACGAGATCCGTGGCCTCGGCTACAATCCCGAGGCGCTGCGGCACAAGGGCGTCAACATCGGCCGCACGGTCACCATCATCCTGATGGCAAGCGGGGCGCTAGCCGCACTTGCCGGCGCGGTCGAGCTGTTCGGCGTGGCGCACAGGTTGCGCGCCGACAATCTTGTCGGGCTTGGCTATGCCGGTATCATCGTCGGCATGATCGGCGGCCTGCGGCCGCTCGGCACGGTCATGGCCGGGCTGTTCTTCGGTGCGCTGGCCAGTGGCGCCGTCTATATGCGCGTGCTTGGCGACGTGCCGGCTGCGCTGGTGCCGGCCATCCAGGGCATCACCTTGTTCTTCTTCCTCTGCGCCGGTGTTCTGGCGCGTTACCGTGTCGTGAAGGTTGCCGTGCAATGAACCAGCTGTTCCAGGAAGCGATCATCATTAGCATCCTTGCCTCGACCATCCGCATCATGACGCCGCTGCTGTTTTCGGCGATGGGCGAACTCATCACCCAGCGCGCCGGCATCTGGAACATGGGTGTGGAAGGCACGATGCTGACTGGCGCATTCGCCGCCTATATCGCCGCCACCGCGACCGGCTCGCTGTGGCTCGCGGTTGTCGCGGCCATCATTGCCGGCGCCCTGATGGGAGCCATCATCGCCTTCATGACCGCGACGCTGCGCGTTGATCACTTCATCGCGGGTCTCGGGCTCAACCTGCTTGCGGGCGGGCTCACGCTCTACTGGTTCCAGAGCTACATCCAGGGCCGGGCCCAGCCGACTTTCTCCGGTTTCCAGGATATCGCCATCCCGCTGCTATCCGACATTCCAATCATCGGGCCGGTGTTGTTCTCGCAACGCGCGCTGACCTATGTCGCCCTGCTGGTTGTGCCGGCGGTGTGGTTCCTGCTCTACCGCACCCGCTATGGCCTCGAACTGCGCTGCCTTGGCGAGAACCCCAAGGCTCTCGACGTCAAGGGCCTGAGCGTGACAGCCCGTCAGTTCGCGGCGGTGATGCTTGGCAGCGCGCTGACCGGGCTCGGCGGCGGCTTTCTCATGCTCGGCTTCTCGGACCGCTTCCTCGCCGACTTCACCGCCGGCCGCGGCTGGATCGTGGTCGTGGCCTTGATTGCCGGCAACTGGAAACCAAAGGGCGTGCTGCTGGCGGTGACCACTTTCGCCTTCCTCGAGTCGCTCGCCACGCATCTGCAGGTGGTGGGCGCACAGGTGCCGCACCAGTTGCTGCTGGCGCTGCCTTACCTCGCCTCGATCGTGCTTCTCATGGGGGTTCGCTTCCGCAGCGGTCAGCCGGCGCGGCTCGGCATACCCTACAAGAGAGGGTAGAGAGCGATCCGCATTCCCAACCCACAGTCATGCGGGCGAATGATCGGCACGGCTCAGAATGCCGTGTCGCGTGGTGGTACCGATACTCTCGGCCTCCTGCCCACCAGTGATGTTTTCAATTGCTTGAAACACGCGACAGTTCAAATTCGCCGCCGGGTTGGGCCGCGAACAGGCGCTCCTCGGCGGGCCGGAACATGTCCTCGAATGCCAACTCCTGCTCAAACACCACGCCACCGACTTTCACCGCAAGGATCTCTTCGGCGCCTTGCGGCGCGAAATAGATGCGCGAGACACTTTCTTGAATGCGCTCGCCGATCTTCCTTGCGTCGTCCTCGCTTGCTCCGGGCAGGAATATTCCGAACATCGAGGCGCCTATGCGGCCAATGATATCTTCCGCCCGCACGGAAGATCGGATGGTCGAGGCGATGAGCCGCAAGGCGTCGTCTCCCCAGCCAAGGCCAAAGCGCAGGTTGATGGCGCGCAGATGTTCGGGTTCAATGACCAGAAAAGCACCCGATCGCGCGCCTTGAGCGGAAACGCCGACCGCTCTGCGTTCGACAAGCGATGTGAAAACCGTGCCGTTCAGGCAGCCGGTCAGTCCGTCATAGGTGGCTGTCCTGTTCAGCTCTCGTCTGTAGCGGCGGATTTCGGCCAGCTTCAGGCCTATGAATACAAACAGCGGCAGGCAGATCACCAGAGGCACAACGGTAGCGGTGATCACGCCGCGCCCGAACGGCGTCAGGGCATCGCTGAACAAAAGCAGATAGTTCAAGGCAAAAGAGACGCACAGGCTGCCGATTGTGCCCAGAACGGCCAACCGCACGATACTCTTCCATGCCTGGGCTGGGGCGTCCGCCAGTGCTTCTGTCACGGTCGATCTCCTGTTTGAATATACAAGGATAGAGCCGGCAAGTTACGATTTCGGTTTCGAAGGACAATACAATTTGAAGGATCGGACAGTTCATTTCGTTACGGGCCGCCCTCAGGGACCAGTCGCGGATCGTACCGACGAAATAACCAATGCCTTCACGTCGGCGGCCCGAAGATCCCCATTCCCGCCGTCCTGGCCACGCCTTCAGCCTTGCCGTAGGGACCGCTCGGCAAGGCCAGGGCCCAGCCATTGGATACAAGCCACGCGCCGACATCCTGCTTGTCCAGTTTGCATGGCGCGGCGATCGGGTAACGGTCGACTTCCGGTGGCACGAAACATTTCAGCGCCCGCCCACGGAGCCAGTGGTTGAAAGCCGCGCGTGCCCGCTGCCCACAGGGCCAGGAACTGGCGCCAGACAGGCACATCCTGTCGATCCCAACGCTCTCGACGCCGCTGATTGTCAGTTTTCGCCCCATGGCTTCGAAGCCGGCCGACGAGGTAGCGAGCGGGCTGAAGAGCAACAACTCGCGCCAGTCCTGCGGCATCGGCGTTTTCGGCGTTGGCGCAAGGCCGAGTTCGCCAAGCGGCGAACGTGGCTCAACGCGCTCCATGTCCGATACCTCGACCTGCGGTGGCGCGATGAGGTCCTGAGCGATCTTGCGTGCCGAATTGACGACGGAGCGAGCTGGACGTTCCGGTTGATCGTTGCCGGTTTGAGGCACCGGGTCGACAACAGGCCTGTCGGCCGGAAAAAGCGCCGCTGCCTTGATGATCAACATGACCCCGATCAGAAGCTCGAGGCTTCCAATCGCAATCGTGATGCCGGCGCGGCGTGATATTCTCATCAGGCTACGCCGCGTCTGGCCAGGGTCCAACTAAGCCCCTGCCAATCAGAAACTCGATGTCGATTTGGCCACCAGCTTGAGCGCACCTTTTTCAATCCGATAAAACGGCATCGACCGTTCGCTGGACCCGTCGGCGCGAAAGCGGAACAGGCCGGTCGATCCACGAAACCCGCTTGGGTTCTCGAAGACCTTTCTGCTGAAACTCCCCGGTCCAAGCGCGCTCGCGATCCCTGCTGTCAGGGCAACCATATCATAGGCATAGGCGACGTTGACGTCAGGCTGATAGTTGAAGGTTGTCTTGAACCGATCCGCGATGGGACCGGTTTCGCGCTGATCGAGCATCGCGATATACGCACCTTCAAAAAGCGGATCGATCGGACGGTCCAGCCAGCGGTTTGTCCCGACAATCGACGTTGCTTTTCCTGGAATGCCCTTTGATTTCAGGGCGACGAGAATCGGCGCCGGACTGCCGTCGCCACTGGCGACGATGACGGCGTCGGGAACGTCGACGAGCGAGCCCATGTCTGCCACCGCCTTCGCGCCGCTGTCGCCGGCCGAATAGGGGATGGTGACGGCGATGTTGGCTCCATAGACGCTGAGGCTGTTGGCGACCCGGTGTTCGACGACACTGGCATTCGCGCCTGCCGGCACGAGCAGAACGAATTTCTTGCCGCCCTTCGCGGCGATCGCGCCGGCACCGGCCGCGGCACTGTCCGCTTCGGTGAGGCAGACGGCGTAAACGCCGGGACCGCCGGCAAAATTGTCGGCCAGAGCCAGGACCGGCGGCCGGTTCGAGCCCGACAGTTTGGCGATATGCTGGGCCGCGGGCAGCTCGGTTGGGCCGATGACGACTTTCGCCCCTGAGGTTATGGCCTTTATCGCCAACTGCTGGGAGTAGCCGACGTCTCCGCGCGTGTCCTCGACCGTCAGCGTGAGCAGGGGATTGCCAAGGTCGGTCATCGCGAGTTTGGCGGCATCGAGCATTTTCCTACCGTTTTCGCCCACGGATCCTGGCGCGGACAGAGGCAGCAGCATTGCAACCTTTGTCGGCCCAGTGCCGAGAGACTGCGTTGCCTGGCTCGGGCCGGCAACGGCTCCGCCGGCCGGCGGATTGCTGGCTTCGATGGCCGCCGGATCAAGCGCATCGGACACACTGCCTTTCGACTGACAGCCCAGCAAGGCTCCCACCAGCACCAAGGCAACCGCCCAAGCCCGCGGACAATGGACCTGTCGGCCAAATTTCATGATTTCTCCCACCCTATGTGCCGCCTGATATGGCGGTCCTGCGTCCTGCCCCATCTTGCCGTCGGCGAATATTGCCGCGGATTTGCATTCCTTTCCGCCCAGCGCCCTCAGCTGCGGAAGAGTTGAGCCCTGAGCGCCTTGATGCGCCTGGCTTGTCCTGCCGTCCGATAGTCGGCGCATCTCATGTAACGCGGCCCAGGCACAAAGACCCTGCGCACGCACACACGTCCTGGATCCGCCGCGCCGATGTCCAGGTTCTCCGATAGTGTGGAAAACCCGAACGTTGCCACCGGCAACGGTCCGGTCACCTCCAGCCCGTCCCTGGCCAGGATAGCCCTGGCACGCTGACAGTATCGAACTGAAAGTGCCGAGAAGCGGGTTTCGTTGTGTCCCGCGCGATACTTCATGACGGTGGTGCACAAATCACCGCTGGAGCGTTTGTTTGCCAGCGCCAGATATGCGACGCCAAGCGCGATGTTGGTCGCCGGAGCGCCGAGTTCGTCGAGCGAACCGCGAAAACCAAGCATACGGGCAGTCGACGGCATGACTTGCATCAGTCCGACTTCTCCATCGCCGCCGCGCGCATCAGGATCGAAACCGCTTTCGATTTCCATCACGGCATGCGCCAATGCCGGCTCCAGACCGTAGCGCAATGCCTGGCATGTCGCGAGGGCCTTGAAGGTGTCTTGCGACCATTGCGACGCTGCATCGCAGCGGGCCTGCCGCGTGCCGTTGGCCGGCGTGGCCTGTTCGATCGAGGGTTGTTCGATTGAGAGTTGTTCGAACTCCCTGGAACTGGCCGGAGCGACCAGCTGCAAGGAACTGGCCAGCACGATCGCTCCCGTGATCGCAGCGTGCGACGTTTGACCGCCAATCATCGGTCCAACCGGCGCGTTCCCGCGTTTGCGATCAGTTCATGTACTCGACCATGCGCTCGTGAAAACACTCGCATTTGTCGAGATAGTCTTCGTCGCGGTAGTTGGTCTTGAGATAGCCGTAGGCCTTGCCGCAAGCGACCTTGGCTTCCGATGCCCACAGGAAGACCGGCCTGGATGAATTGATCCATTCCGAACTGTTGGCGACGGCGACCGACTCGTCCATCAGCTTCACGACCTGGTTCTTCAGATCGATGATGTTGTCCGTCCGCACCAGATCCGAATTTCCGGCGACACGGCAATAGTCGGCCGTTGAGCCGCCGATGATGTCGGCGGCATAACCCGCCGATCCGGCCGTCAACAACAGCGCCGCCGCCGAAACCAGCAATTTTGCAGCAGTCTTCATAATGAGCTCCCCTCGGTATCCCTAGTTCATCGTTCTCTAATATGTAACATGAGAGCACGGTAGCGCATAAGCGCTAAATCGTGGCCGTGTGCTGCGCGTGTAGTGGTCAAGCCACAGTCTCCGTGTGAGTGGACAAGTTGTGATCATAAAGAATGGTAATCGCGGAACCGGTGCCAACTCCCGTCAGCGATGCCACTTCTACCATGTTGCCGCCAGCGGCGGTGCCATTGTCGTCAACCATCACGTGAGCCGCGCCGCCGGAGAAGGTGACGTCGATCGAGGCGCCTGCCTGCGCATCGTTGGTCGGCGCGTTGGCCCCCAGGGATTTGAGCAGATCTGACAGGTCGATAACGTCCTGGCCGGGTGTGTAATCCGCAATGATATCGGCAATGTGGGCTGTAAGTTTTGATGGATCGATGACAAATGTGTCGTTGCCGGCACCACCGGTCATCGTGTTCAGGCCCGAACCACCATAGAGGATGTCGATGCCTATACCGCCGACGAGCGTATCGTTGCCGGAACCGCCATAGAGGATATCGTTTCCGTCCATGCCGGTCAGCGTATCGTTGCCTTGCCCCCCCGCAAGGATCGTGTCGTGGCCATTGATCCCGGTCAGTGAATCGTTGCCATCTTGGCCCATCAAGGTCGTCTTGGTCGCCGTCGCGATCAGCGTGTCGATGCCGCTGGTGCCCTCGATCGTCGAACTCGTCGGATACAGATGCGCGGTCACGCTGCCGGCAGCCGTATCGCTGTCGCCGTCGGTTCCGGTCACCGGAATCTTGATGTCGAATGGGTCTACGGCATTGGCCGTCGCGAAGCTGGCCGATCCAAGCTTGAAGGTTCCTGACAAGCCTCCCGAGATCTCGACCGCGCTGAACGGATCCGAGCTTGCCGTGACGGTGAACGTGTCGCCTTGGTCCATTCCATGCAGCGTGAAGGTGCCGTCACCGTTGTTCGTCAGCGTCGGCACACTGCCACCGGCGTTGGTGAAGGTCACCGTGATCCCGGCGGCCGTGGTTTCGCCCGAAGGGTCACCGACAAAAACCTTGTCAAAATCGGCATTCACCGCTCTGATCGTGATGTCGAACGCGCCATTCGCCTTGGTGATCCCCTGGGTAAAACTCGACACCTCATAGTGGTCGGTATAATTGGTTCCAGCGACAGTGCCGTTGGTCGACGCATTCGTCACGAAATCGAAGCGAATCGTCTCGCCGTTTCCGATGCTTTGGCCGTTGCCCACACCGAAGTTGCCAGTGCTGGTATTGACGCTGTTGCTACCATTTGCCGTTACGAGCAGATCGTTCGGTGTGTCCGGAGTGGTCAGGGTAGCGAACGCAACCACCCGGTCGTTGCCACCCGAGGCTGTGGCGCCTGCCGTCGTGAACTGAGACCCGTTGAAGATCGTACCATTCAGTACAAACGACCAGGTGTCAGTTGCCTGATTGAGTGTGGCGGTGAATCCGAGATCGCTGCCATTTGCAACCGATGTCCGGCCCTCGACCGTGTGACCGTCGGCGGAGATTTGATAAAATAACTGCTCACCGTTGAGATAGACATTCGCACCGTTGGCGTCATGAACGGCCGTACCAGAGGTCACGTTGAACATGACATTCCCGACACCGTCCGCGCCTGCGGCCGATGCGAAGTTCAGGTGTTCGGTTAGTGTGGTGTGCAATGTGTCGGGCAGATTAATGCTGTCGCCGACGAATGGTTTCGGCACGTCGTCGACAACGTCGATCTTGACGGTGCCGGTCACCGTGTTGTTGTTGGCGTCCTTAGCCGTATAGGTGAAGCTCTCCGCAGCCGTCAGCGTGTTGGCGCCCTGTGTTGCACCGCTGTC
>JBDSLV010000122.1:0-3289 GCA_039916205.1 Mesorhizobium sp. | reverse complement strand
CCCATGCCGATGATGAGGTAGCTGACGGTCAGCGGCAGCGTGATCAGCCCGCGCAGCAAGGCCGAGGCGGGCAGATGGAAGCGCGCAAAACCCCAGGCCGAGAGGAAGCCGAGTGTGACCGCGGCAGCTGAGGAGATGGCCGCGACCAGCAGCGAATTGACCAGCGCCGAAGTCAGCCGCGTGTCGGACAGCACGGCCTCGTACCAGCGCAGCGACGGGCCGGTGAAGGGCGGAATCGGAAACGATGTCGCTTGCAGCGAAAACAGCATCAGCACCACCACCGGCAGGAAGATAAAGCCGTAGATGGCGAGGGCGTAGACGCTCGAGGCGATGCGGAGGAAGGTGCGCATCTCAGGCTCGCTCGATCTTCAGCCAGCGTGCACAGGCGAGATAGGCAACCGTGACGACGGCCATCAGAATGATCGACAGCGCCGATGCCAGCGGAAAATCGCCGCGTCGGCCAATCTGCATCATCACCAGCTGCGGCATCAGAAGCTCGTTGTTGCCGCCAAGGATCTGCGGTGTGATGTAGTCGCCGATGCACAGCACGAAGGTGAGGAAAGCGCCGACCATGATGCCGGGTAAGGTCAATGGCAGGACGACATGCAGGAAGGTGCGCACCGGCCCGGCGCCGAGGTCGGCGGCGGCCTTTCGGTAGCTGGGGCTGAGCTGCTTCAGATTGGCGAAGATCGTCAGCGTCAAAAGCATGACGAAGAAATGCACGAAGCCGATGACGGTGGCGAGCCGCGTGTTGGCCAACTGGACTGGTTCGGTGAACAGACCGGAGCCGGTCAGCGCCCGGTTGATGACACCGTTCTGCGCCAGCACCAGCAGCCACGAATAGGAGCGCACGACATAGGAGGTCCAGAACGGCAGCACCGCCAGCATCAGCGCCAGCCGCTGCCAGCGTTCCGGCACCTGCTCGGCCAGGATCCAGGCGAAGGGGTAGGCGAGCAGCACCGAGATCACCGTGACAATCGCCGTGACCTGCAGCGAGTTGACCATTGCCTGCCAGTAGGAAGGGTTGATGAAGAACTGGCTGTAGTTGGACAGCGTCAACGCCCCGCCATCATGCGCCGTCAGGCTGGAAAGCCCCATGGCGATGAGAGGCAGGACGAAGAACAGCAGCGTCCAGCCGAGTGCCGGCGTGACCAGCGCCCAGGGCAAGGCCCGGCCCGCCCGGGGCAGGGCACGTCCGTTGTTTCCAGTGGTGCTCATGAGCGGCGATCGCTCACTGTGCCTGAAGCATTTCTGTCCAGACGTCCTGCATCTTCTTGTCAAGGTCGGCGTTCGGCGCCGGATAGGCCTGGGCGCGGGCGAGGAATTGCGGCTGCTCGTCGAAGCGCAGAACCTTCTTCTGGTCGTCGGTGAGCGCTGCCTTGGTGTTCGACGGCATGCCCCAGTAGCAGGACGAGGTGGCAAGGCGTGCCTGGCCTTCCGGGCTCATGATGTACTGGATGAACTTCAGCGCCATGTCCTTGTTCTTGGAATCCTTGAACATGGCGAGCGATTGCGACCACAGCACCGCGCCCTCCTTCGGGATGGAGAAGTCCAGCGCCGGGTTTTCCTTGGCCAGGCCCGCCGTCACCCATTCGCCACCGCCGACGAGGATGTCGACCTCGCCGGTCGCCAGAGCCGTCTGGCTGGCGGTGACTTCGCCGACCAGCTTGGCATTGGCTTTCATCTTCAGAAGCTCGGCCTTGATGGCGGGCAGGTCGGCTTCGGTCAGATCCGCCGTCTTCTTGCCGATGGCGAGTGCCGCCATGCCGATCACCGGCAGGTAGTAGTCGTATATGGCGATCTTGCCCTTGTATTTGTCGCTTGTGAGCGCGGCCAGCGACTGCATCTCGGCCGGGTCGACCTTGGTCTTGTTGAAGCCGATCGTGTTGTAGCCGAACTTTTCGGTGATGCCATAGCGCTTGCCGCCAACCACGGTCGAGCCGTCCATCTTCACCTGTGCAAACAGGTCGGCGAAGGGCAATTTGTCTTCCGGCAGCGGCTCGAACAGGCCCTTTTCGACGCCGCGCGGCACGTCGATGCTGTCGATCACCATCACATCCCAGTCGCCGGGTTGCGACTGTTCGACGATGGCGAGACCAGCGCCGGTGCCTTCGAATTCCTTGACGTTGACCTTGACGCCATTGGCCTGCTCGAACGGCTGCAGCAACGCCGGATCGGCATGGTCGCACCAGATCAGCGCGTTGAGATCGGCTGCCTGGGCGAGGTTGCCTGTCGCCAGCAGGAGTGCCGTTGCGGCGCATGCGGCGTGCAAGCGTATCTTGAGCGAAGACAGCGGATTCATGGATGCAGGATTGTCGGACATCGAGTGTTCTCCCTTGCCTTTGTGGCTTCTCGTAAAAAATTGAACCAATTCTAAAATTGAGTCAATTCGATTTTTGTGGCAAGAGGCTGATATGAGTGGATTACGGGCGAGACAAAAAGCGGATCGGCATCGGCGCATCATCGAGGCGGCGGCAGCGCTTTTCCGCGAGTCCGGCTATGAGGGCGCCAAGATCGAGGCGATTGCCGCGCAGGCCGAAGTGTCCATCGGCACGATCTACAATTACTACCAGAACAAGGGCGATATCCTCGGCGCCATCGTCTCGCTTGAGGTCAACGAGGTGATGAATGCCGGGCGCGGTGTCGTCTCCAACCCGCCGGCCAATGTCGGCGATGCGCTGGACACGCTGCTTGGGATCTATATCGAGCATTCGCTCCACTATCTCAGCAAGGAGATGTGGCGGCAGGCGATGGCAATCTCGACGCAACTGCCCGACAGCCCGTTCGGCCAGGCTTACACCGGGCTCGACCAGTCACTGACCGAGCAGATTCGCGCTCTGATCGCCCGGCTGCAGGGATTGGGTCTGGTGCGCAAGGATATCGACGGGCAGGCGCTGGGCGAACTGGTCTTCAACAACATGAACATGATGTTCATCGAGTTCGTGAAGCGCGACGAGGCCAGGATTCCCGAATTGCGGGCGGCGATACGCCGGCAAAACCGGATACTTGTCGCCGCGATCATGGCCTGAGGGGCTGTGTCGGAAAGCCGATGCCTTCAGCCAAATCGACCCCAGTCCCGGTAACTCCCGCGCTTACCCCTTTGGCTATGTCGGGAGCGGGCAGGAGGGCCGCGCTAAACACCGGTTTGTCGCACGCCTCCTCTTGCGCGAGCATTGAAACCATGCACAACTATAGAGTGTATTTCTTGGGGAGGGGATAAATGCAATCTTCTATCTGGCACTGGGCGATCCTTCTGCTGATGTTCGGCGTGCCTGTTTTCTTTGCCGTT
>JBDSLV010000121.1:0-11079 GCA_039916205.1 Mesorhizobium sp. | reverse complement strand
GACTGACGCACGACGGTGTTGCCGGCCGGCCCGCTCACAAAAGGTCTCCTTGCTTGAGCTGCAGGTAGCGTTCGACTAGTGCCGGGCCAAGCCGGCGGTGGTCGGCCTCAAGCACATGCGCGCCAAGCAGCCGCAGCCGTCCGATGACCACTTGCCGCTCGCGTAGCAACCCACCGGCGGTTACGGCGCGCGCGACATCTTCCGGGGATGTCGGCGGCAGATCGGCCAGCGTCTCCAGTTCGACATCCTTCATCATCATGAACAGCACCAGATGGCGCTCGGTCAGCCGGCCGACGGTGCGCAGCATCAGTTCCGCGCTGATCGGGTCGACGAAATCGGTGAAGATAATGACCAGCGAGCGCCGGTCCAGTTTTGCCGCCAGCGTCGTCAGCGCCAGCGTGAAGTTGGTCTCCTCGCTGGAATAATCGATCTCGGCCGCCCGCTTCTGGATCATAGCGAAACTGGCGGAACCACGCACCGCACCACTGGACACGCGCGGTCGCGCATCGAAGCCGAACAGCGAGACCATGTCGCCGCCCTTCAGGGCGATGAATGCTGACAGCAAGGCGGCGGTGACCGCCCTGTCGACCTTCGGCACGCCGTCGACCGGCTCGCACATCAGCCGCCCGCTGTCGATGGCCAGCACGATATTGTTGTTTTCCTCGATGCGGAATTCACGGGCCAGCAGCTTGCCGTGCCGGGCGCTGCGCTTCCAGTCGATCATCCGCCGGCCCATGCCGGGCTGATAGTCCTTCAGCGCCTCGAATTCCCGGCCCTGGCCGGCGCGGCGCTGAGCGTGGCCGTCAGGCAGGGCGGAGCGCTGCAAAAGGGTGATCGCCTCGTCGCGGGCACTGCTGACATCGGGCAGCACCGCAACCTTGTTGTCCATCGGCAGAACGACCTGGTTCCAGAACAGACCGAACGGCCCCGGCCAGCGCAGCCATAGGCGGTCGAAGCTGGCCATGCCGCGCCGGAGCGCCTTAAACCGTAGGTCGAGCGTTCCGCCGTCATGTCCTGGAGACAGTGTCCCTCCGGTGCCTTCGATCGGGGCGAGCCGCGCGTCATGGCTGACACGTGCCTGCAAGGCGCGAGTCTTGCCGGCAAACCGGGCGGTGACATGCAAGGTGAACTGGCCGCCGACGCCAACGTGCGGCGGCGCATGCAGGCTGGCGCTCAGCGACGCCCGACCGCGGCCGGCCGCCGCGTCCACTGCCAGGAAGGCCAGCAGCGCACAGATCCACAACAGGCCGAGATACCAGAGCGAAGGCAGTGCCAACGCGACGAGGAAAGCGGGAACCGCCCCTGCCACGCCTGCCCAGACCGCTCTGCCGCTCGGATAGATCAACGCGGCGCTTCCGTCTGGTCGACGAGGTCGGAAACGATCTGTTCGACCAGCCGGCCGTCGATCTGGGCTGCCGGCGACAGAATGACGCGATGGCGCAGCGCCGGCACCGCCAGAGCCTTGACGTCGTCGGGGATGACATAGGCGCGGCCGTCAAGCGCCGCGCGGGCTCGCGCTGCCCTGGCCAGCATGGCGCCGGCGCGCGGACTGGCGCCAACCTCCAGATCGGCACTGACGCGCGTGGCGCGCACGAGTGCCGCGATATAACCAACGACATCATCGACCAGTGTGACCGAACCGACGGCGGCAAGCGCCGCATCAAGCGTCTTGCGATCGGTCTGCGCTTTGATGCCATATTGCTTGATATCGTGCGAAGCCGAGCCGCCGCCATGGTGGATGATGATCGCACGCTCTTCCGCTGCGTCAGGGTAGCTGACCCTGTGCTTGAACAGGAAGCGGTCGAGCTGCGCTTCAGGTAGCGGATAGACGCCTTGATGCTCGATCGGATTCTGGGTCGCCACCACCATGAAATTGTTGCCAAGCGCATGCGTGGTGCCGTCGAAGGTCACGGCATGTTCCTGCATGGCTTCCAGCAGGGCTGCCTGCGTCTTGGGCGGTGTGCGGTTGATTTCGTCGGCGAGCAGCAGGTCGCAGAAGATCGGCCCGCGTGTCAGCGTGAACTGACCGGTCTGGAAATTGTAGATGTTGGAACCGACGATATCACCGGGCATCAGGTCCGGCGTGAACTGGATGCGTCCGTAGGCGACGCCAAGCGCCTGCGCGAAGCAGCGCGCCGTCATCGTCTTGGCAGTGCCCGGCGGACCTTCCAGCAGGATATGCCCGCCGGCAAACAGCGCTGTGAGCATCAGGTCGATCGTATCGTGTTGCCCGGTGATCGCCTTGGCCACTTCTTCCCTGATCCGTGTCGCCAGGGCCTTCACATCATCGACGTTCACTGAGCCTCCTTGTCGTCCAGTCATGCAGCCGCTCCGCCGCGTCGTGCATTTGCGCCAGGGTTTTCGCCTCGCCGGCGGCCTGGGCCCGCGCGGTGAATCCTCCCGTCTCACCCTTATCGCGAGAATCCAGCCAGTGGTCGAGCGCCTCTCCCTGCAGACCGTGAGGTGCACCGAGCAGGGCGCCGGCGCGCTGCCGCATCAGCATTGCATAACGGCTTCCCAATTCCTGCAGCCGCCCGGCACGCCGCAAAAGCATCGCCGTCGTATCCACCAGCGCCCGCTTGCCGAAAGGAATGGCGCGCCCTTCGGCGCGCGGTGGGCCGAAGCGGCCAAGACCATGCAGGAAAGCCAGCGCCGCCGCCGCCAGGATCGATAGCGTCAGCGCCAGGAACGGCGGCTCGACGAGGAGCTTGGCCAGATCATATTTGCGTCCCGCGCCATGCAGCGTCAGGTCGAACATGACCAGGCGGCTGTCGTGCTGCAGCGTGGCGATGAGATCGAGCACCGCCGCCGCCTTGGCAGGATCCTTGAGCCCCGAGTTGTTGATCAGGTCGGGGTCGGTCAGGATGTAGGAGGGCTTGTCGCTCAGTTCCGTGAGCAGGGCCTTGCCATTGCCGGCCGCGATCAGCGGATGATCGTCGGCCACCCATTGCATCTCTTCGGGCGCGGCAACGATATGGCCTTCGATGTCGAGTTGCTTGACAGTGCTTTCGCCGACGCCAAGCTTCGCCTTGGCGATCCGGCCAAGCCATTCGTCGACGACAGTGGCGGGCAGCCGCTCAAGTCTCATATCCCATCCCTCATGGCCTCGTAGCGGGAAGGTCAGCCATTTGGGCAATATGAAGAGCGTGGGCAGATCCTGTCGCATCTCGAGAATACGGTCGAGCGCTTCCGGGTCGCTGCCTGGGGAGATAGTGACGATCAGCAACAGACCGCTGGTCAGATCGCCTTCGCTCCGCGCCATCAAGGGCTTCTCACCCGTCAGATCCAGCCATTCCGCCAGTCCCGCATAGCCGATGCCGCTTTTCGAGAGCGGCGTCGCGCCGCCCTCGCTGGGTTGCCGGAAATCAGGCGCATAGGTCGACAGCAGGAAAAATCCTGCCGCAGCCAGCAGGCTGGCGAAAATCCCCCAAAACAGCGTCTTGCGGCTGAACGGTTCCTGCGCGGCGTCTCCGGCCGGAACCGCGCTCATGCCCAGGCATCCCGGAACACGAATTGCTCGTAGGCAGCGCGCGCTTCCCGCCAGCCCTCGACACCGACCGGCCGGCGCGCGAACAAGGCCGCCTCGACAATGCGCGCGATCTGGCTGAATGCGGCCCGCGCCCGCGCCGGCAGTGAAGGGGCACTGGCGATGTCGCGTGAGGTCAGCGATGGGCGCAGGAAATCGGGCAGCCGGTTGGCGATGTCGGCGACACTGCGCTGAAGCAGGAGATGCACCGCTTCGTCGTAAGCCCCATGCGCCGCCAGGGCGTCCGCTTCCGACAGCAGGATCTGCGCGGCGCCGGTGTCGGGGCGCCAGGAAGCTTGCCCCCCTGCCTCCTTGCGCGGCTTGCGCCAGGGCAGTTGCCAGGCGATGCCTTTTATCTCGAGAAGGATCAGCAGCAGGATGATCGCCGCGCCGATGATCACGGCGCCCCAGAACAGGTAGATCATGTAAGGGCCGAGCCAGGACAGCATGTCAGTCAGCGGCTTCAGCCATTCGGGCGGCTTGGGCGCCACATAGGCCGGCAGGTCGAACTGGATCGAATCGTCGGCGAGAAGTTGCTTGTGCACCTTCGCCAGCCATTCGGCTCCGGCTGTGTCCGGCGTCGCCACTTCGCTCGCTCCCCCTGCAACCTGCGGTTCCGCGCAGACACTGGCAATGCACCGCAATAATTGCAAGTGGGCTGGACGCCAGTCGCCAATCTTGGCAGATTTACCGGCATCCGGCGGTAGAGCAAGGGGGACGCGCGATGACTTCGGCAACATTGGATGGGCCAGAAAGATTCAGCATTGGCAGGGTCTTCAACAACACGTTCTCGGTCATCAGCCGCAATATTGTTCTTTGCCTGGGAATGGCCGCGCTTTTTTCAGGATTGCCAGCGCTTGTTCTTCAGCTTTGGACCCAGTCGGTGGCAACGAAAATTGCGTTGGGCGCGCCCAACGCAGCGCCTGACCCAAGCATGATGTTTAGCGGCTTTTCGGTTACGTTCGGCGTCGGTTTGATATCGTTTGTCCTGGCGCTGCTGCTTCAGTCCGCGCTTGTGCGGGCAACCATCGAGGACATGAACGGCAAGCAGCCGTCCTTTGGCGATTGTCTTCAGATCGCCGTGCGCTACCTGCTGCCGACCCTTGGCGTCGGCCTTCTCGTCGCTTTGGGCGCGGGGCTTGGCGCCCTGCTGCTGTTCGTGCCAGGCGTGATACTGTGGCTTGGCTGGTGTGTCGCGGTGCCGGTCTTGATCCAGGAGCGGCTCGGCGTGCTCGGCTCGATGTCGCGCAGCCGTGTCTTGACCAAAGGCAACCGCTGGCCGCTGTTCGGTCTTTTTGTCGTCTTGTTTCTCGCGGTGATGGCCATCCAGATGGTGCTCGGCACCATCACCCTCCTGCTGGGAGGGATTGTCGGCGCTGTCGGGGCGGCGCTGGTGTCGACCGCATCCTCGATGCTACTGTCGATCGCCACCGCGGCGACCTATGTCGAATTGCGTCAGGTCAGGGAAGGCACCAGCGTCGAGGAACTGGCGGAAATCTTCGCGTAGGATCGTTGATCATGCAGCTCAGTTTGTCCGCCGGCCAGTTTGAACGATGGAGCGTGGCCGTCGCCGCCGCCGCGAGCGCGCAAACCCCCGAACATCTCGTCTCGGCCGGAGCACGAGAGCTGTTTGCGTCCGATCGCGTCTATATCGGCCTCTACAATCGCGGCACCGCGCCGGTGACCATTGATGAGGGCGGCCCGGATCGCTGGAACCGCGCCTACGATGCGCTCAGCTACAGGCACGATCCGTTCTTCCAGCTTTTCACCCGATCCGCGGATGATTTTCTTTTGCCGCTGGCGTCACTTGCCACACATGACTTCGAGCGCAGCCGATACTATCGCGAGTTCTACGATCCGTCGGAAAGCTGCGATGAGATCACCGGCGTGTTTAATCTCGACGCCTCGACGGCGGGCTTCATTACCTATTGGCGCAGGAGAGGCGCACCGCCTTTCAGCGAGGCTGAACTGTCCATTGCCCAAGCGGCGAACGCCGCGACACGCATGTTGCTGGACAGGCTGTGGCATCTGCTAGGCTGCGGCGGCCACCGCTCGGCTGCCATCGGCGATTTTTCGGCGCTCAGCACGCGGGAAACCGAGATTGCGCGTTTGCTGCTGGCGGGCGGCTGCGCCAAGTCCATCGCGCGCCGCCTCGCCATCTCGTCAGGCACGGTTCGCAACCATATCAAGAGCATCTACGGCAAGCTGGGTGTTCACTCCCAGGTCGAACTTATGGCGCTACGTGCGCCAGCCATCGTTGCGCCGAGACTGGCAAGCTGACCTGGGCTTGGCGTTATTGCCCTGAGACGATCTTCGTCCATACGCGGTTTTGAGCACGCAGCGTCTTGCTGTCGCTGGTTTGCACCACCACCAGCTTGGCCCTTACCGCCTCGGGCGGATAGATGCCGGGGTTGTTGGCCACTGCCGGATCCATCAGGGCACGGGCTTCCGGCACAGGATTGGCATAGGAAACATAATTCGAGTTTGCCGCCGCGATGTCCGGCCGCAAGTTGAAGTTGATCCAGAGCAAACCGTTGTCGGGATGTGGCGCATCTCTAGGGACAGCCATCGTGTCGAAATTGACCACCGTTCCTTCCTTGGGGATGGAATAGGCAACATCCACTCCATTGCCGGCTTCCACACCGCGCGTATGCGCCTGCAGGACGTCGCCTGACCAGCCGAGGGCGACGCAGATGTCGCCATTGGCCAGATCGTTGATGTATTTCGACGAATGGAAGTAGCGGATGTAGGGCCGCACGCTGACCAGAAGCGCCTCGGCCTTGGCGAGATCGGCCGGATCCGTCGAATGCGGGTCGAGACCGAGATAGTTCATCGCGATCGGCAGGATTTCGGTTGGCGCGTCGAGGATGGTGACACCGCAATCGGCGAATTTCTTGACGACATCGACCTTGAAGATCATGTCGAGCGAATCGATGGGTGCATCGGCCATGCGCGCCTTCACCGCCTTGACGTTGTAGCCGACGCCATCGGTGACCATCATATAGGGGACCGCGTGTTCGTTCTGCGGGTCGGCTCCGCTGATCAGCGACAGCGCTTGCGGATCGAGCTTGGTGAAGTTTGGCACTTTCGCGCGATCCATCGGCTGGAAGGCGCCTGCCGCAACCTGGTTCTTCAGGAAAGGGTAGGCCGAGGGATACACGACGTCATACCCGGTGCCGCCGGCAAGCAGCTTGGTCTCCAGAATCTCGTTGGAATCGTAGACGTCGTAGCGAACCTTGATGCCTGTTTCCTTCTCGAATTTCTCGGCGGTGTCGGGCGCGATATAGTCGGACCAGTTGAAGACATTGACCACCTTCTCGTCGTCTGCCCATGCTGGCATGGACGCTCCGGCGACAAGCATGGCAGCCATGCCGGCGACAATCGCAATACGCATCTCGTTCTCCTCTTGGCCTGAAACCCGTAACCTATGAAGCCGTTCGCCCGGCGTAGACCGGCAAGGTAATGCAAGCCACATTGCCGCCGCCGAGCAGTATCTCGCGCGAGTTTCCTATGCCGATGATCCGGTGATCGGGAAACAGGCCGGCAAGTGTCGCCTTTGCGCCTCGGTCAAGGTCGCAGCCGAATTCCGGCACCACCACCACGCTGTTGCCTGGGTAATAGTTGATGTAGCTGGCGGCGACACGATTGCCGGCCGGCCGCGCCCAGGTCGAGTCCACGAGATCGATGCTCTCGCTTTCCTCCGCCGTCATTTCGCTCGGCAGTGGGTGGTAGAGCCGATGAATCTCAAGCGGCCGGCCGCGAGCGTCGGTGGCCGCGCGCAGGATGTCTTCCGCTTCCCGGACGATTTCATATTGCGGATCGTCGCGGTCGTCAGTCCAGCTCAGCGCGACGACGCCGGGGCGGACAAAGCAGCAGAGGTCATCGACATGGCCGTCGGTCTCGTCAAAGGCCATGCCGCGCGGCAACCAGATGATCTTGTCGACCCCGAGATAGGCCTGCAACTGCCGCTCCACCTCGGGCTTGCCGAGACGGGCGTTGCGGTTGCGATTGAGCAGGCATTGTTCGGTGGTGATCAGCGTGCCCTGGCCATCGCATTGCAGGCCGCCACCTTCGGCGATCAGCGAGGACCGGTAGCGGTCCATATGCTCGGTCTCGAGTATCTTGCGGGCCACCGCGTCGTCGAGATCCCATGGGTGATAGAGCCCGCCGTCGAAACCGCCATAGGCGTTGAAGGTCCAGTCGACGCCGCGCACGTCGCCATGATCGTTGACGACGAAATTGGGGCCGCAATCGCGCAGCCAGGAATCATTGGTCGACATCTCGACCACGCGGATATGTTCGGGCAGACGGACCCGCGCATTCTGCCATTGCTTCTGCGAGGCGATGATGGTGACCGGTTCGCTTTGCGCGATCGCAACGGCGACGGCGGCAAACAGTTTCTGCGCTGGCTTGGCGCCTAGCCGCCAGGTGTCGGGGCGCTCAGGCCAGATCAGCCAACAGCCCGCCTTGGGCTCGAATTCGCCGGGGGCACGAAACCCATCCTGCCTGGGCGTTGTTTGAAGCGTACGTGGCATGCCGTGGACCGCGATCTCGAAAGGTTGAGTTCGCAATCAACCGCAAAATCCACATCAGTCATATATCCCATTTGGGACGGTGAGGGCGGCCGTCACCACATCATGAAAGAGGCAACATCGGCGTCAGTGACCTTGCCGGCCATGACGTCCGTGATCGACTGATCGACGATTGCCGCCCCCTCGGCCACCTCGTCCTCGGTCAGCGTCAGCGGCGGCATGAACTCGAGCACATTGGCTTTCAGTCCGACATAGCTGAAGGCCGCGCCCAGTTCGTAGCCGCGATAGATGATCTTGGCCGTCGTCGTTGCCGCCACCGGCTCGCGCGTCTTGCGGTCCTTGACCAGGTCGACGCCGATGGCGAGACCACGCCCGCGAACGTCGCCGATGATTTCGTGTTTTTCGCTCAACGCCCTCAGCGCATCGGAAAACAACGTGCCGATGCGCGCCGAGCGCTTGACCAGGGCTTCCGCCTCGATCGTTCTCAGCACTGCATTGCCGGCGGACGTCGCCACCGGATTGCCGGCGGTCGTCTGCAGCGCGAAGGCCGGAGCATGGTCCATGATCTCCTTGGGGCCGATGACGGCTGACAACGGTAGGCCACCGCCGATGCCTTTGCCGAACACGACGAGGTCGGGTGTCAGGCCTTCATGTTGGAAACAGTGCATCATGCCGCTGCGGGCAAGGCCGACCTTGACCTCGTCGAGCACGATCTTGATGCCATGTTTGCGGCAACGCTCCTGCAGCGCCTTGAGGAATCCGGGCGGCGGCACGATCAGGCCGCCATCCGACATCAGCGGCTCGATGAAGATGGCCGCGACCTGGTGCGGCGGGCAGGTGGTCTCGAACTGGTAGTCAAGCAACGCCAGCACGTCATCGGCGCTGAAGTTTGGCCGATAGGGATCAGGGTAGGGCAGCAGGAGCACGCCCGGCCTTGGCAGCGTGTGGGTCATGGCGGTGTGCCCGCTGATGCCCATCGAGCCCGAGAGGTTGCCGTGATAGGAGCCGATGAACGAGATGAAGCGCGAGCGGCCGGTGGCCGCCTGCAGCACGCGCACGGCGCAGTCGTTGGCATCCGAGCCGGAATGGCCGAACCAGACACGCCGTTCGCCGTCTCCCGGTGTGATGGCCAACAGCCTCTCGGCAAGCGAGACGGCCGGTTCGTTCGGATAGAGCAAAAGACTGGCGCCGGCCATGTTGCGGACCGACGTTTCGACCGCTTCGACGATTGCCGGGTGGCCGTAGCCCAAAATAGCGGGACCAGCGGACCCCGAGAGGTCGAGCAGCGAGCGGCCGCCTTCCTCGATCAGCCGGTTGCCCTTGCCGCCAACAACGCTGAGCGGTGAAAAGCGCAGCTTGCCGATCTGCGCGATGGTCGCGCTGTCGCGCTCGCGCAGGCTCAGATTGCTCACGACATCGTCTCCGTCTGCCGTGCGGGCAGCGCCGCCGCCAGCCGGTCCGCCCATTCCTCGGTGCCGGAGCGGCTCGACAACAGATCATGCCGGATTTCGACGAGGACCGCGGGTATGTTTCGATCGTCGCCATGGATCGGCACGGCATAGTCGGCGTCGCGGCTAATCACGTAGGGTACATTGGCGGCGACGTTGAGGGTCGTATCGGTGCGCAGGCCGGCAAGCAGGGCCTCGCCGAGATCGGCGGCCTGATCATAGAGCACACCGGCATGCCATGGGCGGGATACGCCCAGGAAGACCGGCGTGAAAGAGTGGATCGTCACGATCCGCGTCGGTCTGCCGTCTTTCGCCCGGCGGTCGAGATGGGCCGCAACACGATCATGGAACGGGGCAAACATGCGCTCGGCGCGGCGGTTCCGTTCCTCCGGATCAATGCCGGCATTGCCGGGAATGTCGGTGTCTTCCGACAGCAACGGGATGCTGCCTTTGGTCCCCAATGGACGGTTGAGATCGATCAGCAGCCGCGAATAGCCGCTCAGGAAAGCAGGTGCATCGAGCCGCGCTGACAACAGCCGCGTCACCTCGGCGGCGCCGACATCCCAGGCGATGTGGCGCTGCAGATGCCTGGCGTCGAGCCCCAGCCGGCCATATTCGGCCGGCATGTGGTTGGACGCATGCTCGCACAACAGCACGATGTCCGAGCGGCCACTTTCATTGATGACCTTGACGGCGGCCGGCCAGTCTTTTTCAGGCTGTGCAGTCATCAATAGAGCGTCCGGTAGACATCGCAGACCGCACCCGGGTCGAGCCCGGCCATGCGTTCGCTCTCGTGCTGCTTGACGCCGACAAAAGTCTCGATGAAGGCCGGTGCGAACCAGCCGGTGACCGTGCTGTCGGCCAGCAGCGCGTCCAGCGCCGCCGGTAGAGTTTCCGGCAAGCGCACCAGGCCGAGCGTTGCCCGTTCCGCGTCGCTCATCAGGGTCGGATCTCCGGTGACCAGCGGCGGTGATGGCAGTTTGGCTTTCAGCCCTTCCAGCCCGGCGCGCACGATTGCCGCCAGCGACAGATAGGGATTGCCGGTGGCATCGGCAGCCCGGTACTCGACATTGTATTGCCGTGCCGGGTCGCGCCCGCCGATCGTCACCGTCGGGCAGATGCGCAGCGTCGCCTCGCGGTCGCGATCGGCCAGCCAGGTGTAGGACGAGCTCCAGTTGTGCGGCTTCAGCCGGTAGAACGACGACACGCTCGACGCCGTCATCGCGGTGATCGCCGGCAGATGGCGCAGCACGCCGGCACAGAAGGCGCCGGCCTTGCTGGAGAGGCCACTTGGTTGCGCCGGATCATAGGTCGCCGGCTTGCCGGCCTCGTCGACAAAGCTGAAATGGATATGCACGCCGTTACCGACAGCGTCGGGAGCGGGCTTGGGGGCGAAGCTGGCGCGCCAACCGGCATTGTGCGCCAATTCCCGGGTGATTTCGCGGATTGCGACAGCCCGGTCCGCCGCGGTCAGAGCGTCTGCTGGCTCATTCGTCACCTCGAATTGTTCACTGCCGAATTCGGCGATGACGACTTCGGGCCCGATGCCCGCTTCCTCCAGCGCCGCCATCAG
>JBDSLV010000120.1:0-7777 GCA_039916205.1 Mesorhizobium sp. | reverse complement strand
TTCGCTCCCGGATTGACGTGAGTCCCTGCCTAAAGCGCCTACTGAACTCGTCGTGGCTCAAGTTTAACCGCTCAGTGCACTAGCAAAAGTATTAGCGGCTCGTGATCGGCGTTTCTGTCCCAAAGTGCCCGATGTCGTTGTTAATGCATGGGAAAGTGGAGTTCAGGAGGCCGCTTAACGTGCCTCTCCGTGCGGCCGTTAAGTATCTGTTAACCTTAATGCTCTGGACGGTTGGACAGAATCGTGGCCTACTTTTGTCGGGCAGAGGGCGATAAATCGCATGTAGGCCGACAAAGGGGATTCGAATCGACAATGGCCGTACAAGCCTTATCCACGATGCAGGGCGAGGATCCCGCGGACAAGATCGTCCGGCACGCCAGCATGCTCTCTGAGCATCTGCAGGCGCGCCGCCAGCAGATGTATCCCCCGAACGCGCAGAAAAGCCTGAGGAATTTCATGATTCATGAGGTTTCTAGATTGACGTCGATACCTGAGTCGACACTCAAGCTAATGTCGAATGAAGGGAAAGGCCCTGTTCCCGCGCGGCTCGACAACAATCACCGGGTTTATACGCTGGCTCAGATCAACGAGCTCCGGGAGTTGTTCGCGGCGCAGCGACCGGCCGAGGCGTTGCGGTTCCTACCGCATCGTCGCGAAGGCGAACATCTCCAAATTCTGGCGATCGCCAATTTCAAGGGTGGCAGCGCGAAGACGACGACGAGTGCTCACCTCGCGCACTATCTGGCGCTCTACGGCTATCGCGTGCTCGCGATCGATCTAGATCCTCAGGCATCGCTGTCTGCAATGTTTGGCGCGCAGCCGGAAATGGATGTCCAGCACAATGAGACCATTTATGCGGCGCTACGCTACGATGAAGAGCGGCGGCCGATCGCCGAGATAATCCGGCCGACGTATTTTACCGGAATCGACCTGATCCCCGGGAACATTGAGGTCATGGAGTACGAGCACGAGACGCCGCGGTTCCTTTCAAAACGGCAGACCGGCTCCGACAGCATCTTCTTTGAGCGGCTGCGCCTGGCTCTTGCCGAGGTTGAAGATGCCTATGACATCGTCATCTTGGACACGCCCCCTTCCCTCGGGTTTTTGACGCTCGGCGCGATCTACGCCGCGACCGGCCTTCTTGTCACTGTGCACCCGGCAATGCTCGACGTGATGTCTATGAGCCAGTTCCTCCTGATGATGGGCGATCTGATCTCTGTCATTCGCGATGCCGGCGCCACGATGAGACAGGACTTTCTGCGGTACATTGTCACTCGGCATGATCCAATGGACCAATCGCAAGTCCATGTAGTGACTATGCTTCGGCACCTCTTCACCGAGGACGTGCTCACATCGACCGCGGTCGAGAGCGCGGCGATCGAAACGGCTGGCTTGGCGAAGCGAACTCTGTACGAGCTGGAATCCGGCAACATTTCAGCTGCGACCGCTAAGCGCGCCCGGGAATCGATCGATGCGGTAAACGATCAAATTCTTGGCTTGATCAAGCAAAGCTGGGGACGGGCATGATGAGCAAGCGCCCTTCCGGAAAGTCGATCTTGGCGAATTTCGGCTCCTTTTCGCAGCCGGATGTGGGCGCTCCAGAATCGTCGACCGCGGGGGAAGCAAAACCTCCGTTGCCGGTGCAACTGCTGCCCCGGGTCGGCGCCGGCGTCATAGGAGCGACCCAAAGATCCCTTACTGAGTTGCGGGAGGAGCGTGACCGGCTCCAAGCGCTGGTAGATGCTGGTGGCGGGGCCGAACTCGACCCGACGCTCATAGATCCATCTCCATTTCCGGATCGTTTGGCTGATGACAATGACTTCGACTTCGAGGCCCTCAAGAAGCTAATTTCGGAGGAAGGCCAGAAAGTACCGATCCAAGTTCGGCGGCATCCAACGTCCGAAGGTCGCTACCAGGTCGTTTATGGGCATCGCCGTTGGCGGGCAGCGTTAGATCTTGGCACTAAGGTCAAGGCTATGGTTCTAGCGCTGTCGGACAGCGAGCTCGTCGTGGCACAGGGCATCGAGAATGCGGCACGGCAAGATCTAAGCTGGATCGAGCGTGCTATGTTCGCTTGGCGGATGGACGAGGCCGGAATAAAGGCCCGGGATATTCGTGCGGCTTTGTCGATTGACGATCCCGAGCTTGCGCGTCTCAGGGCGGTTTCCCGCGCCCTACCGGTTGATTTGATAGAGGCGATCGGCCGGGCTCCCAAGATCGGGCGGCCGCGGTGGGTTGCCCTGGCGACTGCAATTAGCGAGGACCCTTCGGTGCTCGGTCGATTACGGAAAACCTTGTCAGATGACAAGGTATTTGGCCGCACTTCAGATGACAGGTTTAAGGCGGCGTTGGCGGCAGCGGTGAAGAAGCCGGCTGCGAGGCCGCGCAACGACCTGGAGCTCAAGAGTCCTGCAGGCAAAGTCGTAGGGAAGGCGACGTTTTCAAGCGGTGACGTTAAGCTCTCGGTCTTAGACGCGCACTCTCCCGCATTCAGCGTCTTCCTTGAAGAGGAACTGCCGAAGCTGATGAAAAGATTTTTCGCTCGTGAGGGCGATGTGTGATTTCAGCGTCGCGCGCAAAACCTTGTCAGCTGACAAGGGGTAGCAAAGCTCTGGGATCGGCGGAGGCCTCGGCCGAAGCCAAACGACGGTGCAACAAACACAGAGGTAGCATGAGGTAAAAAGAAAGGCCCCCGAAACAGCGTCTCGGAAGCCCCTCTCGTTCGTTTGGCGACAACGAGAATCTCACTTCCGCGAATCACAGTCAAGGGTCTCCGTTAGGAGATGGACGCCATTTTGGTGTGCGCTTTCATTTTGCCTAAAGGCTAAAGAGGAAAGCCATGACGCAACAATTAGCAACGACGCCCTTTGGGCGGCGGCCGATGACACTTGCCTTGGTGCAGGCGAACGCGGCGGCACGGGAGGTTCCAGCGGGGGCCCTCGTCGAGAAGTGGCAGGTCTATCGCTGGCTCTGTGAGGGGAAGTCGATTGTTGGTGTGGGAGATCGCGCGCTGGCCGTGCTGAGCGGGCTGTTGTCTTTCTATCCGGACAATGAAATCAGCGAGGAAAACGGCCTGATGGTCTTTCCGTCGAACGCGCAGTTGTCATTGCGGGCGCACGGCATGGCCGATTCCACACTGCGCAGGAACCTGGCAGAGCTGGTGAGTTGCGGTTTGATCATCCGCAGGGACAGTGCCAACGGCAAAAGGTTCGCTCGGAAGGGAAAGGGCGGCGCGGTCGAGGAAGCCTTCGGGTTCTCGGTGGCGCCGTTGCTGACGCGGGCCGCGGAGTTTCAGCGTGCGGCCGAGCAGGTCCGCAGCGACAGCCGGGCGCTCAAATTGATGCGGGAACGGATCACGCTCCATCGCCGGGACATTCACAAGCTGGTTGAGGCTGCGATCGAGGAGGGCGCTCCTGGCGACTGGGGAGCCATCTGGAGGCGTTTTAGAGCCATCGTGGACGCAATTCCGCGGCGGGCAGCGCTGTCTGACCTGGAGGCGATCGTTGCCGATCTGACCACACTCCATGACGAAGTGGATATGATGCTGGAAAGCTTCATGAATTCCACGAATCCTAGCGGCAATGAGTCCCAAAGTGAGCGGCAGCAATCTGATTCAAACACAGACTCCATTTTTGTATTTGAACCGGCTTTAGAACAAAGCAGGGTGACGGCCGAACCAAGACCGGCAGCCGCCGAGAAGCCGAAAGGCTATCCGCTAGGGCTTGTGCTGAAGGCCTGCCCGGAAATTTCGGGCTATGCCCTAGATGGGATCAGAAGCTGGCGGGATCTGATGATTACGGCCACGCAGGTGCGGGGCTACCTGGGCGTTTCACCCTCGGCTTATGAGGAGGCTTGCCATGTGATGGGCCAGGAGGTCGCCGCGATCGTGATTGCCTGCATGCTGGAGAGGGCGCAGCACATTAACTCCGCTGGCGGATATTTGCGGGTGCTGACCGACAAAGCGCGGGCAGGGCAATTCTCGGTCGGACCGATGCTTATGGCGGCGCTGAAGGCCAATGTGGCAACGGCGAGGATGACCGGATGAATATGGCGACGCCAAGGTTTCAAGCCAGCGGATGTGACTCAAGATGGGAGGCAATATCGCGAGCCGAAAGCGTTTGGTTCGATCCCGATATGCCGGCGACCAACGTCGTCAATCGGTCTTCCGGGAGTTGACGCGATGCTGCGATGCCATTGACACACGACCTCTCGCGAGCCATAGGGTAACCCATTGGGTTATAGGATCAACATGCAGAAAGTCGCCGAGACTTCATTGTTCATCAAGCAGGCGGCCGAAGTGTTTACCGAGGATGAGCGGAAGGAACTGATCGATTTTCTGGCGGCCAACCCGCAGGTTGGTGATGAGATACGGGAACGGGCGGCATTCGAAAGGTTCGGTTCGGCGCCAAAGGCAAGGGCAAGGGCAAGCGGAGTGGAGCGCGGGTCATCTACTATTGGTACAGTGACAACGCACCGATCTATGCGCTCTTGGCCTATGGAAAGAACGAGAAGGTCGATCTGAAACCGACGAGGCCAAGGCAGTCGCAGCATTCGCAAAGGCGATCAAGGCAGCGAACAGGGGCAGGACATGAGCGAGATGACAAAATTCGGTGCGGATCTGATCCAGGCTATGTCGGAGGCTTTGGCTCATGCGCAGGGCAAGGACGTTCCCGGCATTGGAGTGCACAGCGTGGACGTTGGTACGGTTGATGCGAAGGCTATCCGCCAGAAGCTCGATCTCACCCAGGACGAGATGGCGACCGTGCTTGGAACCAGTCCGTCCGGCTACAAGAAATGGGAGCAGGGCAAGCGACAGCCGAGTGGGGCCGCTCGCACCTTGCTTCGCATCATGGAAAGGGAGCCAGAGGCTGTGCTGCGTGCCTTGTCTGCCAAAGATGAAGTCGCCAGCGACAAGTCAGCGCTGGCAGCACACTGAAAGCGGGGAGGGGCTCTTCTGCCTCGCTGCCCGGACGCTTTAGTGAGATTGACGCGAAACCGATCGCGCCGCCGCCGGTACTTGCGGGTCAGCTCCGCGGACGCGTGGCCGTGCTGATGTTCGATCGAGGCGGCTGAATGATACTGCATTCCAAGGATTGAAATCCAGCCCGCAAGGTAATACCTTCAAGAAATCTGGCATTACCGAGGACCGAACATGACCGCTACAGTTACTGCAAAGGGACAAGTGACCATCCCTAAACCGGTCCGCGATCTGCTTGGGATTGTTCCCGGAAGCAAGGTGGATTTTCGCCGCGCAGTCGACGGCAGCGTGGTGCTTGCGCGGGCCGACAAAAAGCAGCAGACGAGCCGCTTTGCAAGATTGAGGGGCCACGCCGGTACGGGTCTCGACACTGACGCAATCATGGCGCTTACGCGTGGCGAAGCGTGACGCTGGTCGATACCAATGTGTTGCTGGACCTTGTTACCGATGATCCAAATTGGGCGGACTGGTCCATTGCCCAGCTCGAGGCGGCAAGTCTCGACGGGCCGCTACTGATCAATGATGTGGTCTACGCAGAGCTTGCGGTTCGCTACAATCGTATCGAGGATCTTGATGGTTTCCTCGATAAGGCCGGGTTAGAAATTATCCCGATGCCGCGAGCAGCTCTCTTTCTCGCCGGCAAGGTGTTCACGCAATATCGCAAGTTGGGTGGCTCACGGACTGGTGTGTTGCCTGACTTCTTCATTGGTGCCCACGCGGCTGTCGGCCAGCTTCCGTTGCTGACGCGCGATGTCGGGCGATATCGTACATATTTTCCATCATTGAAACTGATCACACCGAACAGCTGAGCGACCCATCGGGACACACTGTCTTGTGTGTCAGGCAGCGCAGGGGAGGGAGCCTTTTGTCCCTACAGCCCGCTCGCTTTGGTGAGATTGACACGAAACCGATCGCGCCGCCGCTGGTACTTGCGGGTCATTTCGGCTGAGGCATGACCGAGCTGCTTTTGCACATAACGCTCATCGACCTCGGCCGAGGAGGCGAGACCGGCGCGCAGCGAATGGCCGGAGAATTTTGTTCCGCGCTCACCCTCCGGCAAATCGCGCCGCACACCGGCGGCAAGGGCGCTGCGCTTCACAAGCCTGGCCACCTCCTGGCTGTTCAACCGCTCGGCGCCGATTTTTTTGCCTTGCCCTGTCACCCTTCGAAACAACGGTCCGTGGGCGATGCGTGCGAATTTCAGCCAGGTCTGCAGCGCAACGACCGGGCAGGTGGTATCGGCAGAACCACGGCCAATCTCGACCTCGCGCCAGCCGGTCTTTCCACGCAGCGTCACGAGCACACCTTTGTCGAGAACCTCTATCCAGCCGCAACCATCTTCCGTCTGGTCGCGGTCGACATCGAGGCCGACGATTTCGGAGCGGCGCAACCCGCCGGCAAAACCCAGAAGCAACATGGCGCGGTCGCGCAGGCCGCGCAGCGTGCCACGATCGAGCGTTTCCAGCATGGCAATGAGATCTTCTGGCAGGATCGCTTCCTTCTGCCGGGGAGGGGCGGCGTGCTTGTTGCGGATGCCGGCCATGACGGTAGCGATGTGGCGGTCCTTGCGATCGAGCGGCTGGCCGCGCTGCGTATAATTCCAGGTCAGGGAGGAAAGGCGGCGTTCGATGGTAGAGACAGAGTTCGGCTTTTTGTCCCTGGTCGCCGTGCCTACGGTACTTCCAGAGGCGCAGGCGGTGATGTAGAGGCCGACGGTCTGCGGATCGGGCGGCAGCACCTCCAGGTTCTGGCGCCGCGCCCAGGCGCAAAAATGTTTCCAGTCGGCGGCGTAGGCACGCCGCGTGTTGGCCGAACTTGCCGCCTCGACATAATCGCGGGCGCGATCGGCGAGCGTTTCCAGATGCGCCGGCAGGCCAAACATTGGCTCAGAGCCGCGCGCCGGCGCTGATGTAAGCGAGGGAGGGGAGGGCGGCTTGTCCAAGGGTTCATTGGCCGACCGGCCCATCTCCAGGACGAGGTCGATTATATCGGGCAAGTCGTCGGCGATCTGGACGTCGACCGCCGACGGCCGCGCGTCCGAAACATCATCCTCCGCCCCTGTGGCGTGGGACGGCCCGGAGGTTGGATCGAGGAGTTTTTCCCGCTTGAGATCGACGAAAACGGCCATTTCCTCTATAAAGAACAAAACGAACGATAATGCAACATTATCGGTCTTTTGTCCCTCACGACAGGCGCGGCGGTTTTTTGCGACTATTGTGGCATTAACCGCCGCACGTGGTTATGCTCGCGCCATGCCGAGTCGCCCACGAACCACCCAGGAAACCCCATCAACCTTCCCGCCGTTGCCGCCCTGGGCGCGGGTCGAGGCGGGGGACAACAATGCTGGCGACGCCAGCTTTCTCGCCGGCGCGGCGCTCGCCGCCCTGCACCCGATCGCCCGCGACACCCACGCCATCGGCAGCCTCTGGCGCCAGCGCCTGGCACTGACCTGTGCCGCGGCCCTTGCCCGCGACAACGGCCCGCACCGAAGACGAAAACACACTGCGCGATCACTTTTACCTGCGCCGCGATGGCGACGATCCCGGTCCCGCCGGTCTTTTGTACCTCGCCTGGCGATTTTTGGGCACGCCGGCGGCAGTGGACAGCAAGGCCTGGCCGAGCAAGCTGGCCGACATGCTCGGGCTACGCATGGATGACGCCCTGCAGGACGTTTTTGCCCATGCCAGCGATCAGTTGCGCGGCGAGGGGAGCGCTGTCCGCGCCGCAGCGGCCGTCGCGACAAAAAGCCTGCGGTTGCGGCCGGGCAGCCGGCCGCTGGCGCTGTGGCTTGCGGACGCC
>JBDSLV010000119.1:0-6401 GCA_039916205.1 Mesorhizobium sp. | reverse complement strand
CGCCCTTCTTCACTTCCTTCAAGGTCCGCTCCGGCCCCTTGTTGCCGGCCGGACCGGCGATGTGTCCGCCCTTGAGGTGCAGCAAGGTGGTGGGCATCCCGCTGCCGCCGCCGACCAGCCCGGCGAGATAGGCGGTGAACTTGCCGACGCTGCTGTCATCGACCAGCAGGAGCAGCCGCTCGAGCTTGGAGATGAAGCCGCGCTCATCCAGCAATTCGCGGTCGACGCGCTGCTTCTCGTCGTCGCCGACAGGCAGGCGGCCGAGCGCCCAGCGCAGCATGGGCGGCATGGCGAGCGTGGTGATGACCGCCATGGTGACGATCATGGTGAACAGGTTGTGGGAGAGGATGTTCATCGACAGGCCGATGCTGGCGACGATCACTTCGGTCGAGCCGCGCGCGTTCATGGCGCTGCCGACGGCGGTGGCTTCCTTGAGCGACATGCCGGCGAACCGGCCGCCGATGAAGGCGCCGCCGAACTTGCCGATTGAAGCTATGAGCACCAGTGCCACGGTCAGCATGGCCAGCGTCGGATCGGCGAGCACGGTGAGGTCGGCCGAAAGCCCGGCCATGCCGAAGAAGATCGGCATGAACAGCGCGGTTATGACGCCGCGCAACTGGCCCTCGATGTGATCGGACAGGATCGGCGATTCGCCGATCAGGATGCCGGCGACAAAGGCGCCCAGCACGGTATGGACGCCGATCATGTTGGTGATCAGCGCCATCACACCCATGATGATTAGGATGACTGTGATGACAGCGTATTCGCTGCGGAACGTGTCGTTGGTCCAGCGGATCAGCGTGAACACCAGGCGTCGGCCAAGCGTGAAGGAAAACACCATGAACAGCGCCACTTCGGCGACCGTGGTGATGAGCGGCAGCACCTGCAGGCTGCCATTGGTGGCGATGCCGAAGGTGATGGCGATGACGAGCCAGCCGATCGTGTCTTCAATGATCGCCGAGGAGATGATGACCTGGCCGAGGTTGCGGCGCATGAAATTCATCTCACGCACCACCATGGCGACGATCTTGACCGAGGAAATCGACAGCGCCGTGCCGAGGAACAGCCCGGCGACGATGCGCTGCGTCGGGTCGGGCAACAGGCTGTCCGGCAGGACTTGCGCCAGCGCGAAACCGCAGGCGAAAGGCACGATGACACCAGTGACGGAGATCGAGAAACAGGCAGCACCCACCCGGCGCACCAGCCGCAGGTCGGTCTCCATGCCGGTCAGCAGCAGAAGCAGCAGGATGCCGAGCTGCGAGACGGCATCGATCATGCTCTTCTGCGCCGGTTCTGTTGGAAAGATCAGGTGCTGCGCCGATGGCCAAAGCCATCCAAACAGCGACGGGCCAAGCAGGATGCCGCCGATCAACTGGCCCATGATCGCAGGTTGGCCAAAGCGCTGAAAAATCTCGCCGAGGCCACGGCCCACAATCAGCAGGAGAACGATTTCAGCGATGAATATGCCTTCTGCGGAGCCGCCAAGGCCCGAGGTGTGGCCGGTCGGCTGCGCGGCCCAGAGCTGGCCGGATGCAAGAGCCAAGGCCAAAGCCACGAGCAGTATCGCCGCGAAACTGCGTTTCGACGCCGCCGGCAACCGGTTCATAGATCCCTCAACACCAATGCACTGGTGGTAGTAACGCGCGAGCACTGGTTGCGTTGCAGTGATGACGACTAGACGTGAACGTCTCCAAAAGAAAGTTCTCCGTCGTCGCCCACCGTGACGAAGGCGGCGACCAGCAAGGCGGCATAAAAGGCGGCGACGGCAATCACGATGGCAAAGCCTGGGATGGGACCGAGCGCGGCGCCATCCACCGCTTCACGAAGCGAGCCGACGAAGCCGATCTTCACCCCCGCGCTCTGCAGGCTGGGCGTCGATATCTTAAGCACCCAGGCCAGCAAAAGGATCAGGAACAGATAGATGTAGTTGCGGCGTAACCTGCGCGCCAAGGCGACACGCTGCGAAAGCAGGAATTTCGGTGCGCGCAGACCTTCGGCGACGATGAGCAGCCAGTCCGATGCGAACTCAGGCTGAGGCGAGAACACTTGCGCGAAATAGTGGCGCTCGAACTGGCGCACACGCGCACGATAGAAGTCGAAGAACCGATAGCGGCGCGCCTCGATCCAGAGCAGCAGCAGCACCAGAAGCATGGCAAACAACAAGACGCCATGATGCGCGCTGGCGGTGGAAAGCGAGACGGACAGCATCGCGGCCACGACGGTAATTGCCCAGTTCGTCGTTCTGTCGAGCCGATCCCGCCATCCTGCCATCCGGGCGATTTCCGCCCGATGGAAATGCGACATCGTGTTGACAAGCTCGGTCGATGAAAGCGCCCGTCCCACCGGCATTGCCGCGCCATCGTTCATGGGACCCTTCGCCACCGGTTAAACGGTCCGCCTGGGATATCGTTCCACGGCGTCGCTTGCCGCGACCGTCGGCGCGCCATTGATGTTGCATGGCGCGAGGGACGCGCCTGATCAGAGGGTCTGTTGGCCGCGCAGCCAGACGGATTTCAGCGCAAGCGCGCTGTCGAGGACAACGAAGCTGGCGAGGGCGCCCGGCACCAGCCGGCCAAGTTCGCTCAGGTCGAGATATTCGGCCTGGCGCGTGGCGCAGAGGTCGGATGCCTGCGCGACCGACAGGCCGAGCGACACCAGGTTGCGGAACGCGTCGAGCATGGTGATGGCGCTGCCGGCCAGCGACGAGCCGTCGGCCAGCATGATGGTCAGCCCTTTCTTGACGATCGGATGGTCGCCGCCAAAATTGTAGTTTCCGTCCGGGCAGCCGGCGGCGGTGGTCGCGTCGGTGATGGCATAGAGACGCGGAATGGCGCGATAGGCGGCCAGCACCAGCGCCGGATGCACATGGTTGAGGTCGCAGATCAGCTCGGCATAGCGGCCCCTGGCCAAGGCATAGGCGGCGACGCCGGGCTTGCGGTGGTCGAGGCCCGACATGCCGTTGAATAGATGGGTGAAGCCTGACAGGCCATGCGCGAAGCCGGTTGCGGTCTCTTCGAAGGTAGCGAGGCTGTGGCCGACCTGCACGCGGCAGCCGCGCGCCGTCAGCGCTTCGATGACCTCGATGCCGCCGGGAATTTCCGGGGCGACCGTGGCGACCACCAGGCGGCAGATGCCGGCCCATTTCAGCGCGAGGGCGGCGTCTCCCTTGCGGGTGATGTCGCGCTGGGCGCCGAGCTTGCCCGGATTGATGAAAGGCCCTTCAAGATGGGCGCCGAGCACGGTCGGCTCATCAGGGCGTGGCGACAGCCGCACTCTCTCGATATCGGCCAGCGACCGTTCGATGACCTCCACCGTCGATGTCGAGGTGGTGGGCGCCATCGCCGCAGTGCCGCTGGCGGCATGGAAGCGGGTGAACTGGCGGATGGCGTCCTCGCCGCTGGAATAGTCGACGCCTTGCGCGCCATGCACATGCAGGTCGATGAAGCCGGGCAGTATATAGGGCAGGTCCGGCTTGTCAGTGACGAACACCGGCTCGCCCTCGATCCTGGCGACGCGGCCATCCTCGCAGACGACGTGACCATGCACCCAGCCCGATGGTGTCAGGACATAGCCAAGGGGGGATGTTGTAGGCGACATCATTTTGACCTTTCGACTTCGACTGTTGTTCGCGCTTGAGCGATGCCTGACGATCAGCCCGAATGGACCGGCTGCCGCGCGGCCAGCATCGCCGCGCCGCGCACGCCGCTGGAATCGCCATACCTGGCAACCACGATCGCCGGCGCGCGCATGCCGCCGATGAAGTGATTGGGCATTTGCCTCGCCAGCAATTCGGCGACGCCTCCGATGCGCGACAGGCCACCGCCAAGCACGATGCAGTCCGGGTCGATCGTGCCCTGAATGGTGCGCAGCAACTCACCGACAATGTCGGCCCAGACGGTAAGGATCTCGGCAAGGTCGCCATCGCCGGCCGCCGCGCCACCAGCGATCTGTTCCGGTGACAGGTCTAGCCCTTTCAGGCTCCTGGCCAGCGCCGTCATGCCGGGGCCGGAAACCAGTGTTTCGTAGCAGCCGTAACGGCCGCAATTGCACTGCCGCATCGGCAAGGTGACTTGCGGTGCGGCATTCATGGCGATGCCGAGATGGCCGACTTCGCCGGGCAGGCCGTTCAGACCCACGACCAGCCGGCCCTTGTGGCAGACGCCGGCGCCGCAGCCGGTGCCGAGGATCAGGCCGAAGACGGTGTCATAGCCTTCACCGGCGCCGCCATTGGCTTCCGACAGGGCAAAGCACTTGCAGTCATTGTCGACTGGCACGGCAAAGCCCAACCGGCGCGACAGCTCGTCATGCAGTGGCCGGTTGGTGGCCGGCAGGTTGGAGGTCAGGGACAGGCCGGTCGCGCGTTCGATGAGGCCGGGAATGCCGACGCCGACGGGCAGGGCGGTCGTTCCGGCTTCGCTGCGCAGCCATTCATACTGGGCGACCAGCGCGTCGAGCAGTTCATCGAAGGATTGCCTGGGTGTCGGCACCCGGCGCCGTGCGATCTCGTTCAGATCGGGGTCGAACAGGCACGCCTCGATCTTCGTGCCGCCAAGGTCGATGCCGCCGAACATTTCAGCGCGCCGTCGGGTAGGGATAGAGCGTCACGCCGTCGACGACGCGCGACAGATTGCCTTCCGTGAACGGGTTGTCGACATTGATGCGCAGTGCGTCCGACCAGGCGATGGCCTGTATCTGCGCCGCCAGCACATAGAGCACGCTGGTCCAGGCATCGTTGCCGACCATCGGCACATGCAGATCGACACTGGCCTTGTCCGGGCCAAGCGTAACGGCGCAGCCGGCGCCGAACTGGGCGCGGATTTCGTTTGCGGCATCGAGGTCATATCGGCGCGTGTGCGGGTCGCTGGACATGAGCACATGAACGCGGGTTTCCGCGTCGACGACGGCTTTCGGGCCGTGGCGGAAGCCAAGCGTCGAATCCCAGGCGGTGGGAATGTTGCCGCGCGCCAGCTCCAGCACCTTGAGCGCGCTTTCACGCGCCGATCCGGTGAGGGGGCCGCAGCCGAGGAAGACGGCCCGCGACGGCGGCCGGCGACCGGAACGGGCGACCAGCAGGGCAGCATCAAGCACGGTTTCGCCGGCATCGGCAAGGCGGCCGAGCGTTTCACCGAGTGCCAGTGGCGGATGCACGTCGAAACAGGCCAGCGCGCTCAGCAGCATCGTGGTGTAGCTCGAGGTCATGGCAAAGCCGGCATCGTTGGTCCCGACCGGCATCACCAGGGTGCGCTGCTCGCCGGGACCCGCCGGCTGCCGTGTCGCCAGCGCACCAGCGGCATTGCAGGTGAAATGCAGGCGGTCGGCGCCGGGCATATGGGCGTCGAGCAGATCAAGCGCGCCGATCGTCTCGGAACTGTTGCCGCTGCGCCCGAATGACACGACCAGGATGCGCCGGTCGGCGCGGACAAAATTACCGGGGCAGCTGACCAGGTCGGTTGTCGGCACCGAACGAAAGCGCGGCTGGCGCGGCGGCGCGTTCAAATAGGCGCATAGCGTGTCGCCGATGAAGGCGGAGGTGCCGGCGCCACAGAACCAGATCTCGGCGTGGCCGCGCTCCGCGATCCAGGCCGATGTCGCCTTGGCATGCTGGCCGAGCGGATCGGCCCAGCCGCGCCAGATGCCTGGCTGCGCCATCGCTTCGTTGAAGGTCACCCAGCGTTCGAGGGGATCGTTGCGGGTCTGCTGCTTGGCGCTCATTTTATGCTGTCTTCACCAGTGTGGTCCGCGATCAGAAGCTTGACGCCACGGTCGCGCAGGCTGCTCTCGATATCGGCTGGAATGTTGCGATCCGTGACGATCGTGTCGATGCGCTCGATGCCGCAGAAACGGTGCAGGCTGGGAGCGCGGAATTTGGTCGAGTCGACCAGCACGACAAGGCGCCGGCTGGCATTGGCCATGGCCGCGTTCTGGTGCGCCTCGTCCTCGTTGAAGGTGCTCAATCCATGTTCGGGATCGATGCTGTCGGCGCCGAAATAGACCGTGTCGAAGCGCATGTTCTCAAGCGACTGCTCGACCATGCGGCCGGTCAGAGCACGGGCATCGAAGCGCACCGTGCCGCCGGGCAGCATCACCGTGTGCTGCCGGCAGCCCCACAGCGTCTCGACAATGTTGAGGCCGGTGGTGAGGATGGTGCGGCCGGAGGCGGCGCGCAGATGCTGGGCGAAATACTGGATCGTCGAGCCGGAATCGAGGATCAGCGAGCGGTCGCTGTCGATCAGCTGCACGGCTTCCCTGGCGACGGCCATTTTCATTGCCCGGTTGACGAAGGCCTTGTCGGCGATCGTCGGCTCGAGGAAGGGCCGGCTCGGATTGGCATTCTCGGCCACCAGCGACATGGCCAGTGCGATGCGGAAATCAGGAACGCCGTCAAAATCATAGTGGCGGCA
>JBDSLV010000118.1:0-6958 GCA_039916205.1 Mesorhizobium sp. | reverse complement strand
TGGCATGGACATCATATGCCGCGGTCTGTCGCCGTTCTCGACGAGGAAACCTTTCTGCGCGGTAGGGCCAATCCCGAGGAGGGCGGCCCCAAGGGTCTCGATATCGATCGATCGAACAGCGTTGTGGCGGTAACCTGCGAAGAGAAAATTCTCACTTTTTTCCTGCTGGCATCGATCGTTGATCGGCAACTGCCTGAGCTTGAGCACAACTTAACCCGCCCTTAAACCGCCGCATCTACCCTTCAATCGGAGCGCCATAGGCACGGGACGGACAGCGCAACGCATGGCGAACCGCAGAGACAGCCGCATCGAACCCAGTTTCGAGGGACCGCCACGGGCGAAATCCTCGGGCGGGCTCTCGGTGAGCGAGGAGGATCGCGTCGTGCCGAGCAACCGCAAAGCCTCCGCAAAGCGCAAGACGGCCAAGGCGAAGTCATCACGTGGTGGGCGCGGCAGAAGCCGGCGCGGCCTGTTCAGCGTGCTAGGCCGGCTGGCCTATTGGTGCTTCGTGCTGGGCATCTGGGGCGGTATCGCCGTCGCTGGCATCGTCATCTACTACGGCGCCAAGATGCCCGCGGCCACGACCTGGTCGATCCCGGACCGCGCGCCCAACATCAAGATCGTCTCGGTCGATGGCAAGCTGCTCGCCAATCGCGGCATGAGCGGCGGCGAAGCCGTCGGCCTGCACGAAATGTCGCCCTACATCCCAGAAGCTGTCATCGCCATCGAGGACCGCCGTTTCTATTCGCATTTCGGTGTCGATCCTATCGGTCTTTCCCGCGCCATGGTGACCAACGTGCTTGGCGGTCACTTCTCGCAGGGCGGCTCGACGCTGACCCAGCAGTTGGCGAAAAACCTGTTCCTGAAGCCCGACCGCACGCTGGAGCGCAAGGTGCAGGAAGTGCTTTTGGCGCTTTGGCTGGAGCACAAGCACACCAAGGACCAGATCCTCGAAATGTCTCTCAACCGGGTCTATTTCGGTTCCGGTGCCTATGGCGTGGAAGCGGCCTCGCGCCGCTATTTCGGCAAGAGCGCGCGTGACGTGACCCTGTCGGAAGCGGCCCTGCTTGCCGGCCTCCTGAAAGCGCCGTCGCGGCTGTCACCGGCGCGTGACCCGAAGGCCGCCGAGGAGCGCTCGCAGCTGGTGCTCGCCGCCATGCGCGACGAAGGCAAGATCAGCGCCAAGGAACTGACGTCGGCGATGAGCGCGCCGGCAACGCGCGCGGCATCCTATTGGACCGGCTCTGAAAATTACGTCGCCGACACCATCATGGAAGAATTGCCAGACCTGATCGGCGATGTGCGCGGCGATATCGTCGTCGATACTACCGTCGACCTGACATTGCAGAAGCTCGCTGAGCAGTCGATACGCCGGCTGATCGACGAGAGCGGCAAGAAGCTCAATGTCACCCAGGGCGCGCTGGTCTCGATCGACGATTCAGGCGCCGTGCGTGCCATGGTCGGCGGCTACGACTACTCGACAAGCCAGTTCGACCGCGCATCGGAAGCGCGCCGCCAGCCGGGATCAGCCTTCAAGCCGTTCGTCTATATGGCGGCGCTGGAAGCCGGCCGCACGCCGGACAGCACGCGCAACGACGCGCCGATCAAGATCGGCAACTGGACGCCCGACAATTACGGCGGCAAGTATTTCGGCAAGGTGACGCTGGCGACGGCGCTGGCCAAATCGCTGAATTCGGTGGCTGCGCAATTGACGATGGAAGTTGGGCCGAATGCGGTGGTGGAAGCCGCGCATCGCATGGGCATCCAGTCCGACCTGCAGGCCAACACCTCGATCGCGCTCGGCACTTCGGAAGTGACACCGCTGGAGCTGACATCGGCCTATGTCCCCTTCGCCAATGGCGGCTACAAGCCGGATATCCATTTCATTCGGCGGGTGACGACCGCCGAGGGCAAGGTGCTCTATGAGGGCGGTGGCGGCAGCGCGCCGCGCGTCGTCAAACCCGAGATCGTCGGCATGATGAACTCGATGATGACAGGGACGGTCGAGATCGGCACCGCGAAAAAGGCGGCCTTTGCCTGGCCCTCGGCTGGCAAAACCGGAACCAGCCAGAATTCGCGCGACGCCTGGTTCGTCGGCTACACCGCCAACCTAACCACCGGTGTGTGGTTCGGCAATGATGACGGCACCCCGATGAAGAAGGTCACCGGCGGCGCACTGCCGGCGCAGGCCTGGCATGAGTTCATGGTGGCGGCACATGAAGGCGTGCCGGTGCGGCCGTTGCCCGGGACCTGGAAATCGACGCCGGCCGACACCATCGTGCCGGATGAAATCCCGTCGGTCGATGTCTCACCGCCGGTGCCGTCCGCCTCAGTCGGGCATTCGGCGCCCGCGGTATCCGTGGCTGCCCCCGCAGCCCGAGCCCCTCAGCCGCTTGCACCGCTACGCGTGGCGCGCCCGGCGCAGACTGTCGATGCCGATGGCTCCGGCATGCCAAGCGATGATGACAGCACCACGGCGTCGATCAAGCATCCTGTGCCGCCCGGCGATGTCGGTGGCCCGACCAAGAAGCGCAAAACGTCGATCCTCGACATTCTGGGCGGCGGTTAAGCATATTGAGAACCAGCCGGCCTGGGCGTTTCCGTGCGCCCCATCTCGTCTCGGCCTGGCCTGAATCTCGACATGGCCTTGTTTCATGGAGCATGGGCGTAGCCCAAGAGCGGCAACTCGCCCCTCGCCACCGCAATCGCCTTCCGCTACATCTCCGGCTGGAGACCGCGACATGGCTGAGATCGACACAAGAAAAACCATCGTGCTGACCGGCGCCAGCCGGGGCATAGGTCATGCCACGGTCAAGCGCTTTTCGCGCGAGGGCTGGCGCGTCATCACGTGCTCGCGCCAGGCCTTTGCCGAGGATTGCCCATGGCCGGCCGGGCCGGAGGATCATATCAAGGTCGATCTCGCCGATCAGGAAGATGTCGGCATCGCGGTGTCGGAAATCCGGCACCGCCTGGAAGCGCAGGGCGGCCAGCTGCACGCGCTGGTCAACAATGCCGGCATCTCGCCCAAGCTCAAGGACGGCAACAGCCGGATGAATTCGATCGACACGCCGATGCATGTCTGGCGCGACGTGTTCCAGGTCAATTTCTTCGCACCGATCATGCTGGCGCGTGGCCTGTTCAAGGAGCTGGCGAGCGCGAAAGGCTCGATCGTCAACGTTACCTCGATCGCGGGCACCCGCGTTCACCCGTTTGCCGGAACGGCCTATGCGACGTCGAAGGCGGCACTTGGTTCGCTGACGCGCGAGATGGCGCATGATTTCGGGCCGCACGGCATCCGCGTCAACGCCATCGCGCCGGGCGAGATCGACACCGCGATCCTGTCGCCGGGCACGGAAAAGATCGTTGAGACCATTCCGCTGAGAAGACTGGGCACGACAGCGGAAGTCGCCGACATCATCTTCTTCCTGTGCTCGCAGCAGGCCTCCTATGTGACTGGATCGGAAATCCACATCAATGGCGGCCAGCACGTCTGAGTGACGCGGGCCTTGCACGGCGGACTATGCGGTCGCTCGCTCCGCCGCTTTCGGCGCTTCGCCTGACGGCGCTGGGTGTCCCAGCACTTCTTCGACGATGCCGCGCGCGATTTCGCGCTCGCCCATGATCACCGTGTCGGCGCCGAGCCCCTTGAGATGGTCGACCTCGGCATCGGAATGGGCACGGGCAATGACATTGATCCCAGGGTTGGCGGCGCGCGCCCGCAGGACGATCTGGCCGGCCTCGAAGGCGTTGGGGATGGCCAGGATCAGCCGGCTGGCGCCTTCCGGATTGGCTGCGGCGAACACTTCCGCGTTGGCGGCATTGCCGGCGACGGTTTCGATGCCGTCGGCCTTGAGCCTGGCCAATGTCTTGTCGGCGTCCTCGACGACCAGGAAGGGTAGGGATGCCTGTTTCAGCGCCGCGCCCACAAGGCCGCCGACGCGGCCATAGCCGATCAGGATGGCGTGGTTGGTGAGCGTTGTCTTCGGTGGCGGGCCGTCTTCCCTGGTGGCCACGGTCGCGACCGAAGCCACCTGGCCCGGTTCCGTCGCCGGACCGACCGGCTTGGTGTCGGCCGGCGGCGCTGCTCTGGCGGCACGCCGCTCCAGCCAGGGCTTCATCCAGTCGATGGCCAGGAACATCAGTGGGTTGAGAACGATCGACAGGATGGCACCGGCAAGAATGAGGTCGCGGCCCTGCTCTGGCAGCAGTTTCAGGCCGACGCCGAGCTCGGCCAGGATGAACGAGAATTCGCCGATCTGGGCCAAACTCGCCGAGACCATCAGCGCGGTGGCAAGGGGGAAACGGAAGGCGACGACGATGACGAAGGCTGCGAGCGACTTGCCGATGACGATGATGGCCAGCGTTGCCAGGATCGGCCAGCCATTGCTGATGAGGCTGAACGGGTCGAACAGCATGCCGACCGAAACGAAGAACAGCACGGAGAAGGCGTCGCGTAGCGGCAGCGATTCCTCGGCGGCACGATGGCTGAGCTCGGATTCGCTCATGATCATGCCGGCAAAGAAGGCGCCCAGCGCCAGCGACACGCCGAACAGTTTGGCCGCGCCAAAGGCGACGCCGAGCGCAATGGCCAGCACGGCCAGCCGGAACAGCTCGCGCGATCCGGTATGGGCGACGTAGTGCAGGATCCAGGGGATGACGCGGCGGCCAACCACCAGCATGACGACGACGAAGGCCGCGACTTTGGCCAGCGTGATGCCAACGACACCCCATATGCCGTAGCTGGCTGGCAGCGACAGCAGGCCGCTGGAGTGGACGTCCGCCTGTTCCTGGCCGCCGAGCACGCCAGCAAGAGCCGGCAAGAGCACCAGCGCCAGAACCATCGCGAGGTCCTCGACGATCAGCCAGCCAACGGCGATACGGCCACGTTCGGTTTCGATCAGTCGCCGCTCCTGCAGCGCGCGCAGCAGCACCACGGTCGAAGCGACCGACAGCGCCAGGCCGAACACCAGGCCGGCGCCCATCGACCAGCCGAGCATCCAGGCAAGGCCGGCGCCGAGTGCGGTGGCAAAGCCGATCTGGACGATGGCGCCGGGCACGGCGATGGCGCGGACGGAGAGGAGATCCTTGAGCGAGAAGTGCAGGCCAACGCCAAACATCAGCAGGATGACGCCGATCTCGGCCAGCTCGTTGGCAAGGCCGGCATCGGCGACGAAGCCTGGTGTGTTCGGCCCGACCAGCACGCCGGCTACGAGGTAGCCGACCAGCGGTGGAATGCGGAAGCGATTGGCGAGAGCGCCGAAGACGAAAGCCAGCCCCAGACCGGCGACGATGGTGGCGATAAGGGGCGTGTCATGCGGCATTGTCTATGGAGCGCCTTTCAAAATAACGATGTCGGATGTGCGCCGCCTGGAGCCGCCGCCTGTTTGCAATATGGTGGATGGGGTGTCGGCGATGCAACCCGCAAAGCCCTGAAATCGACGCCGCCGTGCAAAAAAGCCGAGATTGCGCCGCGTTGATCAAGGTCGACCAACGCGTCGTCGCCACGCCGGCGAGATCGGTATTTCGGGGCATTCCCCTTGGGATGACTTTAATCTACTAAATTGGTAGAATTTAGAAAAAACTGTTTTGCGGATCCGCGCGCTTGCCGATAAAAAGGCGCCACATCAAGGCCTGCGGCAGCGGCTTGAATCCGCCCAGTGCGCCAACGTGGAATATTTTTCTCTTTGCTGCGATGCTTTCAGAAAAGCAATTGCCTCCCTTCAAACGGTGCGCGAGAGCATGCCTTCTGGTTTTCGCGCCCACGCGTAAAACTGGCAGCCTGTTCAGGATCCTGCCCGCGCCATGTCAAATGCAGCACCCAAGCTCAACGCCTTTCCCGTTTTCATGCGGGTCGAGGGCGAAGCCGTGGCCATCGTCGGCGGCGGCGAGGAAGCGCTGGCAAAGGCACGGCTGATTAGCCAGTCGAGTGCAGCGTTGCGCATTATCACTGATGCCGCTGCACCTGACCTTTTGATTTTCATTGAACAGAGCGGCGCGGCCCATGTCGCTGCCACGTATGACGCCGTCCAGCTTGAAGGTGCGGTGATGGTTTTCGCCGCCAGCGGCGACGAGGCACTCGATCGCCGTGTTGTTGCCGATGCACGCCGGCTCGGCATTCCGGTCAACGCTGTCGACCAGCCCGAGCTTTGCGATTTCTTCACCCCGGCGCTGGTCAACCGCGCCCCGGTTGTCATTGCGATCGGGACAGAGGGTGCCGGCCCGATACTCGCCCAGATGTTGCGCGGCCGCATCGACCGCATGCTGTCGCCGTCGCTTGGGCCCTTGGCAACGCTTGCCGCCTCGTTTCGTGGTGCGGTTGAAAAATTGCTGCCGAAGGGCAATCCCCGCCGGCGGTTCTGGAGCAACTTTTTCGATGGCGCGCCTGCGCGCGCCATCGAGGCGGGCGAGCTGTCAAAGGCGCATGATGCCGCTGTCGGCCTTTTGCTGTCGAACACCCCGGCGGCGGGTCACGTCGCGCTGGTTGGCGCTGGTCCGGGCGCGGAAGATCTGTTGACGTTGCGCGCGCATCGCTTGCTGATGGAAGCCGATGTTATCGTCCATGACGCGCTGGTGCCGGAGGCGGTTGTCGCCATGGGCCGCCGTGATGCCGAGCGGCTGCCGGTGGGCAAACGCAAGGGCTGCCACACCAAGAGCCAGGCCGAGATCAATGCGCTGCTGGTCAAGCTTGGCCGTGACGGCAAGCGTGTCGTGCGGCTGAAGAGCGGCGATCCGCTGGTGTTCGGCCGTGCTGGCGAGGAAATGGCCGCCTTGCGCGATGCCGGCATCGCCTATGAAGTGGTGCCTGGCGTCACCGCCGCCTTTGCCGCCGCCGCCGATTTCGAATTGCCGCTGACGCTGCGCGGCGTGTCGTCGTCGATGGTGTTCACCACGGGCCACGATCTCAAGGGCAATTCGCTGCCCGACTGGGCCAAGCTCGCCATCTCCGGCGCTACCGTCG
>JBDSLV010000117.1:0-5612 GCA_039916205.1 Mesorhizobium sp. | reverse complement strand
TTCGTCGTGGGCAAGGACGGCGAGAACCTGTCGGCCGCCTATTATCATGCCTGCAATCGCGGCAAGCGTTCCATAGCCATCGATTTCTCGACCCCCGAAGGGGCCGACACGGTTCGCAGGCTGGTCGCCAATGCCGATGTGCTGATCGAGAATTTCAAGCTCGGCGGCCTCCGGAAATACGGCCTCGACTATGACAGCCTGAAAAAGATCAATCCCCGCCTCGTCTACTGCTCGATCACCGGCTTTGGCCAGGACGGCCCCTACGCGCCGCGCGCCGGCTATGATTTCATCATCCAGGCCATGGCTGGCATGATGTCGATTACCGGCGAAGTTGGCCGCGAGCCGCAAAAGGCCGGCGTCGCCATCTCCGACATTTTTACCGGCCTCTATTCGGTCATCGCCATTCAGGCGGCGCTGCGCCACGCCGAACAGACCGGCATCGGCCAGCATGTCGACATGGCGCTTTTCGACAGCCAGATCTCGGCGCTCGGCAACCAGAACCTCAACTATCTCGTCTCCGGCAAGTCGCCGGTGCAGGTGGGCAACGCGCATATGAATATCGCGCCCTACGAGGTCGTGCCGGTCAGGGACGGCCACATCATCCTGGCGGTCGGCAATGACGGCCAGTTCACCAAATTCTGTGCCGCTGTCGGATTGGACACGTTGTCGTCGAGCCCCGACTTCGCCACCAATCCGGCTCGGGTCGCCAACCGGGTCAGGCTGCGCGAGCATATGGTCGAGGCGCTGAAAACCCTGGATCGCGACCCGCTGCTGGCCAAACTCGAAGCGGCCAGCGTGCCGGCCAGCCCCATCAACACGATCGGCCAGATGTTCGCCGACCCACAGACCATCGCACGCGGCATGCGCCTCGACCTCGACGACGGCCACGGCAATCTCTTGCCGTCGGTGCGCGCGCCGATGGTCATGTCCGGCACGCCGCTCGTCTATGAGCGTCCCTCGCCGCGCCTGGGCGAGCACACGCAAGAAATTCTTGCCGAACTGGAGAAGTCTGGACAATGAAGACCGGCGGACAACTGATCGTCGACGCGCTCGAAGCCAATGGCACCGACCGCATCTATTGCGTGCCCGGTGAATCCTATCTCGCGGTGCTCGACGCGCTGCACGATTCGCCGATCCGCACCATCGTCTGCCGCCAGGAAGGCGGTGCCGCGATGATGGCCGACTGCCATGGCCGGCTGACCGGCAAGCCCGGCATCTGCTTTGTCACCCGCGGCCCCGGCGCCACCAACGCGTCGGCCGGCATCCACATCGCCATGCAGGATTCGATTCCCGTCATCCTGTTCATTGGCCAGGTCGCCAGCCACGCCAAGGAACGGGAGGCGTTCCAGGAAGTGGATTATAAGAGGTTCTTCGGCGACATCGCCAAATGGGTGGTCGAGATCGACGATGCCTCGCGCATCCCCGAATTCGTCACCCGGGCTTTCGCTGTGGCCACGTCAGGCCGCCCCGGTCCGGTGGTCATCTCGTTGCCGGAAGACATGCTGACCAGTGTCGTCGAGGCGCCAGCCGCCTTGCCTTATACACCGGTCGAAACCAGGCCCGGTGAAGCCGAGATGGATGCCCTGGAGGCGCTGCTGGCCAAGGCCAAGCGGCCCTTCGTCATTCTCGGCGGTACGCGTTGGGATGCCGAGGCGGTGGCGCAGGTGCGGACGATCGCCGAAAGCTGGTCGCTGCCGGTCGGCTGTTCCTTCCGCCGCCAGATGCTGTTCGATCATCTGCACCCCAACTATGCCGGCGATGTCGGCATCGGCATCAACCCGAAGCTGGCGACGGCGATCAAGCAGGCCGACCTTGTCCTGCTGATCGGCGGCCGCATGGGCGAAATGCCGTCCTCCGACTACACGCTGCTCAAGAGCCCCTACCCCGACCAGACGCTGGTGCATGTCCATGCCGATGCCGGCGAGCTCGGCCGCGTTTATCGGCCAACGCTGGCGGTCAACGCTTCGCCTGCCGCCTTCGTGCGGGCCTTCGCCAAAAGGAAAGGGCCGGCATCACCGGTCTGGGCCGGCGAGACAGAACGCCTGCATGCCGCCTATCTCGACTGGTCGACCCCACCGGAAGCCGGCCCCGGCTCCGTGCAGATGGGGCCGATCATGAACTATCTGGAGAAGGTGCTGCCCGATGACGCCATCCTTACCAATGGCGCCGGCAACTACGCCACCTGGGTACATCGCTTTCACCGCTTCCGCCTTTTCGCCACGCAAGGCGCGCCAACGTCGGGCTCGATGGGCTACGGCACCCCTGCGGCGGTTGCCGCGAAAGACCTGTTTCCGGAGCGCACCGTGGTCGCTTTTGCCGGCGACGGATGCTTCCTGATGAACGGTCAGGAATTCGCTACCGCCGTGCAATATGGCCTGCCGATCATCGTGATCGTCGTCAACAACGGCATCTACGGCACGATCCGCATGCATCAGGAGCGTGAATATCCCGGCCGCGTCGTTGGCACGGATCTGCAAAACCCCGACTTCGCCGCTCTGGCCCGCGCCTATGGCGGCCATGGCGAAACGGTCGAGAAGACGGCCGACTTCGCCCCCGCCTTCGAGCGGGCGCGTGCGAGCGGCAAGCCGTCGATCGTGGAGATCAGGCTCGACCCCGAGGCCATAACGCCGACCCGGACGATGACCCAAATCCGCGATAAGGCCTGAACGGGAATCCGACAGGACAGACAAGGTGCTGTCCAGCCGGCCGCCAACGCTGCCTACATCGCCTTTTCGATCTGGCCGCGGATTTCGCCGTCCTTGTTGGCCGCTGTATGGATGTTCACATAGTATTTGCCGGCCATCAGATCGGCCGCCTGCGCGTCAGTCAGCACCGCTGAGCCCTTGATCGGGCTGTCGAGCCCGCCCTTGAATGGGATAACCACGCCGGCGTTTGTACCTTTTGCAGCCGGTCCGTGGATATGCCCAGCGGCTGCCGGTCCGCTAAGGCCGGAATATTCCACCGTCCAGCTGAGCGTCTTGGTGTCGGTGTCGAAACCGAGATCGGCGCTGCCCTTGGCAGCCGAGGTGACCGGCGGATTCTGCTGGGCGCCGTCGAGCGTCGCCGTCATTTTCACCATGTCGGCCAAGGCAGGCGAAGCAAACAGGATGGCAGCCGACACGGCCAGCGCCGAGAGCGCTGGTGAAAGAGATTGGATGCGCATTGAAACCTCCGTTGTGGTGATGACACCCACGCAAGCCTTGTCCAGCGACACGGGATGTACCGACACAACGAATGCGCAGGCCGATGTTTCCCATTCACCGCCGCTTAATTTGCGCTCAAGAAAAAGGGCGGTCACCCGCCCCCTTTCAGATTTGCCGCAAGGGGCAAGAGTCAGGCGCCCACCAGCGCCTGCGTCAGGTCGGCGATCAGATCATCCGCATGCTCGACGCCAATCGACAGCCTGACCGTTGTTTCCAGCACGCCGATGCGCTGGCGCACCTCGACGGGTATGCCTGAATGGGTCATGGCCGCCGGATGGCTGGCCAGCGATTCCGTGCCGCCAAGGCTTACCGCCAGCTTGAAGATCTGCAGCCCGTTCAGGAAGGCGAAAGCCGCCCTCTCTCCACCCCTTATATCGAACGAGAATGTCGAGCCGGCGCCGCTGCATTGCGCCCTGTAGACGCGGCCCGCTGGCGTATCCTCGCCCAGGAATGGCAGGTAATGGACCTTCTCGACCTTGGCATGGTCACGCAGGAATTCAGCGACAAGACGCGCGTTGTCATTGGCCCGCTCCATGCGGATCGCCAGCGTTTCGAGCGAACGGCCGAGCATCCAGCAGGAATGCGGGTCGAGCTGTGTGCCGATCGCGCCGCGCAACGCCTTGATCGGCTTGGTGAACGCCTTGCTGCCCATCACCGCACCGGCGATCAGATCGGAATGGCCGCCGACATATTTGGTCAGCGAATACAGCGAAACATCGGCGCCATGTTCGATGGGCCGCTGGAACACCGGGCCGAGCAGCGTGTTGTCGCAGACGATGATCGGTGTCGTCCCTTGCCGGGCGCCGATCTCATCGGCGATCTTTCGCATCAGCGCGATGTCGACAAGGCTGTTGGTCGGATTTGCGGGCGTTTCGACCAGGATGACCGACAGGCGGCCCTTCCCCATTGCCGCTTCGGCAGCCGCGCGCGCCGCCGCCTCGTCGACGCCATCCACGAAGCCGACCGCGCCAATGCCAAGGCCGGCCAGCGTGCGGGTCAGAAGCATCTCGGTGCCGCCGTAGAGCGGCTGCGAATGCAGGACAACGTCGCCCGGGCGTGCATAGGCGAGCAGCGTCGTCGCGATCGCCGACATGCCCGACGAGAACAGGATGCAGGCATCCGTGCCCTCGTAGATCGCCAGCCGGTCCTCGACGATCTCGCTGTTGGGGTGGTTGAAGCGCGAATAGACCAGTCCGGATGCCGTGCCGCTCGGCGGCTCCTTGCGGCCGGAAGCATAGTCGAAGAAATCGCGCCCCTCCTCCGCTGACTTGAACACGAAGGTCGAGGTGAGGAACACTGGCGGCTTGACCGCTCCTTCCGAAAGCTGCGGGTCGAAACCATAGCTCAGCATCAGCGTCTCCGGATGGAGCTTATGGTTGCCGATATGGGTTTTCGAAGGGCGTGGTGCGGTCATGGCTTTTCCTGCTTCATGAGAGTATCGCGCGGCAATTTATGCGATCCCCATCACGCAGTCCTTGCTATTTCCGGACTTCCATGGCTGCACTCTCGCAACAAATTGCCGGAAGAGGCGCAAAGTGCAGCAGAAGATAGCCGACGACTTCGACCGCAAGATCCTGCGTGAACTGCAGGCCGATGCGCGCATCACCAACAACGAGCTGGCCGAGCGCATCGGCCTCTCACCATCGCCTTGCTTGCGTCGGGTGCGGCGGCTGGAAGAAGCCGGTGTTATCAGGGGCTACACCACGCTGGTCGACCCCGCCGCTTTCGGGTGGAGCATGGTCGCCATCGCCACCATCCGCCTCGGCCGTCAGAACGAGGACGAGATCGTCATGTTCGAGGACGCGATCCGTGGCTGGGAGGAAGTGCTGGAATGCCACCTCGTCACCGGTTCGCGCGACTATGTGCTGAAGGTGGTGACCGGCAGCCTCGAACAATACGAGCGCTTCATCAAGGAAAAGATCGCGCGGCTGAAATGCGTCGCGTCGATCGAGACCAGCTTCGTCATGAACACCATAAAGGAGCGGCGCCTCTGACACTTGGTCAGAGGCGCCGCTTTCAACATCGCACTGTAGCCTGAGAAGCCTACTTGATCGCCTTGTCGGTGATGGCGGTCGTGTAGGCGCCGGTCGGCTCCTTGGTAATGATCTTCTGATCGAGCAGCGCCTTGGCGGTACGCTCGTAGGTCGCCGGATCGAGCTTGCCGTCGGCATTGTCGACCAGCTTGGCGACTTCGCTCATCATGCGCTTCTGGTGGTTTTCGTCCTGGCCACCGCCGTCCATGACGATGCCCGCGGCTTCGTCATTGTTGTCGATGGCATATTTCCAGCCCTTCATCGAGGCACGCACGAAACGCACCATCTTGTCCTCGAAAGCCGGATCCTTGAGCTTGTCTTCCGAGGCATAGAGCCCGTCCTCGAGCAGGTCGTTGCCCATCGCCGAGTAGTTGAA
>JBDSLV010000116.1:0-8328 GCA_039916205.1 Mesorhizobium sp. | reverse complement strand
GTGATGGCGGACCGCGCGCCATGGCCGTAGAGACGCCCCAGGGTGCCGAATGCGGCGTCGTAGAGCCCTGCCCCCATGCCGAGACCGACAACCAGCCACGCGGCGATGTAGGCGGCCAGATTCGGCGCGACCGCAAGTCCGATCTGGCCAAGTCCGATGCATCCCGCGCTGAATGCCAAAACGTTGCGGCCACCGTGTCGTTCGATCGAGGACCCGACATGCGGCGAGATTATTCCCGCCGTGAGCAATCCTTGAGACAGGCCTCCCACGACCCAGGCCAGAGGCCAGCCTGTGTCCGCAGCGACTGCCGGCGCGATGACAGCGGGGAGATAATACGATGATCCCCACGCCATAATCTGGGTCACGCCGAGCGTCGTGATGATCGTGCGACGATCGCGCACGACGGCGGCCGACTGAGGCGAAAAGGTCATGCTGCGGCGCTGCAGCCGCAGCCAGCCTTGCCCTTCTCCTTGGCTTGCGCGTCAGCAACACAGCAGGCGTCAATGGTCGCCGGCGCCGGGCCACCACAGCAGCCTTCGGTCGATGAGCCTGAAAACGATGCCGGCACCGTGCAAACGCCCGTCTCCGGCAGCACCAGCTGCACCGCGTCGGCCGCCGCCATGTCCCCGGCGATCACTGCTGCGACGGAGCGGACCTGTTCATAGCCGGTCAGCAGCAGGAACGTCGGCGCCCGGCCATAACTCTTGATTCCGACCGTGTAGAAACCCGGCTCTGGATGGCTGAGTTCACGGTGACCATGCGGGGGGACGTCGCCGCAAGAGTGCTCGTTAGGATCGATGAGAGGACCGAGCGCTTTCACGCTTTCCAGCCATGGATCGAGGTCGAGCCGAAGCTCCCGGGTCAGAGCGAGGTCAGGGCGCTGGCCCGTGGCCGCAATAATCCTGTCGACGGGACCGATGGTGAGAACACCATCTTTGGTTTGCCCGTCCACCAGCAGGCGGCCGTCAACCTCACGGATGGCTGTCGTGGCAAAGCCGGTGACAAGCCGGACGCGGCCGCTTTCGGCAAGGTCCCGGACTTCGGAGCCGAGTTCACCCCGTGCCGGTAACGCGTCAGCATCACCGCCACCGTAGATCCGCACCAGGTCGGTGCTGCGTGTCGTCCAGATTGCAGAGGTGCCTGGGGCGCTTTCTGATAGCTTGGCCAGTTCCAACAAGGCATTGGCAGCGGAATGACCGGCCCCCGCCACGAGCGTCGTACGGCCTGCATAGAGGGGGCGGTCCCGACCGAGGACATCGGGTATGCCGTAGGCGATCCGGTCGCCGAACTTGCTCTCGCCTTCAGCAGACAAACCGCCTGCGCCAAGCGGGTTCGGTGTTAGCCAGGTGCCTGACGCATCGATGACGGCGCGGGCCGTGTCCCGGCGCATGCCGGCCGCGGTTTGGACCATCAGCATGAAGGGCCGCTGTTCCCGCCCCTTGCTAACGACCTTGTCGGCACCCCAACGGGACACGGCGATGACACGGGCATTGGTCTCGATGGACGGGGCCAGCTCCGGAAGCTGCGCCAGCGGCTTGATGTATTGGTCGACAATCTCGGCAGCGGTTGGAAATCCCTCGAGCTCGGGCATGGTCCATCCATGGCCCTCGAGCAGCTGGCGGGCGACCGCATCGACGCAATAGCGCCACGGCGTAAAAACGCGAACATGCCCCCAGTCCGAGAGGTTCGACCCGGCATGCGACCCGGACTCGTAAACCTTCACCTTCAGTCCACGGCTGATCAGCTGGGCGGCCGCTGCGAGGCCGACGGGACCGGCGCCGATGACGGCCACCGGGAGATTTGCGATGTCGTTCACTTGTTCGATCCTTCCAGCATCTTCGAATTATTCAGGCAAAAAAATCAGGCGATAACTTTGCTGGCCGACGGCGCACACTTTGCGTCGGCACAGCATTCGTCGGCCAAATAGCCAATCAGCGCATTCATCCCTGGATAGTTGGCGCGGCAGATCAGCGTTGTTGCCTGGCGTTCCTGGGTCACGAGACCCGTATCGACCAGCCGCTTGAGATGGTGCGACAGTGTCGACGAGGGGATCTCAAGTTTCTCCTGGATGCTGCCGACCGGAAGCCCGTCGTCCCCTGCCCTTACCAAAATGCGGTAAAGCTGAAGCCGCGTCGGGTTGCCGAGGGATTCAAGTTGCGAAGCTGCTTCTTCGAGTTTCATAGAAATATGCATAGTCGCGATTTGGACGGCAGTCAATTAAATTTCGAAAATTATCGAAATACGTTTCGCCGACATCAGATCGACCGCTGGTTGACGCGCTTCGCGACCTCTTCAGCGCTCTCGACGCGCTCGAAATAGCGATCGGTGAGGTAGGCGGAACGGTCGCTCAGCAGCAGCGTGAACTTCATCATCTCCTCCATTACGTCGACGATCCGGTTGTAATAAGGCGAGGGCCTCATCCGGCCGGCTTCGTCGAACTCGGCGAACGCCTTGGCTACTGAGACAGCCATCTCCCCTTCAAATCATTCAGACATTACCTTCAGTTCCGAATGCAACTCGAAGAAGCTGCGTCGTAGCTGTCGACGAAGCGCTTATCAATCCGACGCTTAAGCCAAAGCGCTGGGGGGCCTTTGAACCAAAGACTGCCCCGCATCATGAGCGCCGATGTTCCTAGCCCGACAATCGACAGGTATCGTTTTTGGGGTACAAATGCGGTCAGCGGCGAGCCGGATAGGGAGGCGCATAAGTTGGCAAGCAGAACAGGCGCCTGTCTCACAGCATATACGCCTACCCGGGGCAACGCATGCCCGTCGAATGCCGCACAATCGCCAACAGCGAAGATTTCCGGATCAAGCTTGGACCGCAGGAACTTGTCTACGACCAGAGCGCCATCCGCATTGGCTGCGAGACCAAGCTCTCCTGCGAGCCTTGGAGGCACCAAACCCGTGGCATTGATCACAAAGTCGAAATCCTCGGATGACCTGTCATTCAGGCAAACCCCTTCCTCCGCAACGGAAGCCACTGTGGCCGGCCAGCGGACATCGACTCCGCTTTTGCCAAGGTGCCGCAAAAGGGCTGAAGCTGCCCCCCTCGGAATGCCAGCCAACGGCTCCGAGCGACTATAGACGACGATCGACACGCTACGGCGGTTCAGCTGAGCCAAGGCGCTGAGATTAGCGGCGATTTCGACGGCCGTGACGCCGCCTCCTACCACTGCGACACGCAGATGGTGAGAGTGCGAACTTAGCCAGCCCTTCTCTATACGATGCCTCAGTTCAACGAGCGAGCGGATAGGCTTTACGGGAGTGATGGCATCTACTTTTCCAGGCAATGGCGGCGGCAAGCTCCCGAGATTGAGCGAAAGCAGGTCAAAACCCAAGCGTTGCCCGTTATGGAGCACTACCTCGCGCACGTTCCGATCCAACGCAACCATCGAGCCACGATGGAGCGTGGCGCCGGCGCTACTCGTTAGGGCCTCTATGCCAACGCGATCCGCATCTGGGGAAATCGAGCCGCCGAGCATCCCGGTCGCCATGCCCGAGTACCAGAAATCGTCTTCTGCGACGATCGCAACCGTGGCTCCCAATCCGGTAAGCGTTCGAGCCTGCTTGAGAATGTGGAGGTGTGCGTGCCCTGCCCCGACCAAGATAACGCGCTTGTTCATGTGTCCCGCAAGTCCGTAGCCACCGCAATCGCCGAGCGTGCGATGCTGTGTAGCCGTTCACTGTCTCCGCCGGCCCGCGCCAAAACCCGCAAGGATATGACCGCCGATAGCATCGCACGGGCAGCGGCGCGGAGATCGTGGTCGGGTTGCCGCATCGCCAGCAGCCGTTCCAGCGCGCGATGGAAGCTGTCCTCGATTTCGCGCAAGCTCGCCTGGACCAGTCGGGCAAGCTCCGGATCCCAAGGGGCCACCTCCACCGCTGAATTGACCAGAAGGCAACCCCGGCGATCCGTCAAAGAGGCCTCCAAAAGTTTGTCGAAAAAGACCGTCAGCCCAAGGATTGGGTCATCGCAGGCATCCAGTTGCGCGATACAGCGACGCGCATAGGTGTCCAGATAGTTTTCCAGGCAATGACAGAACAGCGAGCGCTTGTCGCCGAATGCATTGTAGAGGCTGGCACCAGTAATCGACATCGCGTTCGAGAGATCACGAACCGATGTCGCCTCATAACCGCGCAGCCAGAACTGATCCATGGCCGCAATCACGGCTGCCGGCTGATCAAAAGCTCGCGGTCGCCCCATCATAGTTCTCCTGGCCTGACCAAAACCGACTTGCCACTTGCCAATCGCGATGACCTATGTTCGTTTTATAACGATCGATCTAAAATCACAAGTTCATAGAGGACGAACCAAATGACCACCCCCTTCCCCCATCTCCTGCCACGTCAGACTGTCCCCGAACTGAGGCTGCCCGTTGTCGGCGGACGCGCTTACGACCTGAGCAAGGAGGCACCCGCCCAGTTTTCGCTGATCGTGTTTTATCGCGGGCTACACTGCCCTGTCTGCAAAACGCAACTCAAAGAGCTGGAAGCAAAGCTTGCTGAGTTCGAGCGCAGGGGTGTTGCCGTCGTCGCGGTCTCCTCCGATGACAAAGAGCGCGCGATGCGCACCGGCCTCGAGTGGGAACTGTCGAAGCTGCGTCTCGCCTATGGTTTGTCCATGGCGGAAGCTCGCAAATGGGGCCTTTATGTTTCCCGCGGCAAGGGCAAGACGTCCGTTGGGCTCGAAGAGCCTGAACTCTTTTCCGAACCGGCGATCTATTTGGTGCGGCCCGACAGGACCCTCTACTTCGCCAGCGTGCAGACAATGCCTTTCGCCAGGCCGCATCTGGCTGATATTTTGGGAGCGATCGATTTCGTCGTGAAGAACAATTATCCGGCCCGCGGCGAGGTCGACGTAACCTTTGGGGCCGCGGCAACGAACTAAGATGGAAGAGCCCCATTTCCCAGGCGCCGCTTCAGGCTGCCAGCCAGCACGAGGCAGCCAGCCAATGGACCACGCCCAAGCGATCGCCCGGCCTACGAAGACACTAGCCGCCGCGCTCTTTTTCGCAGCAATCATTGTTCTGGCGATTTTCCTCAAAGGTCATCTCGATCTGGCAGTACTTTCCGGGTGGCTCGCCACCGCGAAGGACTGGGTCCGATCCCATCCAGTCCTGGCCGCACTTGCCTTTGCCGCGGTCTACGTGGCCGCAACCGGGCTGTCGCTTCCCGGCGCGACGGTTCTCACCCTGCTCGGCGGGAGCCTGTTCGGCTTCTGGGCAGGAACCCTGCTCGCATCCTTGGCGAGCGTGATTGGCGCTACCGGTGCGATGCTATCGGCACGCTATCTTCTCCGAGACTTCATTGAACGGCGATTTCCCGAAGCCGTGACCAAGGTGAACCGCGGGGTGGCAGCGGACGGCACCCGTTACCTGTTTGCCCTGCGTCTCATTCCGGTCATTCCCTTCTTCCTGGTCAACCTGGCAATGGGGCTTACACGAATGCCCGCTTTGACCTTTGCATGGGTGAGCCAGCTCGGAATGCTCCCCGGGACCGCCGTCTACGTGAACGCAGGGCGTCAGCTGGGCTCGATCGAGAACGCGGGTGACATCTTGAGCGCGCGCATCGTCCTCGCCTTCGCTGCGCTGGCTGCACTGCCTTTTGTGGCCAAGGGCGGCACTGCGTGGTGGGATCGACGCAATGCCCTTCGAAATTGGTCAAGACCAGCCCGGTTTGACTACAATCTCATCGTCGTCGGTGCCGGCTCGGCCGGCTTGGTGACGGCCTACATCGCCGCAACAGCGCGCGCGCGCGTTGCGCTGATAGAACAGAGCGAAATGGGCGGCGATTGCCTGAATACCGGCTGCGTTCCTTCCAAGGCGCTCATCCGGTCAGCAAAGCTGGCGAAGGAAGGCCGGCATCCCGAACGTTTGGGCCTGACAGGTCGTTTGGAGCCCGATTTTCAGGCTATCATGAGCCGCGTCGGACGCGTGATCGCGCGGGTCGCCCCCCATGATTCGGTCGAGCGATATCGTGATCTCGGCGTCGACGTGATCAGGGGACATGCAAGGCTCGCTGATCCCTGGACCGTCGAAGTCGATGGCCGCCGCCTCACAGCCCGGCGGATCGTTCTGGCGACTGGAGCCGAACCCGCCATCCCGCCGATACCCGGGCTGGCGGACATGGAGCCCCTCACGTCGGAAACGCTCTGGAGCATCACAGAAAAGCCAAGGCGGCTGCTGGTTCTGGGCGGCGGGGCCGTCGGCTGTGAGCTCGCTCAAAGCTTCGCGCGTCTCGGGTGCGAGACAACCATTCTCGAGGCATTGCCCCATTTGGTGGCCCGAGAGGACGCAGACGTCAGCGACGCGATGCGGGCGGCGCTGGAAGCGGACGGAGTCAACGTGGTTGTCGGTGCCGCCGCGAGCGCCTTTGAACAGAGTGGAAAATCCCGCGCGGTTCGCCTGGCGGACGGCCGCACAATCCAATTCGATCGTGTTATTGTCGCGGTCGGACGCCGCCCACGCACGCGTGGATACGGTCTTGAGGAGCTTGGTCTCCTGGATAAGGGCCGACTGATCGTCGATGAGCGTTTAAGGACGCGCCTGCCCACAATCTTTGCCGCCGGCGATGTGATCGGGCAGCTGCAATTTACCCATGCCGCGGCCAACTATGCCTGGTTCGCCGCGATGAACGCTCTTTTCGGTGACTTCAAGTCCTGGAAGTCTCAGACGAAGGCATTTCCCATGGTGATCTACACCGATCCAGAAATCGCCCGGGTCGGGTTGAGCGAATCCGAAGCGCGTGCGCAAAAGGTTCCGTTCGAGGTGACCCGCTATGACCTTGCCGAACTCGACCGTGCGATTGCTGACGGGGCAAATGAAGGCTTCATCAAGGTTCTCACGGTCCCTGGAAAAGATCGCATTCTGGGCGCAACAATTGTAGGGGCGCGGGCCGGCGACATGCTTTCCGAATTCACCCTCGCGATGCGGCATGGCCTCGGCCTCAATGCCATACTGCGAACCACCCATCCCTATCCGGGATGGGCAGAAGCGGCGAAGGCCACAGCGGGGGAGTGGCGGCGGGCCCATGCCCCGGCCTGGGCGTTGCGTATGTCGGCACGTATCCTCCAATGGCTGCGGGGCTGACCGTGTTCGATCGCCACCTGCAACCCGCGCTGAAGAGTTTGCTGAGCATGCCGGCGGCCTGGCTTGCTGGAACCCGGATCTCGGCGGATATGGTGACGGTATTCGGGTTCGCTGTCGGCTTATCCGTCGTCCCGTTGCTGGCCTTTGGACACTTCGCGGCAGCCTTGATCATTATTCTGGCCAACCGGGCTCTGGACGGTCTCGACGGCGCACTCGCGCGGCGGCTTGGACCCAGCGATCGAGGCGCGTTTCTGGACATCGCTCTCGATTTTGTCTTTTACGCCTTTGTACCCTTTGGCTTTGCGCTCGCAAATCCGGGGAGCAACGCCCTGCCCGCAGCAACCCTTCTTCTGGCATTTGTGGGGACGGGCAGCAGCTTCCTGGCCTTTGCTGCGGTCGCGGGACGGAACGGTCTGGTTTCAATCGCCTATCCCGCCAAGGGCATCTACTATCTCGGTGGGCTGACTGAGGGAGCCGAGACGATCGCCGTATTCATGGCGATGTGCGTCTGGCCTACGGCTTTTCCGGCCATCGCCTACTCGTTCGCCGCGCTTTGCGCCGTGACGACGGTAACCCGCTGGTGGTGGGGCTGGCAGAGCTTTGCCCGCGCGGACCACGGGGCCGCCTACGTTCATGACAATGCGGTGGAAATCCACCATCCCCAAAAGTGAGAAACGGTACCGGATGAAAAAATGGCTTCATAAAACCAACATAGGGGGTGTTCTCGGTATAGCCGGATTGCTGTTGATATCCGGCTTTGGGCAGGCATACGCCGAAACCTGGAAGGATATCGTTGCCAAGGCAAACGGCCAGACCGTTTACTGGAACGCCTGGGGCGGCGATGCAAGGACAAACGCCTTCATTGATTGGGTTGGCCAGAACGTGCTCGCCAACTACGGCGTCACGGTCCGGCAGGTTAAGGTGTCCGACACGGCCGAAGCGGTATCACGGGTGCTGGCGGAGAAGACCGCAGGTCGTGACGAGGGTGGCACCGTCGATCTGATCTGGATAAACGGGCCTAACTTTCTTTCCATGAAAGACAAGAACCTTCTCTACGGACCGTTTACGCAACTGCTGCCAAATTTTGGCTTTGTCGATGTCGTCCAAAAGCCGTCAAACGTAACAGACTTCACGATCCCGGTTGATGGGATGGAATCGCCATGGCGCCTGGCGCAAGTTGTGTTCAACTACGATTCAGCTCGGATCAACGATGCGCCGAAAACCATCCAGGACTTCCT
>JBDSLV010000115.1:0-9609 GCA_039916205.1 Mesorhizobium sp. | reverse complement strand
ACGCCATCGCCGGCCTCATCATCACCGCCATCAACATCGTCGGCGGCATCGCCATCGGCTATATCAGGCACGGCATGGGCATGGGCGAAGCCGCCGACGTGTTCATCAAGCTGTCGGTCGGCGACGGTCTCGTCACCCAGATCCCGGCACTGATCGTCTCGCTTGCCGCCGGCCTGCTCGTCTCCAAGGGCGGCACCCGTGGTTCCACCAACCAGGCGGTGTTCGGCCAGCTCGGCGCGCATCCGCGCGCGCTCTATGTGGCAGCGTCGCTGTTGGTGCTGCTCGGGCTGATGCCTGGCCTGCCGCTGTTTCCGTTCTTTGCGCTGGCCGCTGGCATGGCCGCTCTTGGCTACGTCATCCCGATGCGCGCCAACCGCGCCATCGCCGAGGCGGAGGCGGTCAAGGACCAGGAGAAGGCAACCAAGGCCGAGGAGGAAAAGAACTCGGTCAAGGCGTCGCTCGCCACCGCCGAGATCGAGCTTCTGATCGGCAAGCAGCTTTCGACCCGGCTGCTGGTGTCGCACCAGGAACTGGTCTTCCGCATGTCCAAGATGCGCAAGAAATTCGCCACCCAATACGGCTTCGTCGTGCCGGAAGTGCGCGTCGCCGACGACTTCGCCATTCCGCCGAAAAGCTACCAGATCAAGGTGCATGGCACCGTCGTTGCCGAATACCAGATGCGCGTCGGCGAAATCATGGTGCTGCTCGGCAACCGCAACCTACCGGACGTGCCCGGCGAGGAGATCCGCGAGCCGGCCTTCGGCATGCGCGCTTACTCGGTGATCGAGACCTTCGCCGAGGATCTGAAGCGTGAGAACTACACCTTCGCCGACAACATGTCGGTGCTGCTCACCCATCTCTCCGAAGTCATCCGCAACAACCTGCCGCAGCTTCTGTCTTACAAGGACATGAAGGCGCTGCTCGAGCGGCAGGACCAGGAATACCGCAAGCTTGCCGACGAGGTCTGCACCACGCATATCTCCTATCCGGGCCTGCAGGCGGTGTTGAAGCTGCTGCTTGCCGAGCGCGTCTCGATCCGCAACCTGCACCTGATCATCGAGGCCATCGCCGAGATCGCGCCGCATGTGCGCCGCACCGAGCAGATCGTCGAGCATGTGCGCATCCGCATGGCGCAGCAGATTTGCGGCGACCTTTCCGAGGGCGGCGTGCTGAAGGTTCTGCGCCTCGGCAACCGGTGGGACCTGGCCTTCCACCAGAGCCTCAAGCGCGACGCCAAGGGCGAAGTGCGCGAGTTCGATATCGACCCGCGCCAGCTGGAAGAATTCGGCCAGGACGCCACCAAGGCAATCAAGCAATATCTCGAGGCCGGCGAGCGTTTCGTGCTCGTCACCGCGCCCGATGCCCGTCCCTATGTGCGCATGATCATCGAGCGCCTGTTCACCACCTTGCCGGTGCTCAGCCATGTCGAAATCGCCAAGGGCGTCGAGATCAGGGTGCTCGGGACCATATCGTGACCGCGCTCTCGCAAGGCGTCGTCATCGCGGCGTTCCTCGCCTTCTGCCGCATCGGCGCCTGCTTCATGCTGATGCCGGGCCTGTCCAGCGCCCGCGTGCCGATCCAGGTCAGGCTGTTCGTCGCGGTCGCCGCCACCGGCGGCCTGCTGACCTTCCTCTGGGACCGCATCTTTCCCTATGTCGATCCGCGCCCGCAGATCCTCGTGCCGATGATCATCTCGGAACTGCTGGTCGGCGGGCTGATCGGCGCCATGACCAGGCTCTACATGGAAGCCTTGCGGTTCATGGGCTCGTCCATCGCCATGCTGATCGGCTACGGCGGCTCGGGCGGCCCGGCGATCGAAGAGCCGGAACCGCAGGCTGCACTTGCCGCCCTCATCTCGTTTTCGGCGCTGATGCTGCTCTTCGTCTTCGATTTCGACCATGAGATCGTGCGCGCGCTGGTAGCGTCCTACACCGTTGCGCCGGTCAACATCTTCTTCAACCCGCAGGCAGCACTGGTCGATGTCACCGACACGATTTCGGATGCCTTCTTCCTGGTCATCCGCCTCGGCAGCCCGTTTGTCGCCTACGCCATCCTCATCAACCTGACCATCGGCTTCGTCAACAAGCTGACCCCGCAGGTCCCGGTCTATTTCATCTCGCTGCCCTTCGTCATCGCCGGCGGGATGATCATCTTCTATTTCGCCGTCGGCACCATGCTGTCGCTGTTCGCCAACGGCTTCGTCGATCTCACACTGGCACGGTGAAGGGATGAGCACGCGCAAGGACCGCCTGAAGAAACTGGTCAAGGTGCAGGAGCAGATGAAGGCGCTGCACGAGACCCGCCACGCCACTTTCCTCGCCGCCGCCGCCACCGCCGAGACCGAGGCCAGGGAACTGGTCGCGCATTTCGACCAGACGGACTCGCTGTCCGGCATTTTTCCCGATCTCTACCACCGCCGCATCGCCAGCGCCGTCGTGCGTCAAGAAGCGGGGCTCGAAAGCGCCCGCAAGGAAGCCGGCCTGATCGCCGCCGCCACCGCCCGCACCAACATGGTCGAGCGCGCCTACAAGGACGTGCGCAACCGCGACGAGCGCGAACGCTCCGACCGCGACCGGCTAGACCTGATCGCGCAGAAGCGGAATGAGGGGTAGCAAGGCGGGTGTTCTGGTTGTGGCCTGAGCAGAACTAGAGCGGTTCATCGTTTCACGGAAACGCCGACCCGCTCTATCTCTTTGTTTTACGCAATTCCCAAGGGAAAGCGCTACGCGCTTTTCCCGGGAAAACCGTGTCACACTTTTCCTGAAATTGCTCCAGTCAACAAATACTCGACCCGCCAGCGTCAGATCCTGCGGAGCGCGTCAGCGGGGAGAAGGCGCGTGGCGCGCCAAGCCGGGTAGAACGCACCGAGGGGCCCAGCGATGAAGACGAGGATCAGCGCCTGCGCTATCGACCAGCCAGACAGGTAAGGCACGATCAGACCCGCCGCGAACTTTGTCTTCGCCGCCATTTCCATGGCAATGGCACCGAGAATGATCCCGAGAATCCCGCCAGCTGCGCTCATAATGAGGCCTTCGATCAGAATAAGCCGAAGAATCCGCTGGGGTGACCAGCCAAGCGCTGCGAGAACTCCGATCTCGAATGTCCGTTCGTTCACGGCCATCAGAAGTGTATTGGCAACGGCGACAGAGGCCATTGCCATAACGACCAGTGAAATTGTCTGAGCAATCGCCTGAAGCAGATCGAAGACGCGGATGCTGCTGGCAAATTGCTCGGTGTCGCCTACCTCGAACCCAGGTGCGGCTGCGATGAGCCGGTTTCGGGCAACAGCGATGTCGTTCTTGTCGAGCGGGCGCTTCAGCCTCACCTCGAACAAGGTAAACACGTCCTGCCGCGACAGGAGTTGCTGCAAGCCTTCGAGCGGAACGATCGCGCTGTTCTGGTTCAGCACGGAGGAGAACGAGGCGATGCCGACAATCGTGTAGGGCTGGAACTGCAGCTCGACAGTATCGCCGACCCGCTTCTCCAACGCGCTGGCGATCGACTGGCCAAGGATCACGGGCCATTGGTCTCCCGGTGCCGGCACTCGCCCCGCTACGAGCGGCATGTCCTTCCACAGGAAGCTGCCGCTCGGCCAGCCAGCCATGACAATATTCGCGGCGTCGTCAGCGGTGGTGATGTTGAGGAGAACGCCCGACACGGCCTCGACGTTCGGCACCGCGGACAGCGCCGGGCCGAGCGACGTTGGCACCGTGCTGCTCACCAGGTTGAAGGCGCTGCGCTGGCTGACCACAAGATCCGCGCCGTTCTCATCGATCCCCGACGCAAACGAGTGTTGGACACCGGCGGTCAGCCCGGTAAGTGACACAAACCCCGCGACCGCCAAGGCGATGCCGAGAACCGTCAGCAAGGTGCGAAGTGGCCGTGCAAGGAGACCGCGCAAGGGAAGGGTCAGCTCGGTCATGGGTCAGCCGATCCGCGACGCAGGCGTCGCCGCCATTCGGCTGTCCGAACGGATGTGGCCGTCGGAGATTTCGACCCGCCGGCCGCACAATGCGGCCACGTCCTCGTCATGCGTCACCACGATCACTGCCGTGCCGAACTCGCGGTGCACATTGCCGATGATGCTCATCACCGATTGGCTCGTCTGCACGTCGAGGCTTCCGGTCGGCTCGTCGGCGACGAGAAGTTTTGGACGGTTGGCAAGCGCCCGTGCGATTGCCAGCCGCTGGCGTTCGCCACCCGAAAGCTCGGCCGGCCGCAGCGTCGCGCGCTCGGCAAGACCGAAACGGGCCAGAAGTTCCAGCGCGCGGTCGCGACGCTGCCGCGTGCCGCCGAGGTTTCCCAACAAAGCCACCTCGATGTTCTCGCGCGCCGACAGGGATTGGAGCAGGAAGAAGTTCTGGAAAACGATGCCGATCCTGCTGGCCCGGACGGCTGCCCATGCAGCCCTGCCGTTGACAGCCCGTCCTTCGAACCGGACTTCGCCGCGCGTCGGCCGGTCGAGCCCGCAGATAAGGTTCAGGATCGTGGACTTGCCGCTGCCGCTGCGGCCGACAATGGCGACGGTCTCGTCATTTTCGATCGACAGCGACACGTCTTCAACGGCGACAATGCGGCCGCCGTCAAAGTCGCGACCGACATTGCTCAATTCGACGAGGACGGACATGAGCACCGGCGAGGGATCATACCCGGCCTTTCCTGAGATCGGCGACAAGGGCCGGGATCGAGCCGCCATTGCCGGCGAGCAGCTGGGCAATACGGTCGCGCTGCTGCACGGTCACCGAACCGCCGTCGACAAAGACATCGCCGATGCACAATTGTCCGCGGCAGTGGCGCACACGCCAGTCAACCGACGTTGGGCGGTGGAGCGCCCGGCGGAATTCGCTCCGCACCAGGATGTCGCCGTTGGCCAGGGCTTTCGTGCCGAGCACGGCGAAATTCCTGTCCTGCGTCCGCTCCAGCTTGTCGGCCAGCCTGTGCGCGATGGCATAAAGCAGCGCATCGACCACCGCGGCGCGGTCGTCCGCACTGGCTCTGCGCCAATACGTCCCGAGCACGGTTTGAGCGATCCCCCTTCCGTCGAAGGCCGCAGAGATCGAGCGGAGCTGCGACGCCTCGGCGGATCCACCGTGCCCAAGCCCGATCGCCGCCTGGCGCACAGTCTCAACCAGAGCGACCGCGTCATTCTGCTCATCGGCGGCCGCCGAAAGCGATGGGGCATAGATCGCGAGCAACAGGGAGACAAGTAAAAGCCGGGCCAGGGCTGCCCAGCGTGCGTGCGACCATGGGCCTGCTGTCATGATCCCATGTCATCCAATGCGCTGTTGGCTGTCAACATCGAGCGTCTCGGGGCCCGGCGCAGGCGCATGGCCAAAAGCGGCGGCCAGCGGTTCGAGGCGGGCCACACGCGCTTTCTGCCCTTCCGTCAGGTCGGGATGGTGGTTGCGCACCCGTTTGGCGAATGTCGCGGCGACCCAGGGCATCCGCTCCTCGCAGGCCTGTGAAAATGGCAGGCCCAACTCGCGGTAAATCCGCTTCATCTCGCCCATGGGGTCGGCACTGAGGTCCTGCAGCCGCACTTCCGCGAGGTCAGCGACGGGAATCCGGGCTCTATCCGCCAGATAGTGCATCTCTGTCGCGAGATATTCGCGAGTGATGATCTCCTCCTGCTCCTCCTCGGGTAGTGGCGGCTGCAGGGCGAAGGCACGTTGCAATTCGCGCACCAGAAGGATGTTGGACCGGAACACCACTTCCGGCGAACGGGAGATGTGGACAAACTTGGCGCCCGGAAACAGTTCCAAAAGGTAGCGCACGCGCGCCGTGTGGCTCGGCGACTTGAGCAGCAGCCGCCGCCCGCCCGCAATCAGCGTAAGTCTCTGGACGAAAGCGAATTGATGGGAGCGCCAGCGGCTGAACTCGTCCGCCGAAAGCGCGTCGAGATCGTGAAAGCGATTGAAGAAGGCTTGCCGGCGAGGGAGTATGGCGCGCCCGGCGAGGATGGACATCCCGCCCAGATTGTTCAACGCGAAGTCGTCCTCCGCTGGCAGCTTGCCGCCCACCGGCACGACCGCGTTGAGGCGCGTCAACGGTAGCAAGGGTACGAAGAGGTAGCGCAGGAGAATCCACCCCGCGACGAATCCTTGGGGGGCAAGGACCTGCGGCCAGGTCGGCGATCTCAGGCTCGGATCGGCTGCCAGCAGGTTCTGCAAAAACGTCGTACCGGACCGGAAATAGCCGAGGACGAACACCGGCGCGTTGTCATGCTCCATCCGGGGAGGCCGCAGCCGTAACCATGCCCAAAGGATCAAGCGTTCCGGCATGGAGACGACCGTGGTGACCGCCGAAAGCAGGAGCAGCAGAAACAGGCGCGGCCAATAAGCGGGAGGGATCTGGCCTTCCGCGCGCCACAGGATTCGCAGTACGGGGTCAAGAGGTGCCACCCACATAAAGTGCGGATACGGCAAATAGGGCAGTAGCCAAGAGGCCGCGAAAGCTCGGATGCGTTGTCGGAGGCGCAACCATGCGATGTTTTCGCGCATCGCCTTCATCAGGCAGTCCGGAACATCATGGTCTCGGTAGTCAATCCCGGTCCGAACGCCATGCCGCAGCCAAGCAAGCCCGACGGCTCCTTCAGCATCTCGGCCATCACGAACATCACGGTTGCCGACGACATGTTACCATATTTCCGGAGCACTTCGCGCGATGCGGCGAGCGCGGCCGGCTCCAGCTTGAGTGCCCGCTCGACCGCGTCAAGCACGGAGCGGCCGCCAGGATGCACCGCCCACAAATCGATCTCGCTGGCCGGTCTGCCGCCGAGGATGGCCGCTTGCTCGTTGCGCAGCGTCTCACGCACCGCACCGGGAACCTGGCCGGACAGCACCATGTCAAAGCCGTCGTCGCGGATGTGCCAGCTCATCAGCTCCTTGCGCTCCACTGCCACGATGGCGTGGAAGCTTTCGAGCAGAATGCCGTTCGGTTCGGCTGTTACCAGCGAGGCCGCGCAACCGTCGCCCCATAGGCAGAACGAGATCAGCTTCTCAAGCTCGGTGGCTTCCCTGAAATGCAGCGTGCACAATTCGATGTTGACGATCAGCACACGGGCTTTCGGGTCGGAGCGCACGATATGGCGTGACAGCTTCAAGGCGTTGATGGCGGCATAGCATCCCATGAAGCCGACGATGGTGCGCTCGACCGACGTCGGCAGGCCGCATCGTTGCAGCAGCTCGAGGTCGATGCCAGGCGCCGAAAAACCGGTGCAGCTGGTCACGATCAAATGCGTGATCAGCGAACGGTCGTCGTCGCCCAGAACCTTGTCGACGGCCTGTTGCGCGAGCTCCGGCGCGGCGGCTTCGTACATCTGCATACGGATAGCGGTGCTGGCGAACGAGCCCCTGACCGAGGTGCCGTCACGGTCGATTGCCCCACCGCGCGGATCGTCGGCGGGAGCAAAGCAGGAATAGCGATGTTCGATCCCGGCGAGAGCGACCATTCGCTCGAAGAGTGGAAGGCGCTGGGCATCGTCTTCAAGCAGCAAAGCTCCATAGCGGAGGTAGAACTGATGCACGTCGTGTTCTGGAACTGACGTGGCAGTGCGGTTCAGATACGCTTGAGGTGACAAAATTGCTCCGACAATGAGCCCAATCGGGTCTCATAAGAGGTCTAGGAATGTGGAAGCGTTTCTAAGGCAAACGCCGACATAAGGTATTTTATTGCGCGGAGCCGATATTTCTCATTAGCAAACTGTGATACCAGCCTCCGATCTTGTATGAAAGGGACCGACGTTCGGCTTCGCCATCCGGATTGAGTTCACATGCGAGTTCCGCCATGAACAGCGCGCGGCCATAAAGGTACGACCGAATCCTATTTGCCGGATTGCCGGCTGAAGCCCTAGATTTCCGATCCATCGCATGACCGACATAAACATCCGGCATCTGGAGCCAGAGCTCCTCGACGGCCTCCCGGCCGATGATCCTCGTGCGATCGCATCCCGTCGTGATCTCGTTCGCATCAATGCATTGATGTTCCAGGCCAGGTTCATGGCATCGCTCTTGCGGGCGAACGTGCAAACGCCGCCACTGCGCATCCTCGAAATAGGCTCCGGCGACGGGAAGTTCATGCTGACGGTGGCGCGGCTGATGGCGCGGCGTTGGCCCAACGTCGAGATCGTCATGGTCGACAGGATCGGCCTGATCGGCATGGATGTGTGCAACGCTTTCGCCAAGTTTGGCTGGCGGGCGCAACCCGTAACCGCCGATATATTCGATTGGACAGGGGACAGGCCCTTCGATCTTGTTTGCGCCAACCTTATCCTCCATCACTTCGACGACACGCGCCTCCTGGAGCTGTTTCCCCGGGTCATGGCGATGGCCCCGATGCTCGTCGCGACGGAGCCGTTGAGGGCCAAGGTGCCACTTGTCGCGACGCGGTTGCTGCCGTTGATCGGCGCCTGCGCGGTAACACTGAACGACGCGGCGCAAAGTGTCCGCGCCGGTTTTCGCGGCACGGAACTTTCCCAATTGTGGCAACTGTCAGGGGGAACACCCGTGATGGAGGGCCGCAAAGGCCTGTTCACTCAAGCTTTTGTCGGTGCCAGCATGCCCGGCACCAGATGATGCACGACGCAATTATCATCGGTGCTGGCCCTGCCGGCAGTTCCACCGCGATTGCGCTTGCCCAGCATGGCTGGTCGGTGGCAATGGTGGAGAAGGTCGTGTTTCCTCGCCGAAAGGTCTGCGGCGAATTCATGTCAGGGACCAGCCTTGCCCTGCTCGACCAGTTGGGCGTCGGCGAGAGTTGGCGCGCGGAAGCCGGCCCCGAAATACGTCGCGTCGGTTTCTTTTCGGGCGATGTCTCAGCCGAGGCGAGAATGCCGAGCGCCAAGTCGGGTCTCGGCCGCGCGCTCGGCCGCGATCGTTTGGATACCATGCTGTTACAGGCCGCCGCACATGCGGGTGTCGAAATTCTCCAGCCTTGCAAGGCCGTCGCCATTCATCGGCGCGATGATTTCCAATTCGTGACGGTGGAGGCCGTCCAGCACCAAAAGGTATTGAGCGCACCTGTAATTATTGCCGCGCACGGATCCTGGGAAGCCGGGAAACTCCCAAGCCAGCTTGAAAGAACGAGCCAACCCTCCGACCTTTTCGGTTTCAAAGCGCATTTTACCGGCGCCGCACTTGCGCCCGACCTGATGCCGCTGCTGGTGTTCCCGGGCGGCTATGGTGGAATGGTAACGGCAGACCATGGCCGGGTTTCAATTTCCTGCTGCATCCGCCGGGATGTTCTATCCGGCCTGCGCCAGCGCTATGGAAACATTGCTGCGGCGGATGCATTGTGGCGCCACGTCGTGGCCTCGTGCCGAGGCGTGGGAACTGTGCTGGCCGGCGCCGAATTGGATGGGCCATGGCTCGCCGCAGGGCCGATTCATCCCGGTATTCGAGCTTGCTATGACCAGGGCATCTTCCGCGTCGGCAACATCGCAGGCGAGTCACATCCTGTCGTCGCGGAAGGCATTTCGATGGCGCTGCAATCCGGCTGGCTCCTTGCGAGAGAACTGATCGCATTGGGCAAAGGTCACGAGGGCCACGACGAGGCCGGACGTCGCTACGAACGCGCGTGGCGTCGGCAATTCTCGACTCGTGTGCATGCCGC
>JBDSLV010000114.1:0-15754 GCA_039916205.1 Mesorhizobium sp. | reverse complement strand
ATGGAAATGCTGCCCAAGGGCGGCAAAATCGCGTCGATGTCGATCATCAACGCCGGAAACATGCGTGAGGCCGTAGCGGGCTTCAAGGCTTATGTCGAGGCCAATGGTGGCGGCAAATACACCATCGTCGCAAATGAAGATGACGGCGGCGACGCACAGAAAGCAGCGCAGGTGACGGCGGCGATCCTGGCGGCCAACCCTGACATCGCCGGCCTCGCCGGTTTCGATTCCGAATCAGGTGCAGGCATCGTCACGGCACTGCGTGAAGCCGGCAAGAAACCCGGCGACATCAAGGTGACTGCAATGGAGCAGACGCCCGACTTCTTCAAATCCGCGAAGGAAGGCTGGGTCGACGCCATCGTGGTGCAGAACCGCGAGTTGTTCATCTACTACGCGGTCAAGTTGCTGCACGACTACAACACCAACACGCTGAAGTCGGCGGGCCTCTCGTCGAAGGATGGCGGCCGTCCGATCCCGGACTCGCTCGATACGGGCGTCATCCTGATCACCAAGGACAATGTCGACAAGGTGTTGACGGCGCTAAACGTGAAATAGGCCGAAACTCAGATATCGCGGAGCCTTGCGTCAGGCTCAAGCAGCGTCCGGCGGCGTGATCTCCCTCGCCGCCGGACCGCCAACCAATCCCAAGGATCTGAAATGGCATCTCATCCCACCACCCGCATGCGCTTTCACGGCGTCGCTGCCTACGAGATCCTGACGCGCGAGGGACTTCGCATCCTGTGCGATCCCTTCCTCGATCAGAACCCGGGTGCGGCGACCAAGTCGACCGAATTCGATCATGTCGATCTGGTCATCGTCAGCCACGCGGCTTTCGACCATCTAGGCGACACCGACAAGATCGCCGCCAAATATGGCTGCCCGGTCGTCTGCGGCGGCGAGGTCAAGGCGTGGCTGATCGATCGCGGCATTCCCGCCAACCAGATCCGCGCCACGACCTGGGGCATTCGCGTCAAGGTGGCGGGCATCGAGATCCAGCCGCTTGAATGCCATCACTGGTCGCAGATCAGGCTGAAGGACAATTCCTTCATTTCTGGCGTGCCGATGGCCTTCATCGTCTATGCCGACGACAATCTGCGCTTTTACCACTATGGCGACACCGCCATCTTTTCCGACCTCAAATTGCAGGGTGAACTCTACAAGCCGAATGTCGGCTGCATCGGCATCGCCAACCCGCAGGAGATTCTGCATCTCAATCCAATGCCGGGCGAAATGCTGACCGGCGAGATGAGCCCGTATGAAGGCGTGCTTGCCACGCAATGGCTCGGCCTGGAGACAGTGCTCCCTTGTCACTACATCAAACTCGATGGCGACAAGGACGTCGCCGAATATATGAGGCACCATCGCGAAGCCAAGGCGCGTGGCGAAGCGATTGCCGATCCCTATCTGCTGCGTGCTGGCGACTGGATCGAGTTCGACCGCGACGGCAAGGTCGTGCGGCCGGCCAAGGCGGCATGACGCGATGCGTGCAGCGATTTTCGACGCGCCACTTTCGATCCGCATGGCCGAAGCGCCGAAACCGGTGCCGCAAGCAGGTGAGGTGCTGGTCCGCGTGAAGGCGGCCGGCCTTTGTGCTGGTGATCTCTACATCTACACCGGTAGAAACCCCTATGTTAGCTACCCCCGCATCGGCTGCCACGAGATCGCCGGGGTCGTCGAAGCCTATGGCGCTGGCACCACCGGTCCGACAATCGGCACACGTGTGGTTGTCGATCCGTTCATCGGCTGCGGGCACTGCTATCCCTGCCGGATCGGGAAGCGCAATTGCTGTGCCAATCTCACCATTGTCGGCGTTCATCGCGAGGGCGGCTTCGCCGATTTCGTCACGGCGCCGGTTCAGAACCTCAACCTGGTGCCAGAGACGCTAACCGACTTCGAGGCAGCCTTTGCCGAGCCGGTGGCTATTGGTGTTCAGGGCTGCCGGCGTGGCATGGTGACCGCTGAGGATACCGTGTTGGTGCTTGGCGCCGGACCAATCGGCCTGGCGATCGTCGAAGTCGCCCGCGCGCTTGGTGCCAAGGTCTATGCCACCGATCTCTCGGCCGAGCGCCTGTCGACTGCCGGCGATCTCGGCGCAATCCCCATCGCCGGCGGCGCCGGCTTGGTTGAGCGCGTGCTTGAGATCACCGATGGCGAAGGCATGCCGGTGGTCATGGAAGCGACAGGTGCTGCTCCAGTCATGGAGCAGACCATCGATCTCGTAGCGGCTGGTGGGCGCATCGTTATCCTCGGGTTGGTCAAGAAGGGCGTTGGCATCACCTTCCCGGGCCTCGACTTCACCCGCAAGGAAGTGACAATCCTCGGCTCGCGTGCATCGGTCGACTGTTTTCCGGAGGCACTGGCCCTGCTGGGCTCCGGCAAGATTCACTATCCGAAGGTCGCCAGTTCCTTCGCGCTTAGCGAAGCGCCCGCCGTCTTCCAGAAACTCGCTGACAATCCAATGGCCTCGCACAAGGCAGTATTCGTTTCGGAGGACTAGATGAAGCTTGTTACCTTCTCCCATCGCAAGGGAGGCCATGACCACCACGCCGGCGTGCTCGACGGCGATCACGTTGCCTGCCTTACCGAAGCCGGTATCGCCGGCAGCGTGATGGAGATCGTCCTTGGCGGCAAAACGATGCTGGACAAAATCCGCTCTGGCCTCGCCAAGGCACCGCGGTATGCGCTGGCCGATGTTACGCTCGAGGCGCCGATCCGGCCTGGCAAGGTGCTGTGCTCAGGCATCAACTACAAGGGCCACGCCGAGGAAAACCCCAACGCGAAAATGCCAACCGAACCGTTCTTCTTCACCAAGCTGCCGACCTCGGTGGTCGGACCTGATGTGCCGGTCGAAAAGCCTGTCAGGACCGAGCAGATGGATTACGAGGTGGAGTTTTCCGCCGTCATCGGCAAGAGACTGCACAAGGCCAAGGAGGCCGACGTGATGCCGGCGATCTTCGGCTACACGCTGCTCAACGACATTTCAGCACGCGACGTCCAGTTCAAGGACAACCAGATTACTATCGGCAAGAATTTTGCCGGCTTCGCGCCGATCGGTCCGTGCATCGTCACCTCCGACGCGATGCCGCACCCGGACAATGTCGCGCTGAAGACGCGGCTGAACGGCAAGACGCTGCAGGACGGCAGCACTTCCGACTGGCTGTTCTCACTGCCGCTGCTGATTTCCTTCCTGTCGCAATACATCCCGCTCGAACCAGGCGACATCGTCTCGACGGGAACACCGGCTGGTGTCGGCATCTTCCAGAAGCCTCCGATCTTCATGAAGGCCGGCGACGTCGTCGAGATCGAGGCCGACGGCATCGGCATCCTCAGAACACCCATCGTCGCGGGATAGAACATGGCAGTGGGGGCGATCCGGATCGGTGTGATCGGCTGCGGTTTCTATGCGCAGAACCATCTGCATGCGTGGAAGGACCTCGCAGCCGAAGGGGCTGTGCTTGCTGCAGTCTGTGATGTCGATGCCGGCAAGGCCGAGGCAGCCGGCCGCGCATTTGGCGTTCCCTTTTACACGGATGCCGCCACGTTGCTTGCGGCCGAGCGGCTTGATGCCGTCGACATCGTCACCCGCCACGACACGCACCGTTCGCTCTGCGAATTGGCGATCGCCAAAGGCGTCGCCACCATCGTGCAAAAGCCGTTCGCTCCAAGCTGGGAAGACTGCGTCGCCATCGTCGAAGCGGCCGAAAAGGCCGGCGTGTGGCTGGCGGTGCATGAGAATTTTCGCTTCCAGACGCCGATGCGCCATGTACGGCGTGTCATTGACAGTGGCGCCATCGGCACGCCGAGCTGGGCGCGGGTGACATTCCGAACCGGCTTCGATGTCTATCGCACGCAGCCTTATTTCTATGATGAGGACCGGCTGGCAATCGCAGATGTTGGCATCCACGTTCTAGACCTCGCACGCTTCTTTCTGGGCGAGGTCGAGCGCATCTCCTGTGAAACCCAGCGCCGCAATCCCAAAGTGCGCGCCGAAGACACGGCCACGATGCTTCTGCGCCATCGCAGCGGCGCGGTCAGCGTTGTCGAATGCACATATGAGGCACAGCGCGACCCCGATCCGTTTCCGGAAACGCTCGTCGAGATCGAGGGCGACAAAGGTTCGATCATCGTTCGTCCGGGCTCACATATGCGGGTCACCAGTAACGGAATGACGACCGAAGAGGACATCGGCTCGCCGTTGCGGTCCTGGACGAGCGATCCATGGCATGTCGCGCAAGAAGGCGCGTTTATCGCGTGCCGGCATTTTCTCGATTGTCTCAGGCGCAGGATCTCTGCCGAAACTTCGGGCGAGGACAATCTCAAGACGTACGCACTGGTTGACGCCGCCTACCGCGCAGCCGCCGAACATCAGGCAATCGTTCCCGCACAGTGGGATGAAAGCGGCAGCACCTTCTCTTTGAACCGGAGGGCGCTATGACGACGGCTGGCCAGCAAAAAGCGCAAGGCCAAGCGAAGCAAAAGGGCCGTGCAGCAGCTTTCGCGATTACTGTGGCATTCGAATTGGTCGAGGGCGGCTTTCCCGAATTCCACCGGATGGTCAGCGAGAATGCGGCGCTATCGGTCGAACTTGAGCCGGATTGCCTGCGCTTCGACGTACTGACGCCGGCGGATGCCACCGCCCCCACACATGTCTTTCTGTACGAGATCTACAGGGATCGCGCGGCCTTCGACCTGCATCTTGCCGCTGACCACTTCCGTCAATTCGACCGCCTCTCGCGCGACCTGGTGACCAGAAAGACCGTCCTTGCCTACGGTGTGCTCGAAAACGCCAAGGCGCCGGAACGGACATGAGTGGCGACGTCAGCGGGCTCGATCTCTTCGGCACGGACGAGCCGGTCGCGCAGCGCCAGATGCTAAAGGCCGGACCGCTGACGGCAATCCTCGAAGACGGCAACCTCCGAACGATCCGTTTCGCCGGCGTCGAAATGGTGCGGGCCATCAACTATCTGGCGCGGGATGCATCCTGGGGGACGTACAAGGCCGAACTCGCGAACATCCGGATATCGGAGAGCGAGGCAGCGTTCGAGGTCGCCTATGACGGGCTGTGCGCCGGTCCGCAGGCCAGCTTCTCCTACGCGATGACGATCACGGGTAGAGCTTCCGGGATGCTGACCCTGGAGGCTGAGGGCATCGCCCTCACCGACTTTCCGACCAATCGCACCGGCTTCGTCGTGCTTCATCCCTCCGAGGCCGAGGGCGGACGGCTGACCATCCGGCACTGCGACGGCCGGATCGAGGAGACGATCTTTCCCGAAGCGATCAGTCCCGACCAGCCTGCCTTCGATATCGCCGCCCTGACACATGAACCTGCGCCGGGCATGACCTGCACGGTCGCCATGGAGGGCGATGCCTTCGAGATGGAGGACCAGCGCAACTGGACCGACGCCTCTTTCAAGACCTATGTCCGTCCGCTGTCGAAGCCACGGCCCTATGTCATCGCCAAGGGATCGAAGGACGTCCAGCGTATCACGGTTTCCATCGGAGCCGGGGCACTGGCGGCTCGACCGGCAACCGGCAATACCGCGACCCTGACGCTCGGCGATCCCCCCGGACGGATGCCGTCGATGGCATTGTTTGTCGACCCAGACGACTTGTCCGCAGCTGCGGCAGGCGCGTCTAATCTTGGCCCCGTGCCGGAAATCATTGTGCGCTTCGACCGTGCGCGCGGGCATGATGCTCAGACCCTTATTGCCGCAGCAGACTTCGCCACCAGGATCAGCGCCCGCCTGGCGATCGAAGTGATCGTCGAGACCCTTGACCCTTCCGCCGAGGCAAAGGCGATCGCCGATGCGATCCGTTCGTCTGGCATTGAACCCAGTGCAATCCTGATCTCACCCAGGCGTGAATTCAAAACACGAGCATCGAACTCGATGCCACCAGGCGAACGGCCAGTCAGCGATCTCGTGGACGCGCTGCGGACTGCCGGAATGGTTGGCACCATCGGCGCCGGCACGCCTTCCCTATTCACCGAATTCAATCGCAACCCGCCGACCGGCGATGCCGATTTCGTTTTCTTCGGCAATGCGGCCATCGTTCATGCCGCTGACGATCAGTCAGTCATGGAAACGCTGAGTGTCTATCCGTCCGTCATCGATACCGCCCGACGTCGCTGTCCGGGAAAGCCGATCTGGCTCGGACCCTGCACGATCGGGATGCGTCACAATCCTTACGGCCAGTTGGTTGCTGCGAACCCTGCCCTTGTTCGCATGCCGGCGGCAGGCAATGACCCTCGGCATGGCGGCTTGTTCGGCGCGGCTTTCGCTATTGGTGTCGCCGCGCTAGCCGCAGTAGCCGGGGTCGATCATCTTGTCCTCGCGGCGCCTATCGGCCCTTTCGGGATCCTGGACGATCTCGGCCACCGCCGCGCCCTACAGGTCGTCCATGCCGAACTCGCGGTCGCCGCAGGTGTTGAGCGCTACGAGGTCTTGGTCGATCATCCCGGTATAGCGGCCATCGCCTACCGCATCGGCGAAGAGATTCGCATCCTGGCAGCAAATCTAACTCCCTATGCCGTCGACGTCTCGTTCCCGCCAGGTTTCCAATTGGTCGGCGTCATTAACGAGAATGCGAGGGTTCTCCGAACCCAGACCTGCACCTCATTGGCGCCGTATCGATCCATAATCGTCCGTGGAAATCCGCTCGCAGTCGGACTGAATATTCCGACCGACGGTACATAAGCGTCGTGGCAGACTTAAAACAGGACACTTATGTGAATATGCATCGAAGTTGACCCCGACTAGGCACCGCACAACGGGCTGATATCGCTATGATTTCAAACCGGCTGGCAGGGTCACGATCAGCATCAGAGGGACCCTACCTGTTCGGCAAAAAATCCGACCGTTATTTCCGTATGATTGGCCCTGCTCAAAGTGAATCTCAAAAGCTATTACGGCCGCAGCAACGCCGCGGGTCGTGTGTCGACAACGCAAGGACCATTGTGCGCAATGTTATTGCGGACCACTATCATCCGATAGTGACCGCCGGGTCATGTTGGGATGCGAGGGGACACGCTATGGGCAATGCGATCTCCAGGATCGGAAACCTTGTCACGCAAGGCGTGCTGGACGCGGCGGCCTGGGACGCCGGCCTTGCCGCGATCGTCGATATGGTGCATACCGATCATCTCGTCGCTGTCCTTCCTCAAGGGATAGACGATCCCTATCCGCGTATCATGCCGCTCGCCTGGGGAAGCGTCGTCGCCGACGAAAACATAAAGGCGCTGGCCGACTTACCCAGCCGACGCGGCGGTGCTCTCGCGCTTGCTGCCGGCCGGTCGAATGGTCGTGCAAGACGACGCGGTGCCTCTGCCGGTCCTGCGCCAACTAGAGCGTTTCTCCTTTTGAGAGAATCGTAGGATTCCCAAAGACGCTGGTTTGTGATTCAAGATGCAGGCTGGATGGAGGCCAGCATCTGATGACGCGAGCGCTTTCAAACGATCTTCGTGAGCGTGTTGTTGAGGCCGTTCGGGCCGGCGATACCTGCCGTGCGGTTGCCTCTCGCTTGGCGTTGCGGTTTCCTCTGTGATGAAGTGGTCGCAACGTTACCGTGCCACGGGCTCGGTTGCGCCAGGCAAGATGGGCGGGCACCGCAAGCGGGTTCTGGAGCCGCATCGCGCTTTCATTGTGGAGCGGATCAATCAGACTTCTGATCTGACGTTGCATCGACTGAAGGACGAGTTGGATATCCGCATTGCGCTCCCCCTGGCCGAAGCGAATCGCTCATTCCACTAATCAATGCGGCCCCAGCGACGATCCTCATCGGACGAACCATTCGGCGAAAAATGATATTGCGAGGAAGAACACGACACCGATGGTGACCAATCGAGTAGCCAGATTTCTGTAGAGTCTCGCTCTGGGATCTGTGCGAGGTTTCGTGCCGATAACGCCGAAAGCCAGAACGGCGAAACCGACGGCGCCAAGCAGGAGGCAGGCCGAACCGACAATTGCCCACATACCGCGCAGATGCAGATATCCGTAATGTCTAAGGCGCCAAGGTGCCACACGGTGGAGCATGACCAAGTCATCGGCGATGAGGCCGTGTATCGCGTAGGCGGCAATGGCGATTGCGACGACAAACCCGATCAGTTTGCGTATTTCAGTTGGCGGAGGCCGCAAACAGCTTCTCCCATTGCTCGGCATGACTGCTGGCGTGCGCCGCAGCTTCCCATTCCAGCTTCGTGCATTTGCGAAGGGTCTGGCAGTTGCCGGGGTCGCTGGTCATGCACAGTGTGCCCTTGCCGCCGGCCAGCTTGAAGGTCGCCTTGTCCAAGGGCTCGGCCGCCAGCGAATGCGCGGCACCGTCGAACAGGTCGCACGACATGTCTGCCTTGCAGCGCATGAACTGGCGGGGCTCAAGCAGTTGGTCCTCGCCGCCGGCAAGATATTCGACCAGCCCGTCCGGATGGATGATGTACGGACTGGTCGAACAGATGAGGTGCAAGACCTCGGGCGTGGCGTCGACGTCATCGGGCGGCCCGAGGCCCACATGCCGGCCATTCCGTCCGCAAGCCGGACATCCTCCTGCGACTGCTGCAGGATGTAGATGACGCCACAGCGCCCGTGCGGTCTTGCCACGATCCTTGAATCGTCGGTGAAGCCCACGCCGTAGCCTTCGGACAGGCTGTTCAGCTTGACGATCTGCTTCCCGGAAGCCCCGTCCCAGATGCGCAAATATTCGTCCACGAACCGGTGGCGACTCGGGCGCCGTCCGGGCTGAAACCCGCGGACAGAACCTTCTCGACGCCGGCTTCCTTCAAGGTGGCGATCTCCTCGCCATTGGCAGCATTGAAGACGCGCGCAACGCCATCATCCGTGCCGGTCACGATGCGCCTGCTTTCAGGGTCGAACGACGCCGCTTCCACATCGCCCTGATGCCGCAGCGTCGCGATCTCATGCCCACCCGCGGCGTCCCAGACCCGCACGGCCCGGTCTCGCCCGACCGTCAGGATGCGCATTCCATCCGGACTGAAGCTGACCTGATCGATGGCCTTCTCGTGCCCTTCCAGCTTGGCGATCTTCTTGGCAGTAGCGGCGTCCCACACAACCAAAGTCTTGTCCGCCGCGGCTGTGGCGACACGCCTACCGTCGGGACTGAAGCTGGCATCGGACAAAGGGGAGGCATGTCCATCCAGAATGGCGACCTCTCGCGAACCTTCGATCTGCCAGACCGCCGCCGTGTCATCCTGCCTGCGCACGACGACGCGCTTGCCGTCCGGGCTGAACGGCTCCCGGGGAAGTCCAATGATGAGCGTCTGCGTATCCTGCGGGATCGTCGCGAATTCCTTCGAATAATCGGCGGTCCTCCAGAAGTGCAGCGCCTCCCCCGTCCCCACCATCAGCATCGATCCATCCGGGCTCCACGCGACGAAGGACGCCTTGCTCTTCAATTCGGCCACCTGCTTGCCGTCCGACGTGTCGAAGATGACCGTGCCGTCGTCGGTGGCGAGCGCGACACGGTCACCGGCATCACTAAAGCGAACCGCGTAGACGCTCTGATCGACACTGAACACGCGCGACGCATAGGTTTCGGCGGCGAACCCTCTGTCGGGCACGGAGATCGTAACCAGCCAGAACCCCAACAGGATCGCCATTCGTTTGGACACCGTCGGCAAGCCAGCCTCCCTCCACGCGCAATCCGTATGGGTCGATCAAGGCGTCAGCGCCGCAAGGCAAGCTAGCGGGCGCGATCGGCACCCGACACTATCATTCGGTAGTGGTGCGGCGGCGGCTCCGGTCCACTATCGTTGGCGGTGTCCAACCGCACCAGGGGATCGCGCGAGTGTCGGCAAAGAGGGATGTTGTGCCGGGATAGGCCGTTGCCGGGTAGTGAGGACTTTCACGCCTGACAGGATCGCCTGATGCCGCACAAGTTCAACGACGCCCGCCGCCTTATGCTCCCCAGGCAGCAGCACTCTTCGCCGTCGTGGGGATTTGACGATCTAGTTTGAGGACGGCGTGGCCGATTTATGGTCAGCGCCACGCCGTCTGACGCGGGCGGTCAGGCGCGATATTCGAATCTAGCGATCGAGATTTGAGGGATTTTTCTTTGGAATAGATTCCGGCCAAGCTCAGTAGATAGGGCAATGAGGGTGAACTACGGTGTGCGGATAATCGGCGGGGTCACGCCCGCATACAGGGAGTGATAGCGCGAGTTTGCAACGACTAGCTTGGCGTTCGGGAGGAGCGCGCTCCCACCAGGCCCAGCGGTTGTTTCCCTGTCCATGACCGCTGGGCCACCTAAATGCCGGAGGGAAACCTCACTCCGTTTGCCTGCCGTGAAAATGGATCAAAGGCTGGTACGACAAAGGATTGGCGGGAAATAGGGTTATGCACAAGGTGACATGAGGGCAAATTTTGACGTAACGCCTCATTTGGAGGACCTTTGGCGGTATGGTCGTGTGCTCACGCGTGACGACTCGGACGCTGACGATCTGGTGCAAGAGGCACTGGCCCGTGCGCTTTCGCAGGCTCACACATACGACACCGCCCGTCCTGTGCTGCCGTGGCTGATCAGCATCGTTCGCAATACGTTTTTGACCGGCGCTACCCGCGCGAACGCAGAGAAGCGGCGACTTGAATCTTACGCTAACATGTCCGAGGCAACCCTGCTCCCCTCACAAGAGCATAGTGCCGAACTGTTCAACGTTAAGCGAGCGCTGGCCGAATTACCAACCGAGCAAGTGGAGGTTCTACATTTGGTCGCCGTGTTGGGCTTCACTTACTCCGAGGCAGCCGAACTGCTTGGCATACCGACAGGAACAATCATGTCACGCCTGAGCCGTGCGCGGGCGGCCCTCAAAAGCGACATGGAAAATTCGAGCGACTGCGCATCTGCTCAGTTAAGAATAGTGGGAGGCCGTGATGTGGCCAAATAAGCGAATTTCAGAAGACGAGATCAATCGCTTTCTCGATGGTGAGCTGTCGCCGTCCCATAGGTCCGATCTGCAAGCGCGCCTCGCGCAGGACCCGGACCTGGCGGCGGAGGTGTTCGCCCATGCCCAGCGTATGGAGGCTGTGCGCAGCCTTCAGCCTCAGCGGCTGTTACCACCCCGCGCGACCCTGAACAAGGCAAAGCAGTTGGAAGGTGCGTTTCGCCGCCGCAAGATGCTTTCCGCGCTGAGGTTTCAAATAGCCGCGGTCCTGCTGGTCGGTCTCGGTTGGTCGGCCAACTCGATGACCGTGTCGCTCCGCCAGGGAGGTCAAATAGCGGATGAGACATTCATTCTGGCGGCTCGCGATGCTTTGCGTGTGGCGCAATTGAATGCCGGTCCGGACAAGGGCAATGAGGCTAAGCTGGACAAGATCGAGCGACTGGTCGGCGCTGTCAATGTCAGTATGCCGACGCTACCCGCAGTGTGGCAGGTCAAGGATGTCCAGGTGCAATCGTGGAACGGAAAGCAGAGCCTGGTGGTAACGGCAGATACACCAAGCGTTGGCCGGATCACTCTTGTAGCGGCCCCGATGAACGGCGAAGACGCTGTCCCTCCGACCACAACCACGGACGGCCGAGTGCCGACAGTTTTCTGGCAATCGGGAGGTACGGCCTATGCACTGATGGGGTCTGCGCCCCCGGAACGGCTTGAGAAGGAAGCAAAGAAAATCGAAGTAGCCACCCGAAGGAACGTTACGCCCAAGATAAGGGGTTGATTGAAGCGTCGATTCTAGAAAGGAGAAGTTCAAATGTCTCCAAGATTAAATACGAGGAGTTTCTTAAGCCCACTGGATCACTATTTTCCTCAGTAACGAAACTACCAACAGCGGATGATCGCCGCGTTACCCCCCATCGGGAAATTTGACCAATGACTGTTCTGCCCTTTGAGAGGTCCAAAAGGTACTACCCGTCAACTTGCCCGGTTTGCGCCGGAACGGCCCTTGAAGCCGACGCTTTGCACAGAATAGTCGAATTCCAATGCGCCCATTGCGGCGCATACGAAATCACTGTGGCTGCCCGCGCCGCGATGAAAGGCATGTCGCAGGAGCATCGTGGGCTTTGGCTTTCGCAAGCCAGGCAACAACCAGCCAGCAGTCAGGAAATAGCACGCGTAGCTTGCGCAAACGAACAGCCGCGCGTTGAGAAGAGTGGTTCTTGAATCGCGTGACGATGTTCAAGGAAGTGGGCTCCGCGCGGCCACTTCCTTTACGGCCCGGCATTCGGTTGGGGTGGTGCCGGGCCGTTCCTACAGCAGCACGAGGCTCGCAGGTGCTACTGGAATAATGACAAACGACCATTGAAGCATTGGACCGAGGCCAACACTGATGCGCAAACTGGAAGGGTACGAAGAGATCGGGTTGATCGGTTACCCGTGTGACGGGGAATACATCGCCGTCGTCGGAACGGGTGCGCACAGCTGGTTACTTGGAGGCGAGTTGTGTGAAAGCCCTGACGCAGCCCTTGCCCGCCAGGCAACTGCCTTGCGGAGGTACTATCCCGATAGCGCCAGTCTCGTACTGGCAACCATTGTGGGCGACGAGCTTGTTTCGATACGGGACTACGAAACGGCGTCTCGCCAAACATCGCCTGAATTTGATTATGCCAGACGGAGCCTCGAAGAGCGGAAATGATCTCCATAGAAGATGACCATGGCGCCAGTCTTCGTGCGGCGGAAATGCTTCGCGATGTCGGGTCCACGTCTTTTGACGCGGCGACTGAAAATGCGCTGGTGGCAATAGCATCCGAGTTGAAGCTCGGGCGCCAGGATCTCATTCGGTTCGCGCTCGGCGAATGGCTGGAGATGCGCGACAAACGTGGAGTCCCCGACGAATGAAGTGCTTGCGCGCCTGCGTCTTGGCGACTGACCGGCTCGCCTACGACCAGCATTGGACTTCGGTCGGCTAGCGGCGCCCTTCAGCACCTGGATGACGGTCGTGCGACTCCGCATTGGAGCTTGGTCCTTCATCCGCCGGCGACCGATACATCGGCACTCCAACCGGCGATAGAGATCCTCGGGGCAATCCGTTTCGTGTTGCACCAAATTCCCTTCCGTCGGACTGGCGCGGCAACGCGCCGCTAGGCTCAATGCCCGAACACGCGATCAAGCGCTCCTGGTTCATTGTGCACCGCCAGCTTGTCCATGATGGTTACACTGGCTTCATTAAGGCCGACAACCTCTGCCTGGATTCCCTCGCGGCGGAACTTCAGCACCGCAGTATCGACGGCGCCGACACCGGTAAGATCCCAGATGTGGGCATTGGTAACATCGATACAGACGCGCGCTAGACGCTCCTTGAAATCAAAAGCATCCAGGAAATCGTCGGCCGAGGCAAAGAACAGCTGCCCCTCAATCCGGTAGTGGCGCTCCGCGCCATCCGCACTGAGAGCCGACGTAACGCGGAAGATTTGTGCGACCTTCCAGGCAAAGAAGATGCCAGAGAGCAGAACGCCGACGCCGACCCCAAGCGCAAGGTTGTGGGTGCCGACCACCGTAAACACAGTCGCCAGCATGACCAGACTTGAGCGACGCGGGTGTTTGCGAAGGTCATTGAGCGACGACCAGCGGAACGTGCCTATCGACACCATGATCATGATCGCGACCAGCGCGGGCATCGGAATGATCCGCAGCCAGTCCCCCAGAAGCATCAGCATGAACAGAAGGAAAGCTCCGGCAACGAAGGTTGAAAGCCGCGTGCGGCCGCCTGATTTCACGTTGATGACGGACTGGCCTATCATCGCGCAGCCAGCCATGCCGCCGAGAAACCCGGTGACGAAATTGGCGATGCCCTGACCGACGCATTCGCGGTTCTTGTCGCTTTTTGTGTCGGTCATCTGGTCGACGATTGACGCGGTGAGCAAACTTTCGAGCAGACCCACGGCGGCAACACCGATCGAATAGGGAAGGATGACCCACAGGGTTTCGAATGTGAACGGCACGTCCGGCAGCAGGAACCTCGGCAGGTTTGAAGGCAGCTCGCCGAGATCGCCAACGGTGCGCACGCCGACATGCACCAGCAGTGACAAGATGGTGAGCACAACGATGCAGACCAGCGGCGACGGCACTGTCTTTGTGACGCGCGGGAACAGGTAGATGATGGCGAGGCCCAGTGCGATCATCGCATAGGTCTGCCACGGCATTCCGATCAGTTCCGGCAGCTGAGCCATGAAGATCAGGATGGCGAGGGCATTGACGAAGCCTGTCATCACCGAGCGCGACACGAAGCGCATGACATAGCCGAGCTTGGCAAGGCCCGCGCCGACCTGGATCACACCCGCGAGGATGGTCGCCGCGAGCAGGTACTGCAGGCCGTGGTCGCGGACCAGCGTTACCATGAGCACTGCCGTGGCGGCCGTCGCCGCCGAGATCATCGCCGGCCGGCCGCCAGTGATGGAGATCACAATTGCGATGGAGAACGACGCGTAGAGCCCGATTTTGGGATCGACGCCGGCAATAATGGAGAAGCCGATAGCTTCAGGGATCAGTGCGAGGGCGACGACAATGCCGGCGAGCACGTCACCGCGCAGGTTGCCGCGCCACTCGTCGCGGTAGGTTTTGAAATCAAACATGGGAATCCAGTCAAGCAATTCCAGACCGCTGGGCTAAGTCGCCCATCGTGAATGTGTTGGTCTGGTTGGTCGTTGTCCGGCGGATCGGCGGCCGGAAGAGCCACCCGGCTTTGCACCGGGTCCATCTGGTTGATTGCACATAGCCGCAGACCTATTGCAGCGCAACCGCCGTTTATCGTCGGCCGTTCAAAACGGGTGCTGACCAAGCCTAGGGAAGGTCGTTTTAGGCTTGGCAAACATGGAGAGGTGTTGAACGTCTGCTGACTGACATCTCGCGCGGAAGCCGCCAGTCGACGTTATGTCAAACAGATCTGAGCTTATTGCGGCTGCGCCTGAAGGTTCCGTCGACTGAAAACCAGCCAACCCAAACCGAATGCCAAGGCGACATTGAGCACCGCCAGCCCGGAAAGCGTCGCCAGCATACCCTGGGCGCCGAAGCGCTGCAGAAGCAACGCACCAAAGGAGGGCGCCGCCGCCTGGGCAATCAGGCTCGGCATGGCAAGGCGACCCATCAGCTTGGCGTAGCCACTAGAGCCGAACATCGCGAGGGGTAGCGTGCCACGCGCGATGGATTCGAGTCCAATGCCGGCGCCATAGAACGCGAGTGCTAACGGGACGATCGGCATGCCAAGCCAGAGCGCCGAAACACCAATCGCAACGAAGGTGACCGACGCGAACTTGGTCCAGATCGGGTGATGGAAGCGTGCGATCATCATCTCGATCGTCCGCGCTGCGACCTGGGAGGGACCGACGAGGGCTCCAAGCCCCACGGCCGCGGCAAGTGTCATGCCGCCCTTCTGCAGGATCGTCAGCAAATGCACCGACAGCGTCGACGAGATCACGGCTGCAAGCGTCAGGGTAGCGGCCAGCACGACCATAATCGGGAGATTGGAGCCGGTTTGCAGGGCAGGCGTCACCGCGCCACTCGATGCGGCTTTGACAGCCGGTTGCGGCAGGCCGCTAGGCAAGATCACAAGGTAGAGCGGCAAGGCAAGGCAAAGCTGAGATGCGGCATAGACAAGACAGGTGCCGCGCCATCCGATTTCCCCCAGCAGAACGGCCGAGATCGGCCAGCAGATCGTGCTCGCAAAGCCGCCGAACAGGGTGAGCGTCGTGATGGCGGACCGCGCGCCATGGCCGTAGAGACGCCCCAGGGTGCCGAATGCGGCGTCGTAGAGCCCTGCCCCCATGCCGAGACCGACAACCAGCCACGCGGCGATGTAGGCGGCCAGATTCGGCG
>JBDSLV010000113.1:0-42529 GCA_039916205.1 Mesorhizobium sp. | reverse complement strand
GTGGTGATGCCGGGGATTTCGCGCAATTCGTCGGTGACGCCCAGCGCCTTGCGCTTCTCGTCGTGCTCGGCCTCGATCTTCTCCAGATATTCGCGGGCGCGGGTCTGGATTTCCGAAGCGGTGTCGTCGTCGAAACCGTCGATGGACGCGATCTCGCTCGCATCGACATAGGCAACTTCCTCGACGCTCGTGAAGCCTTCCGAGGCCAGCACCTGGCCGACCATCTCGTCGACATCGAGGGCTTCCATGAACAGCGACGACCGCTCGACGAATTCCTTCTGGCGGCGCTCGGATTCCTCGGCTTCGGTCAGGATGTCGATATCCCAGCCGGTGAGCTGCGAAGCCAGACGCACGTTCTGGCCGCGGCGGCCGATGGCCAGCGACAGCTGATCGTCTGGAACCACGACTTCGATGCGCTCCGCATCCTCGTCGAGCACGACCTTGGCGACTTCCGCCGGCTGCAGCGCGTTGACGATGAAGGACGCAGCCGATGGCGACCACGGAATGATGTCGATCTTCTCACCCTGCAATTCACCGACAACCGCCTGAACGCGGCTGCCGCGCATGCCGACGCAGGCGCCGACGGGGTCGATCGATGAGTCACGCGAGATGACGGCGATCTTGGCGCGCGAGCCCGGGTCGCGGGCGACCGACTTGATCTCGATGATGCCGTCGTAGATTTCCGGCACTTCCATGGTGAACAGCTTGGCCATGAACTGCGGATGGGTACGCGACAGGAAAATCTGCGGGCCGCGCTGTTCGCGGCGCACGTCGTAGACATAGGCGCGGACGCGGTCGCCATACTTGTAGTTCTCGCGCGGGATCAGCTCGTCGCGGCGGATTATGGCTTCGCCACGGCCGAGATCGACAATGACATTGCCATATTCGACGCGCTTGACGGTGCCGTTGACGATCTCGCCGATGCGATCCTTGTATTCGTCATACTGACGGTCACGCTCGGCCTCGCGCACCTTCTGCACGATGACCTGCTTGGCCGACTGGGCGGCGATGCGGCCGAAATCCATCGGCGGCAGCTGTTCGGCGATGAAGTCGCCGAGCTGGGCGTCGGGGTTGCGCTCGCGTGCCGAGGAACTGGCGATCTGCGTTGCGTAATCGTCGACCTTCTCGACCACTTCCATCAGCCGCTGCAGCTTCATCTCGCCGGTGTTCGGGTTGATGTCGGCGCGGATGTTGGTCTCCTGGCCGTAGCGCGAACGCGCCGCCTTCTGGATCGCATCGGCCATGGCGGCGATGACGATCGACTTGTCGATCGACTTTTCACGCGCGACCGCATCGGCGATCTGCAGCAGTTCAAGCCTGTTGGCGCTTACAACCATGTCTTTATCTCCCGAGCTTGTTGCCGAGCCTTTTGGGCCCGGCCGCCCAATCACATTTCCTGTTCGGTTTCGTCTTCCGCGCCCGTCTCCACGCCCTCAGGCGCGTCATCGTCGGGTTCGCCGCGGCGTTTCTTGGCTTCCTTGCGCGCCCTGTTGTCCTTCGACAGCGCATCGCGAATAAGATCATCGGTCAGGATCAGCCGCGTTTCCGAAATCGCATCGTATGGAACGCGCACGGTTGGCTCCTCGCCATAGGCCGGCTTGTCGCGCTCTATCAGCACGTCATTCTCGCCGGCTTCAGCGATCTTGCCCTTGAACCGCTTGCGGTCGGCGACAACGATCGACGTTTCCATCTTCACCAGATGCCCGATCCAGGTCGTGAAGTCCGACTTGCGGACCAACGGCCGGTCGATACCCGGCGACGAGACTTCGAGGTGATAGGCCTTCTCGATCGGATCGTCGACGTCGAGTGCCGGCGACACCGCGCGGCTGACTTCTTCGCAGTCCTCGACGGTCATGGTGCCGTCTTCGCGCTCGGCCATGATCTGCAGCGTCAGCCCGTTCTGGCCAGACAGATGCACCCGGACAAGCCGAAAACCGATCGCCCGCAGCACCGGCTGTATGATCAGCGCGACGCGCGCATCGATGCCGCTTTCGCGGATGATGCGGTCGTCGCCCTCGATTGCCGTTGCGGTCATTGAAACCCTGTCGTTCGATAGAAGCTATCGGCAGGTAATAAAAAAGAGCGGGACCGGGTGGACCCACTCTTCGTCATACCGACCAAGAATTTGAGGCTGATATAGCGGAAGGCGCCGCACCTTTCAAGTCCTCTGACCCGCAGCTCGCAGGTTCGGCCAGCCGCCCATGCGGCGGATGCATGGCAAGCATGCATTCGCGTCGCTACCGCTTTGCCTGGCAATCCCTATCTAGAGTGCGGACACCCACAAAAAAGAGGATGATGACGATGAACACCCACAAGCCCTTTGGCCGTATTGGATACCTGGTGCGGGCCCTGGGCAGCGCCGTCGCCGCGGCAGCCGCCGTCGAACGCGGTCACCGTCCGCATAATGACGACCTTGCGAAGCTCGGCATCGACCCGGCCCACTTCGATGGCATCCGCCGCCTCTGACCTTTCAGTCTTCGTTAGCGCCGAGTTGGGCAAGAACCCTGCCCCTGCCCCGGGCACGCAGATAGAGCGGCAGCAAAACCGCGGTCGCGGCCAGCAACATCAAGACAACCGCAATCGGTGACCCCAGCAGGACTGACGGATCGCCCTGGCTGATGGCCAGCGCGCGGCGCAGTTGCTGCTCGGCCATCGGCCCCAGGATGAGCCCGACCACGACCGGGGCGATCGGGTAGCCGAAACGGCGCAGCCCATAACCAAGCAGCCCGAACGCCAGCAGCATGCCCAGTTCGAAGGTCGACGGATTGGCACCGATGGTTCCAAGCGTCGCGAACAACAGGATGCCGGCATAAAGCCAGGGCGTCGGGATCATCAGCAGCCTGACCCAGACACCGACCAGAGGCAGGTTCAGCACCAGAAGCATCAGATTGGCCACCAGCAGGCTGGCGATCAATCCCCAGACAAGCTGCGGATTGGTGGCGAACAGCAAAGGCCCGGGCTGCAAGCCGAATTGCTGGAAGCCGGCCAGCATGATCGCTGCCGTGGCGGTGGTCGGCAGGCCGAGCGTCAGCAAAGGCACAAGCGTGCCGGCGGCGGAGGCGTTGTTGGCTGCTTCCGGGCCCGCGACACCTTCAATCGCGCCATGGCCGAATTCTTCCGGCTTTTCCGCCAGATGTTTTTCCATCGAATAGGACAGGAAAGTTCCGATTTCGGCCCCGCCCGCCGGCATCGCGCCGATGGGAAAGCCGACAGCGGTGCCGCGCAGCCACGGCTTCCATGAACGCCGCCAGTCCTCGCGCGTCATCCAGACCGAACCCTTGATGGCCTGGATGGTCGTGTCGCCTCCCTTGCTCGCGGCCACCGTCAGCGCCTCGCCCACGGCAAACAGCGCCACCGCCAGCGTCGTCACTTCAACGCCGTCGAGCAGATCGGGGATGCCGAAGGCGAGGCGCGCCTGCCCGGTCTGCAGGTCTATGCCGATGAGGCCGAGGGCCAGGCCGATGAAAAGCGCGGTCAGCCCGCGCAGCGTCGAATCGCCGAAAGCCGCCGACACGGTCATGAAGGCGAGCACCATGAGGGCGAAATACTCGGCCGGCCCGAAGGACAGCGCCATCTTGACGACGGTCGGGGCGATGAAGGCGAGACCGATCGTGGCGATCAACCCGGCGACGAACGAGCCGATGGCTGCCGTGGCCAGAGCCGGCCCGCCGCGCCCGGCGCGCGCCATCTTGTTGCCTTCGAGCGCTGTGACGATCGAGGCGCTTTCCCCCGGCGTGTTGAGAAGGATCGATGTGGTCGACCCACCATACATGCCGCCATAGTAGATGCCGGCAAACATGATCAGCGATCCGGCCGGATCGAGCTTGTAAGTCACCGGCAAAAGCAGCGCGACCGTGAGAGCAGGGCCGATGCCCGGCAGGACACCCACGGCAGTGCCGAGCGTGACGCCGATAAGCGCGTAGAGCAGGTTCATCGGCTCAAGAGCCGTCAGCAATCCCTGTGCCAGCAGACCAAACGTGTCCATTCACAGACGAGCTCCCATAAATCGCTTCAAGTCTTTGCTTATGCCTGTCGTTGTCCCAAAACCGCTGCGCACTTTTGGGCGACAGGTATTAGAACAGACGCTCAAGCGGGCCGGCGGGCAGCGAAAGCTGCAGTCCCCTGGCAAAAATGACCCAGATCACGAATGACAGCGCGATGCCAATGGGCACGGTCTTCCACAACGGCCCTCTGCCGAAAGCGCGCGCGGTCGCGGCGAACAGCAGGCCCGTGGCAATGGCAAAGCCGGCGACCTTGAGCAGCAGCATCTGGGCGGCGAGCCCGCCGACAATCCAGAGGATTGGGCTGATTTCCTGGCGTTCGCGTTCCGGAAAGTCTCCGCGAAACGCCTCGAAGGCAGTCCAGATCGACAGGCCGGCGAATGCCACGGCGACAAAGTAGGGCATGGTTGTCGGGCCGACACGTGCGTAGCTGGCCCCGGCGCCGTGGCTGGCGGTGCTCCACGCGATCACCACGGCAACAACGGCCAGGGCGGCGGCAATGATCAGCGCCGCCCAGTCCGGGCGGCGCTTGGCGTCATGATCGGATGCCTGGCTCATTTCACTAGGCCAATATCTTTCAGGATCGCCGCCGTCGCGTCGGTGTCCTTCTTCAGCTGCGTGGTGAAGTCATCGCCGGCGAGATAGGTGTTCGCCCAGCCCTTGTCGGCCAGGATCTTCTGCCAGGAAGCCGATTGCACCATCTTGTCGACGTCGGCCGCAACGGCAGCTTTCTGATCGGCAGAGAGGCCGGGAGCGGCCGCGACCATGCGCCAGTTCTGGATGGCGACATCGACGCCGCTGTCTTTCAGCGTCGGCGCATCGATACCTTCGACCTTGGCTTCACTGGAAATGCCGATGATGCGGAGTTGGCCTGCCTTGATCTGGGATTCGAATTCCCCGTAACCGGAAACGCCAACCGTCACCTGACCACCCAGAATAGCAGCCAGCGCCTCGCCGCCACCCGAGAAGGCGATATAGTTGATCTTGGTGGGATCAACGCCGACGGCCTTGGCGATCAGGCCCGCCGTGATGTGGTCGGTGCCGCCGGCCGAGCCGCCGCCCCATGACACCGCGCCGGCATCGGCCTTGAGCTTGGCGACGAGGCCGGCCATGTCCTTGATGTCGGAAGCGGTCGGTACGACGATCGCTTCATATTCGCCGGTCAGCCGCGCGATGGGGGTGACCTGATCGAGCGTTACCGGCGAGGCGTTGGTCAGGATCGCGCCGACCATGACATAGCCGCCGACAATAAGCTGGGCCGGATCGCCGTTGGCCTGGTTGACAAACTGCGCGAGACCGATGGTTCCGCCGGCTCCCGGGACGTTGTTGACCTGGACGCTGCCGGAAATCTTTTCGTCCTGGAGCGCTGCCTGCATGGAACGCGCCGTCTGGTCCCACCCGCCGCCAGGGGCGGCCGGGGCCATGATCTTGTAGTCGGCCGCCATGGCCGGCACAGCGAGCATGCCTGTGATGATGGCCGCCAAAGTGAACTGTTTCATTGTCGTTCCTCCCTTGCTGCCCACGCGGTCGGGGCAAATGTCTCGAAGCCAGCGCCGAGTGGCGTCTCGAAACGAAAGGAGAAGCCCGCGAAGCCTTGCCGCTCGCGCACACGCACAGGTTCGCTGCCCCGGTCCAGCGCGATCGCTGCCGGTTTTGCTGGCCGAGAATGTGGTGGAAGTCCTCCCGAACGTTCCGAGCCTACCGCCTCCAACGGATGGGCCTGTCATCCCTAGCGCAGGAAGCTGACATCAAACTGACACCGGCACATAAAGTTGGGAAAAGCCGCTCAGGGGCTGCGCAACGCTTCGTTCCAGCGTGCGATGAGGCGCGTACGCTTGACCTGGTCGAGATAGACCATGAGCCCCGGGCTGACCGGCACGGGGCGCAGCTGCGCGCCGAGCACTTCCTGCATCCTGTTCGCGGTGTTCTGGCCCGAAACGTCTGGATTGACGGCGGCGATCTGGAGTTCACGCGCCATCACCGTCTGGCCCTGCGCCGACATGAAATATTCGAGATAGCGGCGTCCGAGATCCGGCGAACGCGCCGCGGCCGGCACCAGTCCGATGCGCGACATCACGACGGTATAATCCTTGGGCAGGACGATGCCGACATCGGGATTTCTCGCCGCCCAGTCGGCGGCGTAGGAGCCCAGGATGTTGTAGCCAAGCACGAAACGTCCATCGGCAATGCGCTCAAGGATGGCGGAGCTGGTCGAATAGAGCTTGACGCCGGCAGCCCCCATCGAGCGGATCACCGACCAGATGTCGGGATATTGCTCCTGATCGCGCGCCATGAACATGAAGCCCACGCCGGACCGCTCGATGTCGTAGGTAGCGATGCGGCCATAGACCTTGTCGCCCTGGGTTCTCAGGAAATCGACAAATTGGCCGCGTGTCGCCGGCGGCGGCGCCTCCTTGAAGCTCGGCTTGTGGTAGACGAAGACGGCCGGCTCGAAGGTCAAGGCATAGGCGGTGTCGCGCCAGTTGGCCCAGCGCGGCCAACGATCCGATAATGGCAGCCGGCTCTCCTGGGCGTAGCCGTCATTGGCCAGCTTGACCTGAAGATCCATGGCCGAGGAAAAGGCAATGTCGGCGGTGCCCTTGCCACTGTCGGTTTCCGCGATTACCCGATCGTAGATGTCGGTCGTCAGCAATTCCTCATAGCGCACGGCGACATCGGGATTGGCTTTCTGGAAACCGTCGACCATCGGCTTGGCCAACGGGATATCTAGCGACGAATAGACGACCAGCATACGGGCCTCGGCGCCGCCCTTGAGCGCCGGAAAGATCGTCGCATCGGCCCAGGCGGGCGCCGAGAGACAAACGACAGCGGTGAGGATGGCCATACGCATTGCCGGCAGACCATGCATCAGCCGTCCGGGCCACACAACAGAGATCGATCGAGGGTGGCGCTGGACCTTTGCCCAGCGGATTGGCATCGTCAGCGCGAGGCGGCAAGGAGAATCCGGTGCGCATCCTGGTGGTGGAGGACAACGCGACGCTGGCGGGCGGGCTGGCGGCCGTGCTGAAAGGCAGCGGCTACGCCGTTGACGTCGTCGGCGATGGCGCATCGGCCGTAGCGGTGGTGGCCACCGAACGGTTCGACCTGGTGATCCTCGACCTCAACTTGCCCGAGATGGATGGTCTTGAGGTGCTGCGCACGATACGCGGCCGCCAGGACGACGTCGCCGTGCTCATCCTGTCGGCGCGCCATTCGCTCACGGAACGGGTCACCGGGCTCAATCTCGGCGCCGACGATTACATGGTCAAACCGTTCGATGTCGACGAGCTGGAAGCCCGGGTGCGCACGCTGATGCGGCGCCGCGCCGGCCTGAAAGCGGCGGTTGTTTCTTTCGGCGACGTTGTGCTCGATCTCAACACGCGCAGCTTTTCCTGGCTGGGCAACGCAATCGACATTCCCGCACGCGAACTCGGGTTGCTCGAAACCCTGTTCATGCGTGCCGGCAAGGTGGTCGCCAAACAGGCGATCATCGAATCGCTGGCCGGCTTCGATGAGGATTTGAGCGCCAATGCCGTCGAGCAGTATGTCAGCCGGTTGCGCAAACGGCTGGCGCCCTGTGGCCTGACGGTGAGGACGGCCCGAGGCATCGGCTACTATCTCGAAAAGATCCAGAGCCAATGACGGCGGCCGCCAAGCCCTACTCCCTGCGCGGGCGGCTGCTGCTCTGGCTGCTGGTGCCGCTTGTCAGCATCGGCCTGATCGCGCTCGCCGATACCTATCGCGAGGCCGTCGATACGGCGAATGCCGTGTCCGACCGGGTGCTGGCGGGCTCCGCGCTGGCGATCGCCGAGCGCGTGGTGGTTGGCGAAGGCGGTGCACTGGAAGTCGACATCCCCTATGTCGCGCTGGAAATGCTGACTTCGGCAGCGCAGGATCGCGTCTTCTATCGTATCGACGGGCCGAATGGCGCCTTCATCACCGGCTACCAGACGCTGCCGGTGATAGCTGGGCTGGGCCGAGAGGAAAGCGGCTATGCCGATGCCAGCTTTCGCGGCGAACCGATCCGGCTGGCCTCGCTTTCCCGGGCCGCGTCGACCGGCGTAAGCTCGGTGCCGTTTGTCGTCACGATCGCCGAGACGACCATTGCCCGCACGCAGCTGGCCCGGACCATCCTGTTGCGCTCAGCGTTGCGCCTCGCCATCCTGATCGGCAGCGCCGTGATGATCGCATGGCTTGCCGTGACATTCTCGCTTGGACCGCTTTACCGCCTGCAAGACGCGATCGCCGAACGCAACCCCGACGACCTGCATCCGATCGAACAGGCGGTGCCCAAGGAGGTGCGGGGTCTGGTCGACACCGTCAATTCTTTCATGGGGCGGCTGAATTCCGCGCTCGGCGCCATGCGGCACTTCACCGGCAATGCCAGCCACCAGCTGCGCACGCCGCTGACCATCATCCGCACGCAGCTGGCGCTTTCGGCACGTGCTCATTCACTTGATGAGGCCCGCGCCGCGGCCAGGATCGGCGATGAGGCGGTAGCGCACGCGGAACGCGTGATCGCTCAGCTTCTGCTGCTCGCCAAGGTTGACGAGGCGGCGTCCGATCAGCTGAAGAACCTCGACACCGTCGACCTGACGGCGCTTGCCAGCGCACTTACAGCGGAACTCGTCACCAGGGCCCACGCGTCCGGCATCGACCTTGGCTTCGAAGGCGAGACGCCACTCCATGTGCGTGGCGAACCGATGCTGCTCGGCGAAATGATCCGAAACCTGATTGAGAACGTGCTGACCTACGCGGGAAGCGGCGCGGAATCGACCGTCAAGGTGTCTGCCCGCCAGGACGATGTGCTGCTGGAGGTCGAGGACACCGGCCCTGGCATTCCGCTGCCGGAACTCGACAACGTACGCCGCCGCTTCGTGCGCGGTCGGGCGGGTGAAAAACCGGGAGCCGGGCTTGGCCTGCCTATCGTCGAGGAAATCGCGGCCCTGTTTGGCGGAAGACTCGACCTGACGGCGGGCGCGAATGGCCACGGCCTGCGTGTGCGCGTATCGTTCCCCGCCAGCGCGCCTGAATCACGTCCTAAGGAAGGTTAGATAGGCAGGCCGCCGGCCCTCGCGAATGGCTTTTGCCTCATAGCGCGTACCCGGCCAGCCGTCGTAAGGCCGGTGCCAGTCGGACGCGTCCGACGCCTGCCACGCGAAGGCACCATGGGCCCGGCAGTGCTGCAAGGTCCAGTCCACATAGGTATCGATATCGGAGGCAAAGCGGAACTTTGACCCCGGCTTCAGGACGCGCGCGAAACGATCGAGGTTGACCGGGCTGACGAAGCGCCGCTTCCAGTGCTTCTTCTTTGGCCAAGGGTCCGGATAGAGCAGGTCGATGCCGTCGAGCGAGGCCTGCGGCAGCCAGTCGAGCAACTGGGTTGCGTCGTCATCGTAGACGCGAAGGTTGGCGAGCGGCTTTTCCTTCACCGCCATCATCATCTTGGCCATGCCGTTGACGAAAGGCTCGACGCCGACAAAGCCGATCGCCGGCGCCTCGACGGCGCGGTGCAGGAGATGTTCGCCGCCACCGAAGCCAATCTCGAGCCGAACCGCCGCGACCTCGGCTTCAAACAGCTTGCGCAAATCCGCCGGCGGTTCAGCCGTCAGGTCAAGCCTGTATGTGCCAAAGCCGCTTTCCAACGCGGCCGCCTGTTGCGGACGCATGGTCTTGCCGCGCCGGCGACCGAAAAATGCTTCGGTCGCTCGGCTTCGTCTGTCCTTGGGGTCCATGGGCGGGGCTTGGCGCCGCGATCAGGCGGCGACCGCGTCCTTGAGGGCTTTGGCGAGGTCGGTCTTCTCCCAGGAGAAAGACCCGTCGCGGCCGGCCTTGCGGCCGAAATGGCCGTAGGACGACGTCTTGGCGTAGATCGGCTTGTTGAGGTCGAGATGCCGGCGAATGCCCGATGGCGACAGGTCCATCACGGTACGCAGCGCCTCTTCGAGCTTGGCCTCGTCAACCTTGCCGGTGCCATGCAGGTCGACATAGACCGACAGCGGCTGCGCGACGCCGATGGCGTAGGAGAGCTGGATGGTGCAGCGGTCGGCAAGCTTCGCCGCCACGACATTCTTGGCGAGATACCGCGCCGCATAGGCAGCCGAACGGTCGACCTTGGTCGTGTCCTTGCCCGAGAAAGCGCCACCGCCATGGGGTGCGGCGCCACCATAGGTGTCGACGATGATCTTGCGGCCGGTCAGGCCGGCGTCGCCGTCAGGTCCGCCGATGACGAACTTGCCGGTCGGATTGATATACCACATGCAGTTGTCGGCGATCTTCAAGTCGCCCAGCGCCTCGCGGATATAGGGTTCGACGACCTTGCGGACCTTCTTCGAATCCCAGCTCGCATCGAGATGCTGCGTCGACAGCACGATCTGCGTTGCCTCGGCGGCCTTGCCGTCGACATAGCGGACGGTGACCTGGCTCTTGGCATCGGGGCCGAGTTTGCCGGCGTCACCGCTGCCTTCGTGGCGGGCGGCGGCCAACAGTTCAAGGATCTTGTGGCTGTAATAGATCGGCGCCGGCATCAGATCCGGCGTCTCGCGGCAGGCATAGCCGAACATGATGCCCTGGTCGCCGGCACCTTCTTCGCCTTGGCGGTCGGACGCGTTGTCGACGCCTTGGCCGATATCAGGCGACTGGCCATGCAGCAGCACTTCGATCTTGGCTGTCTTCCAGTGAAAGCCGGCCTGCTCATAGCCGATTTCGCGGATAGCCTTGCGGGCAACCGACTTGAATTTCGCCGGGTTGACGACCGGATGTCCGGCGGCATCCTTCAAGATGTTGCCGGCCTTGTCCTTCTTGAGCAGCGTCTCGGGAACGCGCACTTCGCCGGCAATGACGACGCGATTCGTGGTTGCCAGCGTCTCGCAGGCGACGCGGACCTTCCAGGGGTCCATGCCGGTCTTCTTGGCCTCACGGTAAACCAGATCGACGATTTCGTCGGAGATACGATCACAGACTTTGTCAGGATGGCCCTCGGCAACGGATTCCGAGGTAAAGAAGTAGTTCTGCCGCGTCACGGGTGTCCCCTCTTGAAAAACGATCGGCAGGCTGCCGATTTTGGCGCGCCACGTGTTAGCGGTGCGGAGCGCCGCTCGTCAAGCGGCGCGTCCGATCTGGCATGAAATGTCGAAGCTATTATTTTGTGCCACCGGCGGCAGAACGCCGCCGGTTGAGCGCCAGGATCAGTCGAAATCGTCGGCCGCGAGCGACTTCACCAGGTCGATGATCCTGCGGCGTACCTTGACATCGGCGATCTTGACGAAAGCCCGGTTGAGCTGGAGGCCCTCCGGGCTGCCGCAGAATTCGACGGCGAAAGCCATCGAGGCATCCTCCGCGAAGCCACGGTTGGTCGTGGCTTCCTGGCCTGGTGCATCCTCGAAGAAGAAGGCGACAGGCACGCCGAGTATGGAAGCTATGGCTTGCAGACGGCTGGCGCCGACGCGGTTGGTGCCCTTCTCATATTTCTGGATCTGCTGAAACGTTATGCCGAGATTCTCACCCAGCTTCTCCTGGCTCATTCCGAGCATATTGCGGCGAAGCCGGATGCGACTTCCGACGTGGATGTCGATCGGATTCGGTTTTTTCTTGTTGTCTTCTGTCATTTTTTCCTCGCCGAATTTTTTCGGCTTTGTCTATTTTTTCTAGCCCAAATGAAGCCGGAGGCGTCTGCCCCAACAGAACGATCCACCAACTTCGAGAAATTTCAGGCCGTTACAGTATGAGTTTCTAATGTGTTGACTGTCAATTCACCCGTAGCCGTTGCCTTACATTGAGCAATGCAGCAGCCATGGCAAACAGCAACATGATCAGCATTCCGTTAATGCGCCTTTGGCTCGAGGATAGGACAGTTTGTTCAGAAATTGGCACCCGCACATCGATGGCTCCCCGCGCGTCGATCGCCAATGCGTCGACGATGCGTCCTTGTGGATCAACGACCGCGGAGATGCCATTGTTGGCCGCACGCAACAAAGGCACACCGTTTTCCACCGCCCTAATCTGAGCCTGCCTGAAATGCTGGTACGGACCCGGCGTGTCACCGAACCACGCGTCATTTGTGACATTCACAATAAGCTGCGCTGACGTAGCGTCAACTGCCACCAGTTCGGGAAAGATCACCTCATAACAGATAAAGGGCAGCGCCCGCAGGCCGCCCGGCAGCGCGATTGCGTGCCGTTCATTGCCGGCGGCGAAATTCATCGGCCCCGCAACAAGCTGGCCGATGCCAAAACGGGCAAGCAGGTCGGAGAAAGGCAGGTATTCGCCGAACGGCACCAGATGCACCTTGTCGACGGCGTCGGCGATCTCGCCCTTGTCGTTTATGGCCACCACGGAATTGTAGTAGCGGCTTTCCGCGTTGGCCCCCGAACCGCCCTCCTCGCGCACGACACCGGCGATCAGCATCTGGCCATCGCCGAGCATATCACCCAGCGCCGTCAACGCGTCCGGCCGCTCGGTGAACAGGAATGGCACCGAGGTTTCCGGCCACAGGATGAGTTGCGGCTTGCCGTGACCGGGCTCGGGCGCCTTGGCCGACAGCCCCATCAAGGTGGCGAAGATGCGGTCGCGCACCGAGGCGTCCCATTTTTCAGAGAGATCGACGGCAGGCTGAACGATGCGGACATCGACGCTTTGCGTGGCCTGCTTCCCGGGAGCGGCAAGCCTGAAATAGCCAAACCCGGCATGGACGGCGACCAGGACGACAAACAGCGCCAGGCCGAGACGCAGATGCCGACGTGCCGCGAGCAGCGCCGGCAGCGCAAAGACGAACACCGCGAGCGCATTCATGCCGATCATGCCGGTCACCGACACGCTTTGCATCAGCAGGGGCACCGGCATTGCCGCATAGCCGACGGCATTCCAGGGAAAGCCGGTGAACAGGAAGCTACGCAGCCATTCGGTCAGGCCAAAGCCGAAGGCAAGGGCCGCGATGCGGCCGATATCGCTGCTCCATAACAGCCGGGCAACCAGCGTTGCGAAGCCGTAGAAGAAGGCGAGTGCGAAAGGAATGCCGACGACGGCGAACGGCAAGGCCCAGGCGAAGCTATCGGCCTCGACCAGAAGCGCCGAGCCGATCCACCAAAGGCCGGCAAGGAAATAGCCGAAGCCGAACCACCAGCCAACGGCGAAGGCCGGTCGCAAGCGCCGGAACAGGCTGCCCGAGGCTTCGCCGGTGGCGCCGTCGAGCAGCCACACCAGGAGCGGAAACGAGATGAAGCAGGCGGCAAAGAAATCGTAAGGGGCCTGGCCAAGAACTGCCAACGCGCCGGCGAGAAACGCCACAAGCGCACGCCGCCAACCCCAAAGCAAAATTATCCGGCCGGCAAGGCGCTCCATGCAAACTTCCGAGTCGCGCGAATCAGGAGCCAAGATTTATCAGGCCGCGGCTTGCGCTCCAAATACGGATGACCGCCCTGCGCCTATCTATGCCAGCCTTCGATCTCCACATCGCCCAGCCGTTCGGCCTCTTCCCGCGAACCGAGCGGAGGGTTTGCGTGAAAGTCCAGACATGGCCTTCAGGATCGCGAGCCCGGTAGAGCCGCTCGCCGTAGAACTGATCCTCCGGTTCCTGGACAATGGCCGCGCCGACGGCCCTCGCATGCTCGCAATGGGCGTCGATCCCCTCTTTCAGGCGGACATAGACCGATTGCGTGTTCTTGCCTGCGACCGAAGCCGGGCTGGCGACATAGCCGGTCCATTCGGAATCGACGATGATGTAGCCGTCACCGAACCGCATCTCGGAATGGACAAGCCTGCCGCCGGCATCGCTGACCACCATGCTGCGTTCGAAACCAAAGGCCGCTTCAAGCCAGGCAAGCGCCGCCCACGGATCCTTGTAGACCCCCCGAACCCATGGCTGAATGCTTGAAGGGGTCTTCGGCCATCATTCCGGCGATGCGTATCAGGCTTGCTCGGTGCGCGCGACGCGGCGGCGGCGTTCGCCCTTCTGGCTCTGAACGATGCGCACCCGCTTGACGCGACGCGGATCGGCGTCCAGCACGTGGAACTCGAAACCGGGGATGGCTTGCACCACTTCGCCGCGCGCCGGAACACGGCCAAGCGTGTTGAAGATCATGCCGCCGATCGTGTCGACATATTCGCCATGTTCACCGGCGGCGAAATCCTCGCCGATCATCTTGGCGACGTCGTCGATCTCGGCCTTGCCGTCGACGATGAACACGCCTTCGCCGGCCTGGGTGATCATCGGCTCGTCGTCGTCATGCTCATCCTCGATGTCGCCGACGACCATCTCGACGATGTCCTCGAGCGAAGCGAGACCATCGGTACCGCCATATTCATCGATGACCAGCGCCATCTGCGTGCGCGTCGTCTGCATGCGGCCCATCAGGTCGGAGGCAAGCATCGACGGCGGCACGAACAGAACCGGGCGGATCAGGTTGAGGTCGCCAATGGTGCGCGCGAGGTCGACCTGAGTCAGATCGAGCATGGTGGCAACCGGGGCTTTCCTGGCCCGGCCCTTCTTGACGCGGGCGATCTTGGTGATGTGGGCCAGTACGTCACGGATGTGGACCATGCCGCGCGGATCGTCGAGCGTCTCGGAATAGACCGGCATGCGGGAATGGCCGGACTGCTCGAAAAGTCCGAGCAGATCGCCCAGCGTCGTGGTGATCTCAACCGCTTCGATGTCGGCGCGCGGCACCATCACATCCTCGACGCGCACCTCACGCAGCCGCAGGATGTTGTTGAGCATGGCGCGTTCGCCCGGCGAGAACGATTCGGCGTCGGTGGTCGTCTCGGCAAGCGCGCCGGCGATTTCCTCGCGCAGGCTGGTTCCGTTGCGCTGCCGGAACAGGCCCACAATGCGGTCGAACAGGGAAGGGCCGGCAGGCGACGGCTCAAGGACAGCGCTGCCGGTGTTGGCAACACCAGGGGTAACGGTACTCGGACTTGATCCCTCTTCCGAGGTGTCGGAAGCCTTGGTCGTACTGCCGGCGTCGGGGCGGGCGGCAGTTTCAGGTTTGTCGTTCATCGTCGTCCGGTCAATTGTCAGATGTAGTTACGCGTAGGGATCGGGAATGGCAAGCCTTGCAAGCGCCGTCCGCTCCAGGGCTTCCATCTCCTCGGCCTCGGCGTCGGTCTCGTGATCATAGCCAAGCAGATGCAGCAGGCCATGAATGACGAGATGGGTGATATGGTTCTCGACGGGCTTGTCTTCCAGTGCCGCTTCGCGCGAGACGGTTTCGGCGGCCAGGACAATGTCGCCCAGCATCGGCGGCAGGGGACCGCCCTTGGGGAAGGGAAAAGCCGGGAAAGACAGGACGTTGGTGGGCTTGTCCTTGCCGCGCCAGCCGGCATTCAGCCTCTGAACATGGGCGTCGTCGGAAAAAACGACGCTGAGTTCGGAATGTCCCTTAGCGCCCGTTTCGGCGAAAGCGGCAGCCGCAGCCCTGTCGACCAGCCGCGAAAGCTCGGCCTCATCTGGCCAATCTCCCGCCTCGACAATTAGGTCGATGTCGACGGGCAAGTCCCCGCCGACAGGTTTGATGTGTTCAGGCATGACGCCGCATCGTCAGATCAATTCTCGGCGCCGAGGCCGCGCGCCAGCTTGGCGTCGCGGTCGTAAGCCCTGACGATTTCAGCCACCAACGGGTGACGAACCACGTCGCCGTCGTTGAAGCGCACGGTGACTGCCCCCGCGACACCATCCAAAACCCGCAAGGCTTCGACCAGGCCGGATTTGGTGTTCGAGGGAAGATCGATCTGTGTCGGATCGCCGGTGACGATCATGCGCGAATTTTCGCCCAGACGCGTCAGGAACATCTTCATCTGCATCGGCGTTGTGTTTTGCGCCTCGTCGAGAATGACGGCGGCATGCGCCAGCGTGCGGCCGCGCATGAAGGCGAGCGGCGCGATTTCGATCACCTCGGCGGCAATGGCGCGTTCGACCTTGTCGGCCGGCATCATGTCGTAGAGCGCGTCATAGAGAGGACGCAGATACGGATCGACCTTTTCCTTCATGTCGCCCGGCAGAAAGCCCAGCCGCTCGCCCGCCTCGACTGCAGGACGCGAAAGAATGATGCGTTCCACCATGCCGCGCTCCAGCAGCATCGCGGCATGCGCCACCGCCAGATAGGTCTTGCCGGTACCCGCCGGACCGATGCCGAACACCAGTTCCGACCGCTCCAGCGCCCGCATATAGGCATCCTGGTTGAGCGAACGGGCATAGATCGTCTTCTTGCGCGTGGCGATCTGGGCAGCGGAGACCTTGCCCTTGCGCTCCAGCGTCGGCAGCGTTAGCTGATCGTCGGCGGCCATCGCCATGCGCACCGCGCCATCGACGTCGGACTGACCGATGTCGGCGCCCTTCTGCAGAATGCCATAGAGACTGTCGAGCGCACGGCGCGCCTGCTCGGCGGCTGACCCCGAACCCTTGATGGTCAACTGGTTGCCGCGCGAGCGGATGTCGACCCCGAGCTTTTGCTCGAGCCTGGCCAGATTCTCGTCGAACTGGCCATAAAGGGCGCTGGCAAGCTTGTTGTTGTCGAAAGTCAGAACGATGTGCGCCATATCAGAGGCCCCGGAGGCAACGTTCTGGGGCAGAGCCTTCACTTCCGCAGCGCTCAACCGTCTCTCCTCATCTGCCGAGGCCGTCATGGGGCCAATTCGGCGAACAGGCTGTTGTAGCCCGTCTTCGTGATTCGCACCTGGATAATGTCACCGATTTCGCCGGCGTTTTCATCAACAATTACTGGCTGCAGCCAAGGCGAACGGCCAACCTTCTGGCCGGCCTGGCGGCCAGGCTTCTCGATCAGCGTATCCATGGTCTTGCCGACCTGGCTGGTGCCAAAATCCTGCTGCTGCTTCAGGAGCAAGGCCTGCAGCCGCTGCAGGCGCTCGTCCTTGACATCCTCGGCCACATGGTCGGCCATCTCGGCGCCTGGCGTGCCGGGGCGCGGCGAGTATTTGAACGAGAAGGCCGAGGCATAATTGACCTCGCGGACCAATTGCATGGTTGCCTCGAAATCCGCCTCGGTCTCGCCGGGGAAGCCGACGATGAAGTCGCCCGAAATCGCGATGTCGGTCCGTGCGGCGCGGACGCGGTCCAGCAGGGTCAGGTAGTCCCTCGCCGTGTGCCTGCGGTTCATCGCCTTGAGGATACGGTCGGAACCCGACTGCACAGGCAGATGCAGGTAAGGCATCAGCACAGGCAGATCGCGGTGCGCGGCGATCAGTTCGTCATCCATGTCGCGTGGATGGCTGGTCGTGTAACGCAGCCGCGCCAGCCCTGGAATTTCGGCCAGCCGGTGCAGCAGGCGGCCAAGGCCCCACTCTTCGCCATTCTCGCCCTGGCCGTGCCAGGCATTGACGTTCTGGCCAAGCAGCGTCACCTCGCGCACGCCGGCCTGCGCCAGCCGCTCGGCCTCGGCGACAATCTGCGCCACCGACCGCGACACTTCGGAGCCACGCGTGTAGGGCACAACGCAGAAGGTGCAGAACTTGTCGCAACCTTCCTGCACAGTGAGGAACGCCGTCACGCCGCGCTTTATGATTTCAGTGCGCTTGGGTTGCGGCAGGTGCTCGAACTTGTCCTCGATGGCATATTCGGTCTCGACGATCTTCTCGCCGCCACGCACCCGCGCCAGCACGTCGGGCAACCGGTGATAGGTCTGCGGGCCGATGACCAGGTCGACCGACGGCGAGCGCCGGATGATCTCGGCGCCTTCCGCCTGCGCGACGCAGCCGGCCACGCCGATCAGCATCTCGCGCCCAGCAAGCGCCCGCTCAGCCTTCATGTCGCGGATACGGCCGAGCTCGGAATAGACCTTTTCGGCCGCTTTCTCCCTGATATGGCACGTGTTGAGCAGCACCAGGTCGGCCTCGCCGATAGCATCCGTCGCGGTATAGCCGTCAGCGGCCAGCGCATCGGTCATGCGCTGCGAATCATAGACGTTCATCTGGCAGCCATAGGTCTTGACGAAGACCTTCTTGGTCGCTGCGGCAGGTGCAACGATGCTTTCGGCCGCGGTGTCGATGTCGTCACGCTCTATCGTGTTCAATTCCATCCGGCGGCTTCTAACGCCTTTCCGTGACAAAAAACAGACGCCTTTGCCCGGAAGCCTTGCGGCTAGCGGCTTGGTATCGGATCGGCGAGTGCCGCCCGCACCATCTCGCGCACCCGGCTTTCCATGAGTTTTGACGTTTCCTTGCGGTTAGAACCCTTGGTGAAGGCAATCGGTTCGCCAAAATGCACCTCGACGTCGAGGGCGCCCTCAGCCATCAGGACCTTCAAGTGCGGCATCAGATCCTCGTCACCGATCCAGGCAGCCATTGGCCGGTGCCGGCGGCCAAGCGGCACACCGTGCAGGCGGGTGTAGACTATCGCCACCGGCTGGATGAAGACCTGCTCGGCCGCGCCTTCCGAGATTGCCATGGAAGCGGCGCCAAACAGCGTGCTCTTGAAGGGCAGGATCATGTTGCCGTCGCCGGTAGAGCCTTCGGCGAACAGCACCATGGCATCACCCTTGGCCATGCGGTTGGCGATCTCGCTTGCCTGGTCGCCTGACGAGCGCTTGCGCTCGCGTTCGATGAAGACAGTGCGCTGCAATTTCGACAGCATGCCAATCAACGGCCAGCCGGCCATGTCGGCCCTGGCGATGAATTTGACGTCGGCAAAAGAGCCCAGCACCATGATGTCGGTCCAGGAAATGTGGTTCGACGCGACCAGCAGCGGACGCTGATTTGACAGCGCGCCCCTGACATGGATGCGCATGCCGAGCGCCCGGATAACCAGCCTGTGCCAGATCTTGAGAATGATCGTCTCGGGCCACAGACCTGTCTTCATCGACAGTATCTGCAGCGGCACGAGCACCAGCGAACCGGCGGCAACGAGGCCAAGCGCCAGGAAAATCCTGATTTTTCCGATCATTGCACTTAGCCCTGCCATTACAGCGCCGCGTGTCCTTTGGACGCGCAAGGGACGCTGTAACGCTTTGATTTGGCGCATGATCCTTTCCGAAAATCGATTCCGATTTTCAGGGTCATGCGCTACTCTGGCTAGCGAAGATCGCGGCGCATGACAAGCGCGCCTGTCGGGCCATGTTCCGGCGACTTGTAGTAATTGGGACGCTTGCCAACCTCGCGGAAGCCCAGCCGCCGGTAGAGAGCAATGGCGGCCACGTTGGTTTCGTCCACCTCGAGGAACAGCGCCTCGGCACGTTGCGTATGCAATTCACGCAGCACTGCATCCATCAATTGCCAGCCCAGCCCCTGCCTGCGGTGCGAGCGCGCCACGGCAACGGTCAGAATCTCGCCTTCGCCCGCCGCCAGCCGTGCCAGGACGAAGCCGACAGGCGGTTTGGAGCCCTGCCCGGTTTCGCGCGCGGCATAGCCGAACACCGTGTTTTGTTCGAGCAGTGCGGCGAATTCGCCATCGGTCCACGGCCGGACAAAATCCTCGCGATGCAGCAGCGAAACCGCCGGGCTATCCGCGATCGTTAGCTGACCAAGCGCATAGTCCCGGCGGCGTGGTTGGAGAAAGGGTATGCGCATCAGTTTTTCTGCCTGGACAATATGAAACCTGCCTGGGGCTTGGCGTCGGCGCCGCGCAAGTAGAGCGGTTTCGGCTTTTCGCCCGCGCCTTTTGTGGCGGCCAGCCTGGCGTAGACGGCGATATCGGCGGTGGCAGTCGTCGGGCCAATGTCGAAGGTACGTCCGGCCGATGCGGCGATCTGCATCGCCGCGGTGCCGGTTAACACCGCGGACGTTTCTGCCGCCATGGCGGCGGCTTCGGCAAGCGTGGTCACCGCTGGACCGTAAGCCAAACCGAACAATTCATCGTAAAGCGCGGCATGAATTTCCTCGCGCCCGGCATCCAGCACCGCCAGGACGGCGCGGCCGGGAAAATTTGTGGCTGCTTGCGCCGCCAGTGCCTCAAGCGTCGTCACCCCGATCGCCGGGATCTTCAAGGCCAGCGCCAATCCCCGTGCAGCCGAGACACCGACGCGCAAGCCGGTGAAGGAGCCTGGGCCAATGGAGACCGCGACCGCACCGAGATCGGCATAGCCGACCCGGCTCTCCTTAAAGGCCGCATCAATCACCGCCATCAGATGCTCAGCGTGGCCCTTGCCGAGATCGAGGACCGAACGGCCAAGCTCCTGACCGGCCGCGGCATCATAGACGCAAGCGGCGCAGAGAGTGGCGGCACAGTCGATGGCAAGCAATTTCATAAGGCAACCGGTGGAGAACCCTGGTCGAAAAACTGTTTCCCTGTGCCCGCCATGGCTCGCCGCCGCAAGGGGATAATGCAGAAATCGTTAAATGGCTTCGCTTCGCGCCGGCCGCAAAAGCCAGCATTTTCATACCGGTGAGCGGCAAGCGCGGTCAGGCGCCCGTCTCGATACGCAGCATGTGGTTGTCCCAGACATAGTCCGGTTCGGACCGTGTCGCGCCATTGCCCTCGATGATCTCTCCCGCACCTGTCGTGGCCATGAAGCCCGGCCCGTCGGGTGCCAGGCCACAAACCTCGACCAGCGTGCTCGCGGTGACGATACGCCCACTGGCAATGTCGATGACGGCCAGCGAATTGCCTTCCGGCGAGGAGACGGCAACCGTGCCGGCCGCAGGATTGGCGGCGACCGAGCCGATATAATTGCGAAAGCCGGACAGCACATCCGGCGGCATGTCGAGCAGTTGCAAATCCTTGCCGCGCGCGGCGCGCCCAACGAGCAGCGGACGGTCGGTGCCCGGCCCCCGATACTGGCAACCGAACCAGACCGTGCCGGACGGATCGGCATCCATGTGGCGGATCGACAGCTGGTGCAGGGCCGGCGGCAGCTCGTGCTTTTCGATGAGGTCGCCGGTGACACGGTTCACCAGCACATATGACGGCTTCATCGTCGCGATGTTCAGCTCGGCGCGGCCATAGTCGGGATGGGTCTCGATGCCACCATTGGCGATGGCCAGCGTTTTGCCGTCCCCCAACAGCAGAAGTTCGTGCGAGCCCATGCCGTAGGTCGGGAACTCCCCGATGCGCTTGAACTTCGCCCGCGCATCGTAGACGCCGACGACGCCGGCTGCGTTGTCGAAATCGTTCTCGGTGGCATAGAGCAGCGTGCCGTCGGACGAAAACACGCCATGGCCAAAGAAGTGCCGGCCGGGAATGCTGGCGAGGGTCTGCGGCGCATCGCGGCCGGTATGGTCGAAGATGACGGCGAAGGTGCCCGGCTGCCTGGCGAAAACCACGGACCGTCTCGACACCGGGTCGAACGTGACGTCATGGCCCCGATCAGGCAGATCGATGGCGTGCAGCACCTTGCCGGCCTCGGACAGGACAGCGGCGCCAAAGCTGCCGTCACGCTTGACGAAGGCGGTGGCAAAGACCGCGTCGGCGGCAAGCGTCTTGGCCCAGGCAGATGGCGCCATTGCCGCCATGAAGCCGACACCGGCGGCGCGGAGGAAATCGCGGCGATCGATCAGGTTGGTTCTCAACATCAGTCGCCATCCAGTGACGAAAAGCCGGCGGTCAGGCCGAATTCGGTGGTCAGCCTGGTACCAAACAGGGTCGACAGACTCGAGCTGATCAGCGCGAAGTGCTCAAATTTCTCGCGCTGCGCCGGATCGGCCAGCACCTTGTCGATCGGGCCCTTGACGGACTGGGCCGTGGCGACACCGTTGACCAACTGGATATGGATAGACTCGGCAATCCATCTGTTATCAGGCTGCAGCGCGTCGCCGAGCTTCGATGCCTCGAACAGCGTGTCGATGCCGGAAAGATTGCCGGCCAGCGATGTGGCGGTGTTTTGCGAACGCCAATAGATCGCCTGTTTTGGCTTGTCGGCTTCCGGCTTGCCGCCCAAAAATCCCTTGAGCCTGATGTCGCGGACCATCTCCAGTTCGTTGATGAAGACACCAACCAGCTCGGTCACCGCCTCGGTTCCATCGCGGTAGAGCGCGTTTTGCGGCCCCGGATTGGCCCACAGCGCGGCAAAGCCGTCGGCCTTGTTCCAGGCGTCGCTGACATCTCCGGCCATGGTTTCGATGTTGCCGGCGATCGCGGCGCCATAGGCACAGCGATAGGCGTCGTCCTTGCCCGCCAACGCATAGGCGCCGTCGCCAAAAAGCACGAATTCAAGCGCGCCCAGCCCCTGCATGGCGACGCTCTTTCCGGCCAGCAGCACCGGATCGGTGGCCGTCGGGTCCTTGTCGGACAACGCCGCCTGGACCTGCTTGAGGCCAATGCTCTTGCGGTCCGGCCAGTAGAGCATGCGCTCCAGACGGTTGTTCTCCTTGATCGGCCCGAAACCAATGATTTCCGCCTTCGACCACGCCTCGACAGTAGCGGAGAATTCGCCCCGCGCCGCATCGAGCCCCTGTTGCGACGGCGCCTCGCATAGCGATTGCACCGCCTTGGTCAGGCTCACGGCATGATCGTGAAGCCCGGCATAGGCAGGGCGGACGAAGCCGTCGATGGCGCGCTGGATCACATCGGTGGCCTTCACGACGGCCGCCGCCGGCGAGATACCGGCCGTGACGATGCCAGCCAGGGCAAGCGGGAACACAACAGCCAGCGCGAGACGTTTCGACATCACAGTGCCTCCAGGAATTTGATCAGTGCATCACGATCGGCGGCATTGGCGGCGGCAAAGCGATCGCGCGCCTTCTGCCCTTCACCGTCATGCCACAGGATTGCTTCGGTCAGGTTTCGCGCACGCCCGTCATGCAGGAAGAACGTATTTCCGTTGATGGTCCGCGTCAGGCCGATGCCCCACAGCGGCGGCGTGCGCCACTCGCTGCCTGTTGCATCACCCACCGCCTGGCCATCAGCGAGCCCAGGCCCCATGTCGTGCAACAGGAAATCGGAGTAGGGCCAGATCAGCTGGAAGGCCTGCGCCTTGTTGGGCGTACCGCGGCGGGTGACGAACTTGGGCGTATGGCACGAAATGCAGCCCATCTCGTAAAACTGTTTCTTGCCGGCAAGCACCTCGGGCTTGTCCAGGTCGCGCCGTGCCGGCACGGCGAGATTCTGCGCGTAGAAGGTGACAAGATCCATCACCGGCGGCGGCGCTTCGACCGGGCCCAGCCGCTTCTGCACGCCATTCGGCATGGCAAGGCAATCCTTTTGCGCGGCAGTGCAGTCGCCCCAGTGTTTCGGTACTTCCGGCGTCGAGATGCCGATATCCCCGGCGAAGGCGTCCGCTGACTGCGCGCGGATCGACGAACTCTGCGCCTTCCAGCCGAAACGGCCAAGCGTCGGTTCGCCACTCTGGCCATCGCGAACGATGTTGGGCTTGCCGGAAATGCCGTCGCCATCGCTGTCGTCCGGGTCGGCGCGCGCAAGGATATCGGCTGGCGCGATCTGCTCGATGAGGCCAAGCCCAATCATCGGTGGCGTCAAGCGCGGCGACAGCGTGGTGTGGGGATCGAGCGGCCCGTAGCCAGGATCGGTGATCGAATAGGTGGGTTTGCGCAGCGAGACCACAGCGCCACCAGCCAGCGTCACCTTCTGTTCCTGATAGTCGATATGCATCCGGCCTTCACCGCGCAGGCCGGGAACCGCCAGTTCCTGCAGCTGCGAGCCATAGACCGGATCGGGATAGTTGAGCGCCTTGCGATCGGCGCGTGCCGCCTTCTCTTCCGCGGTGCCGGCGTCACGCGCCAGCCGCAGAAACATCGACGTTGTGCCGGCGTCGCCCTCCGGCGGATGGCCACGGCCATCCTTCAGATGGCAATTCTGGCAGGCCCGCTCACTGAACAACGGGCCAAGCCCGTCCGATGCCTGTGTAGAAGACGGCGATGACACCCAGTTCTTGCGGAAAAGCGCGTTGCCGAGCTTGAAGTCTCCCTCTTCCTCGAAGGTGATGTTGGCCGAGGATTGCGAGAAAGCGTCGCGGTTTGCCTCCTTCGTGGAGGTGCCGGCGCCACCTTGCATGAGTTCGAACGGCTCGGGCTTGGAGAAATCGGTGGTCGGCCGGGTGATGGCTATGACGCGCGCCTGATCCCTGGGATTGAGGTCCGTACGCGTGGCCGAGAGGCCGGCCGGTTCAATATCACCGGCCAATGCCGACGCGGTAAGCACCGCCATAAAGAAAACGGGAAGCCCGCGAAACAGTGTCGTTCGCGGGTTCTGCTGGGTCGGCGGGCGCTTAGCCCGCCGCAGGCGGCGCAACAATGCTATGGCGCGCCGCATTCCCGCATGTCCTTATTCCGCTTCGTCGGCTGCTGCCGCGTTAAGCAGGCCGTATTTTTCCTCGCCGATCGAGGCGAGCAGGTCGAGCTGCGTTTCGAGGAAGTCGATATGACCTTCCTCGTCAGCCAGCAATTCCTCGAACAGCTTCATCGTCACGTAGTCGCCCGCTTCATTGCAGATCTCGCGTGACCGCTTGTAGGCGGTGCGCGCGTCATACTCGCCGGCAAGGTCGGATTCGAGCACTTCCTTCACGTTCTGTCCGATGCGCAACGGCGCCACCGACTGCAGATTAGGATGTCCCTCGAGGAAAATGATGCGGGCCACGAGCCTGTCGGCATGGTGCATCTCCTCGATCGATTCCGCGCGTTCCTTCTTTGCAAGCTTGGCATATCCCCAGTCTTCCAGCAGACGGAAATGCACCCAATACTGATTGACGGCTCCAAGCTCCAGAAAAAGAGCCTCGTTAAGCCGCTCGATGATCTGCTTTTCGCCTTTCATCAGTTCTGCTCCCGTATTGGACGCGCAGGCCTCTGACGCGATCCAGGTGTGAAACGATATCCACGCCGCTCGCCTCCGAGCGGGTGTGATAATTTTCGGTTACCCGAATGATCGTTTCGACCACATTTGGGAAGCAGCCGCAACAGCGGCCGCGCTTTTGCATGGCATGATAAATCTTCGCCGGCACGATGAGCTGCCAAGGGTCCTGATCCAGCAGCCCGACGATCGTCTGCTCAATCTCCTTCTCGGTGATGATGTTGCAATGGCAGATCAGCATTACGTCGCTCTGGGTGGCTAACGGCGCCCTCTCCGCGCCGTGTGGCTTATTCTCTCATCCGGGCATGGTCTTCCCGACCACCCCCTGATGTTTGGCTGCTACTTGAACACCTTGTCCGGGGCATCGAGACTGTCGGAACCCTCGAAGGCAATGGCGTTGAGCTTCAGCGTACCAACGGCGCGCTCGATCGACTTGGTCTGGTCGATCAGCGCATCGATCGCTGCCTGCACGGTGGCATTTCCTTCCGTGTTGCCCTCGGCGATCTGCTGGTCATAGGCTTCACCGGCCTCGGCCCGCGCCTTGATGGCTTCCATCTTGGCGACGGTGACATCCAGCTTGCCCGACAGTTCCTTGTCGATCGCAGGGTCGGCTGCTTTCACCATATCGGCCACCGAGGGGCCCTCAACCACAGTACCGTCGAGACGCTTGTAGCTGGCGTGGTAGGCGGCGCGGATGCCGATGGCGTCATAGAGATGGGAGTTATGGGTGTTGTCCGAGAAGCAGTCGTGTTCTTCTTCCGGGTCATGCAGCAACAGACCGAGCTTCATGCGTTCACCTGCCAGTTCGCCATAGGACAGCGAGCCCATGCCGGTGAAGATGATCGAGATGGCGGTGTTCGGCTCGCCGTCGACAAGGTTCTTGCGCGCAGCGCCGCCCTCTTTCCAGTCGTCGACCATTTTCTCCAGATCCGAGACCAAGAGGTCTGTCGCCGACTTCAGATACTGGGCGCGGCGGTCACAATTGCCGCCGGTGCAGTTCTTGAGATCGTAGTCGGTATAGGGCCGCTCGCCGGCGCCCGGACCGGTACCATGCAAATCCTGGCCCCAGAGCAGGAATTCAATCGCATGATAGCCTGTCGCGACATTGGCTTCGATGCCGCCGGCTTGCTGCAGCGTACCGGACAGGAATTCCGGCGTCAGGTTCGAAGCATCGACCTTCTTGCCGTTGATCTCGATCTCCTTGTTGGCGATCACATTGGCTGTATAGAGCGAATTCGCGTCCGACTCGGTGCCGTAGCTCTTGGCGACATAGTCGATCAGGCCTTCGTCCAGCGGCCAGGAGTTCACCTCGCCTTCCCAGTCGTCGACGACCTTATTGCCGAAGCGATAGACTTCGGTCTGCTGATAGGGGACGCGTGATGCCTTCCAGGCGTCGCGAGCAGCACTCAGCGTCTCCGGCGACGGCTTTGCCAGCAGCGCATCGACTGCCTTGTCGAGCGCCTGGGCGGTGGTCAGCGAATCCTCGTATTTGGCGAGCGCGATGTCCGAATAGGTTTTAATAACCGCCTTCGCATCGGTTTCCGCTTTTGCCGGCAGCACGAATACCGCTGCCGTCAACAGTGCCGTGGCGCCGATCGCGGCAAGCCTGCCGCCAAATCGTGCTCTCATTATCGCTCTCCAGTTTTTCGGAAAATCCATGAACGACGCGCGGCAACCGGCGCAAGGCCATGTGCGTGCCGTCGGGCGCAAGACTTGCCGCGCCATCGCGCGGTTCGTGGAAGAAAGACACCAAAAAGCCTCCAATCGAACGGGTTCAAGGCCCAAACATCAAAGGGATGCGCCAAAGCGCGAGCCTCCATAAAGCTTCGGAGCCGATGGAAGTCAACGAAAATCTACAGGAAAAACCAATTGAAACAATAGTTTAGAATTATTCTAAACTGGAAAGCTCAACTTTACACATCGCTGCACCGGCTTTGCCGCCGAACTGTATGATTGACAGCCGCCATCCCGGGTGCGACCCGCAAGCGCTCTCTTGCGGCGGCGTCAGACAATTGCCACCTGGCGAGACATCCTAGAATTGGCTGGGGGTAGGAATTCCATGAAGAACGGCGTGGTCATTGTCGGTGCGGGTCATGCGGGCGTGCAAGCGGCCGCCAGTTTACGCGAGGACGGCTATGACGGCCCGGTGATTCTCGTCGGCGACGAGAACGAGCTGCCCTATCACAAGCCGCCGCTTTCGAAGACCTTCATCAAGGATGCCGAGGCAAGGCCGCAGCCGTTGCGCGGCGAGGCTTTCTATTCAGGCAACGCCATCGATTACCGGCCCGGCATCAGGATCGACCGGATCGACACTGGGCGCCGCAGCCTCGACATCGCCGGCGGTGGCGCTCTTGCCTTCGACCATCTGATCCTGGCGACCGGTTCGCGCCCGCGCCTGCTGCCATTGCCCGGTGCTGACCTTTCCGGCGTGCTGTCGTTGCGCTCGATTGCCGATGCAAGGCTGATCCGTACGCTCAGCGCGCAGAGCGACGAGGTCGTCATCCTGGGTGGCGGCTTCATCGGGCTGGAGATAGCCGCCACGCTGCGGGCTACCGGCCGTAAGGTGACCGTGGTCGAAGCCGTCGACCGGCTGCTCGGCCGCGCGGTGGCGCCGATCGTGGCAAGCCATGTCCGGCAACGGCTGGAAGCGATGGGCGTACGCATTCTCACCGGTACGACCATTGCCAGGCTTGAAGGCGAAGGCAGTCATGTCTCGGCGGCGATCACATCGACCGGCGAAAGGCTGCCGGCGCGCATGGTCATCGTCGGCATTGGCGCCGTGCCGAATGTCGAACTGGCGCAGGCCGCCGGCCTCACCATCGCCAACGGCATCCGCGTCGATCACCAGATGCGCAGCTCGGCGGCGGAAATCCTGGCGATCGGCGACGCGGCCTCCTACCGGCACTGGTTCACCGGCGGCGACGTGCGGCTGGAATCGGTGCAGAACGCCACCGACCAGGCCCGCCTGGCGGCGCACACCATCACCGGCCATGCCGACGCCTATTCGGCGGTGCCATGGTTCTGGTCCGATATCGGTGACATGAAACTGCAGATGGTTGGGCTGACGTCGGGCGGCGACAAGCATGTCGTGCTGGGTGATCTGGCCGAGAACAAATTCTCGATCTACCACTATGCGGGGGATCGGCTGCTCGGTATCGAATCCGTCAACCGGCCAGGCGATCACATGCTTGGCCGCAAGATGCTCGGCGCCGGCTTTTCGCCGACGCCGCGGACTGTCGAGACGGGACCCGATGGGCTGAAGGCGGCGCTGGCCGCCTTCCAGATCGAACCGGCCCGCGTGGCCGGCTAGGTCCTGTTCCCGATCAAGCCGCGCAGACTTCGCGGATCGAGCTTTCCAGGATGTCGAGTGCTTCGTTCATGACGGCGTCCTGGATGGTGATTGGGGCGAGGAAGCGAACGACATTGCCGTAGACGCCGCAGGTCAGCAGGATCAACCCCTTGTCCAGCGCCTTCAACCGGATCGCATTGGCGATCTCGGCCGATGGCAGGCCCTTCTTGACGTCGTTGAACTCGACCGCGTTCATGAAGCCGAGGCCTCTGATGTCAACGATCTCGGGCACGTCGTCACGGATCGACTGCAGCCGCTGCTTCAGCCTCGCACCCAGCGTATTGGCGCGGTCGCAGAGTTTTTCGTCTTCGATCACATCGAGAACCGCGTGTGCCGCCGCAACGCCGATCGGGCTGCCGCCATAGGTGCCGCCAAGGCCGCCGGGGTTCGGCGCATCCATGATCTCGGCACGGCCGGTGACCGCCGCCAACGGGAAGCCGCCGGCCAGGCTCTTGGCCATGGTGGTGATATCGGCGGCCACGTCGTGGTGGTCCATGGCAAACATCTTGCCGGTGCGGGCAAAGCCGGTCTGCACCTCATCGGCGATCAGCAGCATGCCGTGCTGGTCGCAGAGCTTGCGTAGCGCCGTGAGGAGGTCACGCGGCGCGTCGTAGAAGCCGCCCTCACCTTGCACCGGCTCGATGATGATCGCCGCCACACGCGCCGGATCGACATCGGCCTTGAACAGCTTGTCCAGCGCGGCCAGCGAATCGGCGACCGAGACACCATGCAGTTGCACGGGGAACGGCACGTGGTAGACGTCGCCCGGCATGGCACCGAAGCCAACCTTGTAGGGAACGACCTTGCCGGTCAGCGCCATGCCCATGAAGGTACGGCCATGGAAGCCGCCGCCAAAGGCGATGACGGCCTGGCGGCCGGTCGCATTGCGGGCGATCTTGATAGCGTTCTCGACCGCCTCGGCGCCGGTGGTGACAAAGATCGTCTTCTTCTCGAACTTGCCGGGCAGCATGGCGTTCAGGCGCTCGGCCAGCCGGACATAGCTCTCATACGGCACCACCTGGTGGCAGGTGTGGGTGAAACGGTCGAGCTGCGCCTTGACCGCCTCGATCACCCTTGGATGACGATGGCCGGTGTTGACGACGGCGATACCGGACGAGAAGTCGATATAGCGGTGGCCTTCGACATCCCAGATTTCCGAGTTTTCGGCCCGGTCGGCATAGATCTGCGTCGTCATACCAACGCCGCGCGAGATCGACTGGTTCTTGCGTTCGGAAATCGCTGAATTCTTCATGGGTATCCCTCTTCGGGCCGACGCCCGTTGCTGTTTTGGTGTCGTTGAGATGTCTTCTGACCTTATTTCATGTTTTCCTCAAGTCGGCACCGCCGGGAGGCGATTGGGCCTGCTCCACGATGCCGGTATCGCGCCGTCTTAACCAGTCGGCCGATGGGCGTGCGAGAGAGGTTCCCTTTTCCGAGGGATCGATTATCCTTCGATGGCCTGCGCGGCTCCGCGACGAGGAGCGCCCATGCAGGCCGGGGACGCCATGAGCCGGAACGCGACATCGCCCGCCTTGCAACCATCGCCCTCAAATCCTTTGCCGTTTCGAAATGCCTTGATCCTTGCCGCCGTTGCCCTGGCGGGCCTGTTTCTGGCTGGGTGCCAAAAACAGGAAGCGGCCGCGCACAAGCTACCGATCATGGTGCGCGCCACCGAAGTCGAGGTTTCGGACTATGCGCAGAGCACTTCGCTGACCGGCGTCATCGCCGCGCGGACGCTGAACAACCTGTCGTTCCGGGTCGGCGGGCGCATTGCCGAACGGTTCGTGGAAATCGGCCAGCATGTCGACAAGGGCACCTTGCTCGCCCGCATCGATCCGCAGGAGCAGGAATCGGACCTGCGCTCGGCGCAAGCCGATCTCGATGCCGCGCAGGCGCAACTGACGCAGGCCACGGCCGCCTTCGAGCGGCAAAAGACATTGCTTGCGCAAGGCTTCACGACGCGGCGCGACTATGATCAGGCCGAGCAGGCGCAAAGCGTGGCGCAAGGCAGCGTCCAGCAGGCGCAAAGCGCGCTGGACAATGCCAGGGACAGCTTGTCCTTCACGGAATTGCGGTCCGGCGCGCCGGGCATCGTCACCGCGCGGGCGGTCGAGGCCGGCCAGGTGGTGCAAGCCGCACAGACCGTGCTGACCGTTGCAGAGGACGGTGACCGTGACGCGGTCTTCAATGTTCACGAAACCCTGGTGGCCGGCAGTTCGGCAGCGCCGCCAGTCTCGATCACACTGGTGTCGGACCCGACGATCAAGGCAATCGGCAAGGTGCGCGAGATTTCGCCGGTGGTCGATGCCGCCTCGGCCTCGGTCCGGGTCAAGGTCGCCATCCCTGATACGCCCACGACAATGCCGCTTGGTGCTGCCGTCATCGGCACGGTCAGCGCCAAACCGGTGCAAGCGATTGTCTTGCCATGGCAGGCGCTGACCTCCAGCAACGGGGCTCCGGCGGTCTGGCTTGTCGACCCGGCCTCCAAGGCGGTCACCGTCGCGCCGGTGGATATCCTCGCCTATGATTCCGGCGTCATCGTCGTTGGCAAGGGGCTGGAGGCTGGCCAGCACGTTGTCACTGCTGGCGGTCAGTTGCTCAGCCCGGGCGAGGTGGTCGACATCGCTGGAGGGGCAACGCAATGAACCGGCCAGCATCCGCCATCGGCCTTTCAGCACTGATCCTTCTCGGCGCCTGCACCGCCGAACCGGAAAAGGCACCCGAGATCGTCAGGCCGGTGCTCTCGGTGGTGGTCCAGCCGCGCACCAGCCAGACGCTCGGCTTTGCCGGCGTGGTCGAGCCGGAGTTCAGCGCCAGCCTCGCCTTCCGCCTGCTTGGGCGTGTTGTCACGCGCGATGTCGATGTCGGCGATCTCGTCACCAAGGGCACGACGATCGCCACACTCGATCCGACGGCACTCGAACTTGCCCTGCAGGCGGCCAAGGCCGGCCTGTCCAACGCGCAGGCCGAATTCACCAACGCCGCCGCCAGCGAAGAACGTCAACGGGCGCTGTTGGCCGACAAGAACACCTCGCAGGCCACTTATGATGCCGCCCAGCAGGCGAGGCAGGCGGCGCAGGCCAATGTCGAGCGCGCCAAGGCAGCACTTGCCAAGTCGGAGGAACAGCTCGGTTACGCAAGGCTGTTTTCGGACTTCGACGGCATCGTCACGGCGGTCGGCGCCGAGGTCGGACAGACCGTGCCCGCCGGCCAGACCGTTGTGACGGTAGCGCGCTCAGATGTGCGCGAAGCTGTTGTCGACATTCCCGACCAGTTGACCGGCGATCTCAAGGCAGGAACCGGCTTCGACGTGATCCTGCAGTCGCTGCCGTCGATCCGTGCGGAGGGCAAGCTGCGCGAGATTGCCCCGCAGGCCGACAGCTCGACGCGCACCCGGCGCGTGCGGCTGACGCTGCTCGATGCGCCAACGGCATTCCGGCTAGGCTCGACGGTGACGGCGACGCGGGTGACCGCGATCGATCCGACGATCGAACTGCCGCTGTCGGCGCTGCTCGAGAAAGACGGCAAGCAACAGGTCTGGGTCGTCGATCCGCAATCGTCGAAAGTCGCGCTGCGGGACATCCAGGTTGGCGCCAAACAGGCGAACAGCTTTGCCGTTGCGGGCGGGCTCGATGCGGGCATGCGGGTTGTCACCGCCGGTGTGCACAGCCTGACGGCTGGAGAGACGGTCAAGATCCCGGAAGGAGCCGCCCAATGAAGGGCTTCAATCTCTCCGACTGGGCGCTCAGCCACCGTTCGCTGGTCTGGTACTTCATGCTGGTGTTCGTCGTCGCCGGCATCTCCGCCTATCTCAATCTCGGCCGCGAGGAAGACCCTGCCTTCACCATCAAGACCATGCTGATCCAGGCCAATTGGCCGGGCGCGTCGGTCGACGAGACGCTGCGGCAAGTCACCGACCGCATCGAGAAGAAACTCGAGGAACTCGACAGCCTCGACTACAGCAAGTCGGTCACCACCGCCGGCAAGACCGTCGTCTTCGTCAACCTGAAGCCGTCGACCAAGGCCCGCGATGTTGCACCGACCTGGGTGCGCATCCGCAACATGATCAATGACATCCGCGCGCAGTTTCCCGAAGGTGTGCAAGGGCCGTTTTTCAACGACAGTTTTGGCGACGTCTACGGCAATGTCTACGCGTTCACGTCGGACGGGCTGACGCCGCGCCAGTTGCGCGACTATGTCGAGTTGGCGCGGACAAGAATCCTGGCCGTACCCAATGCCGGCAAGGTCGATCTCATCGGCGCCCAGGACGAGGCGATCTACCTCGAGTTCTCGACCCGCCAGATCGCCGCACTTGGATTGAACCAGCAGGCGATCGTCGCCAGCCTGCAGGCGCAGAATGCCATTGCGCCCTCCGGCGTGATCGAAGCCGGCCCGGAGCGCGTCAGCGTGCGGGTGTCGGGCCAGTTCACCTCCGAGGACAGCCTGCGCGCCATCAACCTGCGCGTAAACGATCGCTTCTTCCGGCTGAGCGATGTAGCGACCATCACCCGTGGCTATGCCGACCCGCCGGCGGCACTGTTCCGCTTCAACGGCGAGGACGCGATCGGGCTTGCCATCGGCATGAAGCCCAACGCCAACCTGCTCGAATTCGGCAAGGCGCTGAAGGTCGAGATGGACCGGATTGTCGCCGATCTGCCGGTCGGCGTCGGCGTGCATCTGGTCGCCGACCAGCCGGTCATCGTCGAGGAGGCGGTGTCGGGCTTCACCCGCGCCCTGTTCGAGGCGGTGGCGATCGTGCTTGCCGTCTCCTTCATCAGCCTCGGCATGCGCGCCGGTTTCGTCGTGGCGCTGTCGATCCCGCTGGTGCTGGCCATCACCTTCCTGTTCATGGACTATCTCGGCATCTCGCTGCAGCGCATTTCGCTGGGCGCGCTGATCATCGCGCTTGGCCTGCTGGTCGACGACGCGATGATTGCCGTCGAGATGATGGTGGCGCGGCTGGAAGCCGGCGACACGCTGCGCAAGGCAGCGACCTATGTCTACACATCGACAGCCTTCCCGATGCTGACCGGAACGCTGGTGACGGTCACCGGCTTCATTCCGATCGGCCTCAACAACAGTGCCGCCGGCGAATACACCTACACGCTGTTCGTCGTCATTGCCGTGTCGCTGCTGGTGTCCTGGATCGTCGCGGTGCTGTTCGCGCCGCTGCTTGGCGTCACCATTTTGCCGGCGACGATGAAACACAAGCATCAGGACAAGCCCGGCCGTTTCACCTCGCTGTTCCGCAGCGCGCTTGTCGGGTCGGTGCGCCACCATTGGCTGACCATCCTGGCAACAGCGATCTTGTTTGCCGCATCGATCGTCGGCATGGGCTTCGTCCAGCAGCAGTTCTTCCCGTCCTCCGACCGGCCCGAACTGATCGTCGACTGGAACCTGCCGCAGAACAGTTCGATCGCCGAGACGCGTGACCAGATGGAGCGTTTCGAGAAGGCCGCGCTCGCCGGCAATTCCGATATCGAGCACTGGAGTTCCTACATCGGCCAGGGCGCGGTGCGCTTCGTGCTGGCCTACGACGTGAAGCCGGCCAACCCCTATTTCGGCCAGACCGTTATCGTCACGAAGAACATCGAGGCCCGCAACAGGGTGAAGAGCGCGGTCGAGAATATGCTGCGCGAGGACTTTGTCGGCACCGATGCATTCGTCAAAACGCTTGAGCTCGGCCCACCTGTCGGCCGGCCGGTGCAATATCGCGTCAGCGGTCCCGACACGCAGACGGTGAGGACACTGTCGCAACAGCTGGCCGGCGTGATCTCGGCCAATCCGAAGCTCGGCGCGCCGACCTTCGACTGGAACGAGCCGTCGCGAGTGTTGAAAGTCGACGTGCTGCAGGACAAGGCACGCCAGCTCGGCGTCACCTCCTCGGCCATTTCCAATGCGCTGAACAGCGTGGTCGGCGGCGTCACCATCACCCAGGTGCGCGACGCCACCTATCTCGTCAATGTCATCGTGCGCTCGCGAGAGGCCGAGCGCGGCTCGATCGAGACACTGCGCAACATGCAGCTGCCGACCGGCAATGGCGAATCCATCCCGCTCGCCGCCGCCGCCAATTTCCACTACGAGCTGGAACAGCCGACGGTCTGGCGGCGCAGCCGCGTGCCGACGATCACGGTGCAGGCCGGCCTTGTCGGCGCTGCCTTGCCGGACACCGTGGTCAATGAGCTGAAGCCATCGGTCAACGCCTTCATCGCCAAGCTGCCAGTCGGCTACGCGGTGGAAACAGCAGGGTCGGTTGAAGAGAGTTCCAAGAGCCAGGGGCCGATCGCCGCCGTGGTGCCGCTGATGCTGTTCATCATGGCGACGATCCTGATGATCCAGCTGCAAAGCTTCCAGCGCCTGTTCCTGGTCGTTGCCGTCGCGCCACTGGGGCTGATCGGCGTGGTCGCGGCGCTGTTGCCGAGCGGTGCGCCGCTCGGCTTCGTCGCCATTCTCGGCGTGCTGGCGCTGATCGGCATCCTGATCCGCAACTCGGTCATCCTGATCGTGCAGATCGAGGACCTGGTGCGCGAAGGCAAGGACCGCTGGGCGGCGGTGATCGAGGCCACCGAACACCGCATGCGGCCAATTGCGCTGACCGCGGCAGCAGCAAGCCTGGCACTGATCCCGATCGCGCGCGAGGTGTTCTGGGCGCCGATGGCCTTCGCCATGATGGGCGGCATCATCGCCGGCACGGCGATTACCTTGCTGTTCCTGCCGGCGCTCTATGTCGCCTGGTTCCGCATCAAGGAGCCGAAGGACAACACCGACCAGCCGATCCCGGAAACTGACGAGCCCGCCGCCGTACCGGCCTGAAAATCCTGTGCCGCGAGAGCGCGAAGCCGATGGCATTGGCTTCGCTCGGCAGCGCTTCCGGTTAGGGAGGCGACTTCCATCCGAATTCCCGTTGCCCGAAAATCTGCTTTTGGGCGCGAATTGCCACATGTTTTGAAGAAGCTCTCGATTTGTAACATTTAAAGTTACATAAAGCGCGATAGCTGCCTCTCCTCCCCCTGCACCTTCTTCGGGAACAACGGTCCGAGATGGAGATTCAAGATGTCATCGTTTTCCAATGCCAATGCTGTTTCAGGATATGCAGGCAGAACAGAGCAAGTCGTGCCGGGTCTTCACCATCTGCACCGGATGACCGGCCTGCTTCTGGCCGAGCGGGCACCTGGGGACGCACGTATCCTGGTTCTCGGCGCCGGCGGTGGGATGGAGCTAAAGGTTTTTTCGCAGATGCAGCCAAACTGGCGCTTCGATGGCGTGGACCCGTCGGCCGAGATGCTGCAACTGGCCAAAACCAGGCTCGGGTCAGATGCTTCTCGTGTGACGTTCCACGAAGGCTATATCGACAGCGTCTCCCGACGGCCCGTTCGACGGCGCGACCTGCCTTCTGACACTTCACTTCCTGCCAGAGCCGGAGCGGCGCCAGACACTGCGGGCGATCCAGCGCCGGCTCAAGCCCGGCGCGCCTTTCGTCGCCGCGCATCACAGCTTTCCCAACAAGGGCGCGGAAATGGACAGGTGGCTCGCCCGCACTACCGCATTCGCGGCTGCATCCGGAGTGGCGGCATCTCAGGCCGTGAACCGCATCCAGGCGATGAAAGAGCGGTTGCCAGTGCTTTCTCCCGCGCAGGATGAAGCCATCCTGCGCGAGGCAGGATTCTCGGATGTCGAACTGTTCTATGCCGGGTTCACGTTCAAGGGCTGGGTCGGATACAAAAGCGTTGAATGAAGGAGGCAAGTGGCGTCACGCCGTCCTGACAAAGCCGTCGCTCGCCTTCAGCAGATTGCGCGTGTAGTCCTTGGTGACGCGCCGCTCGACCAGATCGTTCGCCGCGAGATTTTCCACCGCCTCGCCGCTTTGCATCACCATCAGCCGCTCGCACATATGGGTGATGATGGCGAGGTCGTGGCTGACCATGAGGAAGGTCAGTTTGCGCCGCCTGCGGATCTCTTCCAGCAGGTTCAGCACTTCCGCCTGCACCGAGGCGTCGAGCGCCGAGGTCGGCTCGTCGAGCAGCAGGATCGAAGGCTCGAGAATCAGCGCGCGCGCGATCGCTACGCGCTGGCGCTGGCCACCCGACAATTGGTGCGAATAACGAAAGCGAAAGCCATTGCCGAGGCCGACCTCGTCCAGCGCGCGCTGGATGCGCTGTTCGCCATCGGCGAAGCCGTGGATGGCAAGCGGCTCCTGCAACAGGCGGTCGACGGTCTGGCGCGGATGCAGCGAGCCATAGGGGTCCTGGAAGACCATCTGCACCTCGCGGTAGAAGGCCTTGTCGCGGCGCGTACCAAGCGACTTGCCGTTGACCGTGATGGTGCCCGAGGCGACTGGCGCAAGGCCGGCAATGGCGCGCAGCAACGTCGACTTGCCGGAACCGGATTCACCGACCAGCCCGAAGGATTCTCCCGACTGGACCTCAAGGCTGACGCCTTTCAAGGCGCGGAAACGGTCGAAAATCACTTCCAGTCTGTCAACGGAGAGTGCCGCCGTCATGCCGCCCACTCCGGCTTGCGGTCGAGCACCGGCAGCGGGTGGCGATCGGCGCCGATCTTGGGCATGCAGTTGAGCAGGCCGCGCGTATAGGGATGCTGGGCCTGGCCGAGTTCGGACGCCTTGAGCTGCTCGACCACCTTGCCGGCATACATGACGATGACCCGGTCGCAGAAAGACGAGACCAGGCGCAGGTCATGCGAGACGAAGATAAGTCCCATGCCGCGCTCACTGACCAGCCTGTCGAGAATGCCGAGCACATCAAGCTGCACCGTCACGTCGAGCGCCGAGGTCGGCTCGTCGGCGATCATCATCTCCGGCCCAGCAATCAGCATCATGGCGATCATGGCGCGCTGGCCCATGCCGCCGGACACTTCATGCGGATGCAGGTCGAAGACGCGCCCGGGGTCGCGGATCTGCACGGCTTCCAGCATCGCCAGCGCCCGGTCGCGCGCCTCGGCCTTGCCCACCTTCTCATGCGTGCGCAGCGTCTCGACGATCTGGCGGCCTATGCTCATCACCGGATCGAGCGAATATTTCGGGTCCTGCAGGATCATGGCGATGCGTTTTCCCCGCAACGCCCGGCGATCGCGCGGCGATGCCGAGAGCAGATCGATGCCGTCAAAGGCAAGCTTCTTCGCCGATATGAGGGCCTGCGGTGGCGTCAGGCCCATGATGGCGCGGCCGGTCTGCGATTTGCCCGAGCCAGACTCGCCGACAATACCGAGCCGCTCGCGGCCAAGCGAAAACGAAACGCCGCGCACGGCCTCGATCACGCCGGTGCGGGTCGGGTAGGTGACGCGAAGATCGTCGACCTCAAGAAGCGTGCTCATTGGTCACCACTGCGGGGATCGAGCGCGTCGCGCAGGCCGTCGCCAAGCAGGTTGAAACCGAGGCTGACGATGAGGATGGCGCCGCCCGGCGCGCCGGCCACCCACCATTGATCGAGCACGAAACGGCGGCCCGACGCGATCATCGCGCCCCATTCCGGCAACGGCGGCTGCGCGCCAAGACCAAGGAAGCCGAGGCCGGCGGCGGTGAGGATGATGCCGGCCATGTCGAGCGTCACCCTGATGATCAGCGACGAGATGCAGAGCGGCATGATGTGGCGCAGCACGATGCGAAACGGCGAAGCGCCCATCAATTGCACCGCCTTGATGTAATCCGAATTGCGCACGGTGAGTGTCTCGGCGCGCGCGATACGGGCATAGGGCGGCCACGAGGTGATGGCGATGGCGAGCACCGCGTTTTGAATGCCGGGGCCAAGAGCGGCGACAAATGCCAATGCGAGGATCAGCTTCGGGAAGGCCAGGAAAATATCGGTGATGCGCATCAGGATCGCGTCGACCCAGCCGCCGGCATAGCCGGCCACGGTGCCGACCAGCAGGCCGATCGGAGCCGCTATGACAGCGACGAGCACCACCACATAGAGCGTCCAGCGCGAACCATAGATGATACGCGAAAGGATATCCCTGCCAAGATCGTCGGTGCCGAACCAGTGCACGGCACTCGGCGCCAGCAACCGCGAGTTCTTGAGATCGCCGAATGTCGGCGAATAAGGCGCCAGCAGATCGGCCAACGCGGCCACCACCAGCAGCCCGATGATGATCAGCAGGCCGACGAAGGCCAGCCGGTTTGCGGAAAAGCGCCGCCACGCGACATAGGCGCGGCCGAGCCTTGCCTGCATGCGCGACGCCGGCCGCTCGCTGAGCAGCCAGTCGCGGCGGCTTGGGATCGTCTCTACACTCATCCGACTTTGGTCCTTGGATCGAGCACCTTGTAGAGGACGTCGGACAGTAGATTGATGGCGATGAACACCGAACCGATGACGATGGTGCCGCCGAGTACCGCGTTCATGTCGGCATTCTGCAGCGAGTCGGTGATATAGAGGCCGATGCCCGGCCACGAAAACACCGTCTCGGTTAGCACCGACCCTTCAAGAAGTCCGGCATAGGACAGGGCGATCACCGTGACCATCGGCACCGCGGCATTGCGCAGCGCATGGCCCCAGATGATGCGTGTTTCCGACAGGCCCTTGGCGCGCGCCGCGACGATGTATTCCTGGGCGAGTTCGTTCAGCATGAACGAGCGGGTCATGCGGCTGATATAGGCAAGCGAGAAATAGCCGAGCAGCGCGGCGGGCAGAATGATGTGGCGCAAGGCGTCGTAGAAAACGTCCCATTGCCGCTGCCACAGCGCATCCAGGAGATAGAAACCGGTGATCGGCGTGAAGGTATATTCATAGGCGACGTCGAGCCGCCCGGGGAAGGCCACCCATCGCAGCTTGGCGTAGAACAGCAACAGCGCCAGAAGACCGATCCAGAAGATCGGCACGGAATAGCCGATCAGGCCGATGATGCGGACGATCTGGTCGATGAGGCTGCCGCGCTTGACCGCGGCCAGCACACCGAGCGGCACGCCGATCAGCGAACCGATCAGGGTGCCTAGCGTCGCCAGTTCGATGGTAGCCGGAAAGGTGCGGCGGATATCGGCCATGACCGGATTGGTGGTCAGCACCGAGGTGCCGAAGTCACCATGGAGGGCTGCCTTCACATAGATGTAGAACTGCTCGATCAGCGGCAGGTCGAGGCCCATCTCGCGCCGAGTGCGTTCGACGACGTTGGCCGGCGCCCGGTCGCCCAGCACCGCCAGCACCGGGTCGATCGGGATAACCCGGCCAATGAAGAAGGTCACCGCGAGAAGACCGAGATAGGTCGTTATCGCGATGATCAGGAACCGGCCGATCGCCGACGCAACAGCGGCGGCGCGGACACCGCCGCGCACCGCCGCCGTTTCGTTCTCAATCGCGCTCATGCGGCGCGTCCGCCGCCATCACTCCTTGGAGATCGGGCCAACGAAGTTGGTGTCGAAGCTTGGGCCGAGTACGAAGTTCTTGAGGTTCTTGCGCACACCAGCCACTTCCAGCTGCTGATGAATGATGACGAAGGGGCTGGTGTCGAGGATCTTCTTCTCGAGGTCCTTGTACATGTCGGCGCGCTTGCCGGCATCCTTCTCGAGCAGGGCCGCTTCCGTCTCCTTGGTCAGCTCCGGAATGTCCCAGGCATTGCGCCAGGCGAGCGTGTGGGACTTGCCTGTATCCGCGTTGTCGGGGTTGCTGGCGAAGGTCTGGGCATTGGAATTCGGATCAAAGTAATCCTGGCCCCAGTTGCCGATATAGATGTCATGGTTGCGGGCGCGGTATTTGGTCAGCGTCTGCTTGCCGTCGCCGGGAATGATCTCCAGCTTGATGCCGGCCTGTCCCAGCGTCTGCTGGATCGATTCCGCCATGCCGGTGGTCGGCTGGCCGCTGCGCACGTCCATGGTGACGCTGAAGCCGTCCTTCAGGCCTGCCTTCTCCAGCAGTTCCTTGGCCTTGGCGACGTCGAGCTTGAAGGGGTTCTCGTCCAGTTCACCCAGCACGCCCTTGGGCAGGAAGGTCTGGTGGATCTCGCCGATGCCCTTGAGGATGGTCGAGCCGAGCGCGTCATAGTCGACCAGATATTTGAACGCCTGGCGCACTTCGGGTTTGGCCAGGTTCGGATTCTTCTGGTTGAGGCTGATGTAGTAGACGGTGCCCTTCGGCGCGCTGGTGGTGGTGAGATCGGCATTCTTGGCGATGGCGTCGAGATCGTTCGGCTCAAGATTGCGGGCAACGTCGATGTCGCCGGCTTCAAGCGCCAGGCGCTGGCCCGAGCTTTCCTTCATGTTGCGGTAGATGACGCGGGCAAGCTTGGCCTTTTCGCCATAGTAATTGTCGTTGCGTTCCATGACGACGGCTTCGTTGGCGCGCCATTCGCGCAGCTTGTAGACGCCGGAGCCGGCATAGCCTGTCTTCAGCCAGGCATTGCCGAAGTCGTTGTCGTATTTGTAGTCGGCGCTGGGCGTGACCGCGGCGACATGTTCCTTGACCAGCTTGCTGTCGACGACCGAAGCGACCGTCGCCGACAGGCAGTTGAGCACGAAGCTCGGCGCGTAGGCCTTGTCGACGGTGAACTGGAACGTCGCGTCATCGACGGCCTTGGCCTTGTCGGCGATGTTGTCGCCCGAGAGGCCGAACTGGCCGATGATGAAGGCCGGGCTCTTGTCCAGCTTCACGGCGCGCTCGAACGAGTAGGCGACGTCAGCGGCGGTGATCGGATTGCCGGAAGCGAATTTCAGGCCGGGCTTGAGCTTGAAAGTGTAGGTCAGGCCATCATCGGAGACCGTCCAGCTTTCGGCGAGATCGCCCTTGACCTTGGATGTGTCGCTGAGGTCGAGGCGGACCAGAAGATCATAGGTGTTGCCGGTGATTTCGGCGGTCGACAGTTCGAACGCCTCGCCGGGATCCATGGATATGATGTCGTCGATGGCAAAGCCCTCGACCAGCGTATCGGCGGGTGTGACGGCAAAGGCGGGCGCGGCGACCAGAAGCAGCCCGGATACGGCCGCGCTCGCTAGCCAGAAACGCGAGCGTAGAGCTAGTTTTTCCATCATCATTTTGGTTGTTCCCTGTTTTTTTGTTGACCTGAGTTCCCGGCTCAGGGGTGCAGATTTTTTCGGGGCCGAGTGACGGCCCTTAACCGCTTAACGTCGCGGTTTTTGTCCATTTGGTCAACAGCATATCCGGCGGCTTCCAAGCCGACAACGCGCATTCGCAAGATAGCCTATTGAAGCAGGATGGCCCGTGCCCCGTCGACGCACGGACCGGCTAACCGATGCCGCCTGGCAGGAATAGTCTGCCAATTCTCGGGCTATTTCAGAGCAGAGACCAAGCCGGCATCGGGGAAGCAGGTGGCGGCGCGGCCATTCTTGGCCTGCCATTTGCCGATAGAGCGGCGTGTCTTGAAGCCGGGCAGTCCATCGGCGCTGCCGACGTCATAGCCCTTGGCCTCGAGCGCCCGTTGCAGTGCGGCGATATCGGAACGGTAGAGCCCGCCAACCGCGCCCCAGTTGCCGGTAAAATTGCTGTCGCCATGGGCGATGCGGTCAGCGCCATGACCGATGAACAAGGCGTAGAGGTCGCTGGTGTTGTATTCCTTCAGCACGTAGAAATTGGGCGTGGCGATGAAGGCCGGGCCGCTGCGGCCAGCTGGCATCAGGAGGAAGCCCTCGGCGCTCAACTCGCTGGCCGGAAAGGTTTTGCCGCCAACACGCTTGATGCCCATGTCAGCCCATTGCGAAATCGTCTTGCCCTGGTCCGGGCCTTCCAGCGAACAGGAGACGGCTTCGGGTACGGTCACCTCAAAGCCCCAGCCACGGCCTTTCACCCAGCCATAGTGGACGAGGTAGTTGGCGATCGAGGCCAGGACGTCCGGCGTCGAATTCCAGATGTCGGCGCGACCGTCGCCGTCGAAATCGACGGCATGTTTCAGGAAAGAGGTCGGCATGAACTGCGGCTGGCCTAGCGCGCCGGCCCAGGAGGATTTCATGGCGCCGACGGGCGCCAGGCCGCGTTCGACGATCTCCAGTGCGGCCAAAAGCTCGGTGCGAAAGAAATCCTTCTTGGTCGACATGAAGGCCTTGGTGCCAAGCACTTCGAAGGCGTCATAGGGCATTTTCGCCGCGCCGAAGCCGGTTTCACGGCCCCAGATCGCCAGCAGCACCTCGCCCGGCACGCCGTAACGCTTTTCAATCGCGGCAAGCGTCCTGGCGTTGCTGGCCTCGCGGGTACGACCGCCAGCGGTGACGGCACCGATGGTCTTTTCGGCGAAATAGGCGCCAGGCGAGCCAAACTCGGCCTGATGCTGTTTCCGTGGCGTCGTTGCCTTCTCGCCCGGCTTCACCAGATCAGGCAATTTGAGATTGGGCTTCACGCCATCGAAAGCGGCATCGAACGTTTTCCTGGAAATGCCCTTCGCGTTGGCCTCTGGCCAGAGATCGTTTTGCAGCCAGGCGCGGAATTGATCATCGATCCTGGCGGCCGAGGCGGGCGCGGCAAGGAGGAAGACAGACAGTGCCGCGAGAAAAACGGCTGCCATTGTTTGTCGGCGTTTCTTCCCACCCCCCTCTGTCCTGCCGGA
>JBDSLV010000112.1:0-6546 GCA_039916205.1 Mesorhizobium sp. | reverse complement strand
GTCGGCTATGTCTACAACCGCGGCGCCGCCAATCTGCGCAAGGCGCATTCCAATGTCATCGGCATGGTCATCAACGATCTCACCAACCCCTTCTTCGCCGAACTGGCGGTCGGCATGGAGCGCGTCTTTCAGTCGGCCGGCATCGTGCCGTTCATCGCCAACACGGCGGAGAACCCGGTGCGCCAGGAAGAGGTCTTGAAGTCGCTGATGGAGCAGGGCGTCGCCGGCCTGATCGTGTCGCCGGCGCGTGGCACGACACCGGGCGCTTTCCGGCGGCTGGAGATGGCGGGGCTCCCGGTTGTCTTCGCCATGCGCCGTCTTCCTGAGAGCCGCATCCCGGTGATCGCGCCCGACAATCATCGCGGCGCCTACCTCGCCACAACGCATCTGATCGGCAAGGGGCATCGCCGGCTCGCCTTCTTCGGCGGCTCGTCCGATCTGGTCGTCTATCACGAAAGGCTGGGCGGTTTTCGCGAAGCCTGCGAAGCGCATGGCATTGCCGCCCGCGACACGCTGGTCGTCGAAGGCGAGACCAGCCGCAGGGGCGGCATCGCTTGCCTGGAAACCGCGCTGGCAACGCCCGTGCCGCCGACCGCCGCACTCTGCTTCAACGACGCGGTCGCCTTTGGCGTCATGCTGGCGCTGCGCAAGCGTGGGTTGGAACCCGGAGCGGATTTTGCCGTCGTCGGTTTCGACGACGTGGTCGAGGCCGAGCACTATATGCCGGCGCTGACCAGCGTCTCGGTGGACACAGCCGGCCTTGGCGAGCGTGCAGCCCACGTCATGCTGAAGATGATCCAGTCGCGCACGACACGCGCCGAGGATCACATCGGCGCGGTCAACCTGGTGGTCAGGGACAGCTGCGGCCCGGATCGCTCTCCTGGCATAGGAATAGGAGACGCGGCATGACCATCAGATGGGGTCTGATCGGCGCCAGCACGATCGCCAGGCAATTCATGATCAACGCCATCCGCGCGCAGGCCGATGGTGAAATCACGGCTGTCATGAGTTCCAGCCCGGAACGGGCCACCGCCTATGCCGGGGAAAACAACATTCCGCTTGCTGTCTCGACGCTCGATGCCTTGCTCGGCGCTAACATCGACGCGGTCTACATCTCGACCACCAATGAATTGCACCTTGAGCAGGCACTGGCCGCCATCAAGGCGGGAAAGTATGTGCTGTGCGAAAAGCCGCTGGCGCTGACCAGCGCCGATGCACGCAAGATGGTTGCCGCCGCCAAGGCAGCCGGCATCGTGCTCGGCACCAATCATCATCTGCGCAATGCCGGCGCGCACCGCGCCATGCGTGATGCCATTGTCGCCGGCCGCATCGGCAAGCCGATCGCGGCGCGTGTCTTCCACGCTGTCTACCTGCCGGAAAATCTGCAGGGCTGGCGTATCACTAGGCCGGAAGCTGGCGGCGGCGTCGTGCTCGACATCACCGTGCACGATGCCGACACGCAGCGCTTCGTGCTCGGCGACGATCCCCTCGAGGTTTCCGCCTTCACGCAGTCGGCCGGCATGGCCGGCAGCGGGCTGGAAGACGGCGCCATGTGCATCTGGCGCTTCGGCTCAGGCGTCATTGCCCAGTCGCATGAGGGTTTCACCACCAAATTCGCCGACACCGGCTTCGAGGTGCATGGCTCCGAGGGCTCGCTGATCGCCCGCAATGTGATGACACAGAAGCCGGTTGGTTCGGTGACGCTGCGTACCGCCAAGGGCGAAGAGGAGCTGAGCTTCGACCGCGAGGACCTCTATGCTCGCTCCTTGCGCCAGTTCCATGCCGCGATCCGTGGCGAGGGCCAGCCCTCCGCCACCGGCGAGGACGGTATCTGGTCATTGACCGCTGCCGAGGCGGCACTTCAATCGGCCAGTTCCGGCAAGGCCGTCAAGATCGACCCGAAACTCGGGAGCCTGAATTGAGCAAGGTCGTCTCCGCAACGCAGGCAGCAGGCCTGATCAAGGACGGCACGATCGTGTCCGTATCCTCGTCGAGCGGTCTTGGCTGCCCGGATGCGGTGCTGGCCGCTATCGGCGAGCGCTTCGACACGGAAGGCCACCCGAAGAACATCACCACGCTGCACCCGATCGCCGCCGGCGACATGTATGGCATCAAGGGCATCGATCATCTGGCCAAGCCCGGCCTGCTGAAGCGCACCTTGTGCGGCTCCTACCCCTCCGGCCCGTCATCCTCCGAGCCGCCGCAGATCTGGAAGATGATCGGCGACAATTCGGTTGCCGCCTACAATGTGCCATCCGGCATCCTGTTCGATATGCACCGCGAGGCCGCCGCCAAGCGGCCGGGCGTGCTGACCAAGGTCGGCCTCGATACTTTCGCCGACCCGCGCCATCAGGGCTGCGCCATGAATGCGGCGGCCAGCGAGCCGATCGTTTCGGTGCAGCAGTTCGATGGCGAGGAATGGCTCTATTTCCGCTCGATCGTGCCGCAGGTCTCGATCATCCGCGCCACCACGGCGGACGAGCGCGGCAACCTGACCTATGAGCATGAGGGCGCCTATCTCGGCGGCCTCGAACAGGCGCTGGCGGCGCGCAACAATGGAGGCGTCGTCATCGCGCAGGTCAAGCGTGTCGTCGAGAACGGCACGCTGAAGCCGCATGATGTGCGTGTGCCCGGTGTGCTGGTCGATCACATCGTAATCGCGCCCGACCAGTTGCAGACAACGCTGACGCCTTACGACCCGGCAATCTCGGGCGAGATTTTCCGGCCGCTATCGTCCTTCCGCAACGCCGAGATGAACGTCCAGAAAGTGATCGCCCGCCGCGTCGCCATGGAGCTTCGCGATGGCATGGCCGTCAACATCGGCTTCGGCATCTCGGCCAATGTGCCGCGCATCCTCTTGGAAGAGGGCCAGCACGGCAAGGTCACCTGGGTGATCGAGCAAGGTGCCGTCGGCGGTGTGCCGCTGCTCGATTTCAAGTTTGGCTGCGCATCGAACGCAGAGGCGATCATGCCCTCGCCGCATCAGTTCATCTATTTCCAGGCCGGCGGTTTCGACGCCTCGCTGCTGTCCTTCCTGCAGATCGACCGTCACGGCTCGGTCAACGTCTCGAAGCTTTCGGCACGGCCGCATGTCACCGCCGGCGCAGGTGGTTTCGTCGATATCACGGCGCGGGCAAAAAAGATCGTCTTCTCCGGCTTCTTCAGTGCCGGGGCCAAGCTCTCGCTTCGTGATGGTGGCATCCGCATCGACCAGGAGGGCAAGGTCAAGAAAGTCGTCGCCGAGGTCGAGCACATCTCTTTCTCGGGCAAGCGCGCTGTCGCGCAGGGGCAGGACATCACTTACGTCACCGAGCGTTGCGTGATGAAGCTGACGCCGGAAGGATTGGTCGTCACCGAACTCGCACCCGGCATCGACCTGCAGCGCGATGTGCTGGCGCAATCGGAAATTCCGCTCGGCATCGCCAAGGACCTCAAGACGACGCCTGAAGCCCTCTGCCGCGACCAGCCGATCGGGCTTTCGCTGAATGGCGGTGCTTCGCTTGGAGGTGCGCATGGCTGAGCGCCTCGTCACCTTCGAACAGAACGGCGTTGTCGGCACCATCACGCTGCGCCGGCCGGAGAAATTCAACGCGCTCGACATTCCGATGCTGCGCGCGCTGGAAGCAGCCCTCGATGAGGCTGAAGCCGCTGGCATCCGCGTCGTTCTGCTGCGTGGCGAGGGCAAGGGCTTCTGCGCCGGTGGCGATGTCGAGGCGTGGGCGGCAATGAGCGCCGCCGACTTTCAGGTGCAATGGGTGCGTTACGGCCACCGCGTCTTCGACCGGCTGGCACGATTGCGGCAACCAACCATCGCCGTCCTGTCCGGCCACGCGCTGGGCGGCGGGCTGGAACTGGCGGTGGCCTGCGATTTTCGCGTTGCCGAGGCGCATGTCAAATTGGGCTTCCCAGAAACCTCGATCGGCGTCGTGCCCGGCTGGTCCGGCACGCAGCGCGCGGTCCGCCGCTTCGGTGCGCAGACCGTGCGGCGCATGGCGCTGGGCGGTGAGGTTTTCCTGGCGGCGGAGGCGCTGGCCCTGGGCATTGTCGATCGGGTCGTCGAAACAGGCAAAGGCCTTGCTGAAGCCACGACCTGGGCCGAAAAAATCGCTGAACGCGGCCCTCTGGCGACCGAAGCCGCCAAATTGATGATCGCTGTGGCCGAAGGCGAGGAAAGTGCCGCCGCGACCGAGGCGCTGGCCAGCGGCTTCATCGCGCTGACCGGCGATCTCAAGGCCGGCGTCAGCGCCTTCAAGGCCAAACAGAAACCAGCATTTTCAAGATCCTAGAACAGAGCTGAAGCCATATGAACCTGCCCCTCAAGATCGCCATGCCCGCCGAGGCATCCGCAGCACCGAAGACCTACCGGCTGCTGATCGATGGCAAGCATGTCGACGCCCGCGACGGCCGCACGCTGGAGCGCAAAAGCCCCGGCCATGGCTTCGCCGTCTCGCATTACGCCCAGGCCGGGCAAGCCGAAGTCGAAGCAGCGGTAGCTGCCGCGCACAAGGCATTCCAGACCGGCCCATGGCCGCGCATGAAGGCAGCCGAGCGCGCCGCGATCCTGCTCAAGGCAGCTGACCTGATCGAAGCACGGCTGGAAGACATCGCCCGGCTCGACGCGCTGGAATCCGGCAAGCCGATAGCCCAGGCACGTGGCGAGATCGGCGGCGCCGTCGACATCTGGCGCTATGCCGCTTCGCTCGCCCGCACGCTGCATGGCGAGAGCTACGCCAATCTCGGTGACGCCATGCTGGGTGTCGTTTTGCGCGAGCCGATCGGTGTCGTCTCGATCATCACACCGTGGAACTTCCCGTTCCTTATCGTCAGCCAGAAACTGCCCTTCGCGCTCGCCGCCGGCTGCACGGCTGTCGTCAAGCCGAGCGAAATGACCTCGGCCTCGACCTTCGTTCTCGGCGACATCCTGATGCAGGCCGGCCTGCCCGCAGGCGTCGTCAACATCCTCGCTGGTCTGGGCGCCGATGTCGGCGCACCGATGGTCAGCCATCCGCTGGTCGAGATGGTGTCGTTCACCGGCTCGACCCGCGTCGGCAAGATGACCATGGCCTCGGCGGCGCAGTCGCTGAAGAAAGTCTCGATGGAGCTTGGCGGCAAGAACGGCCAGATCGTCTTCCCGGATGCCGACCTCGAAGCGGCCGCCGATGCGGCTGTGTTCGGCGGTTTCTTCAACGCCGGCGAATGCTGCAATGCCGGCAGCCGGCTGATCGTGCATGAGGCCATCGCCGACGATTTCCTGGCTGCCGTCAAGGCGCTCACCGCCAAGGTAATCGTTGGCGATCCGCTCGACGGTCGAACCAAGGTCGGCGCGATGATTTCCTCCGATCACCTGGCCAAGGTAACTGACTATGTCGCGGCAGCGGCGAACGAAGGCAGCAGCGTCTACAGCGGCGGCAAGCAACTGGCCTCGAACGCCGGCCAATACCTTGACCCAACCATCATCCGCGGCGTCACCGAGGATATGGCCATTGCCCGTGAGGAAGTGTTCGGACCGGTGCTTTCCGTGCTGACTTTTGAATCGATTGAAAAGGCGTTGCACATCGCCAACAACACGCCTTATGGTTTGTCCGCGGGTGTGTGGAGTGCCAGCATCGACACCTGTATGTCGGTGGCGCGCAGTGTGCGTTCGGGAACCATTTGGGTGAACACGTTCATGGAAGGTTATCCCGAGCTGCCTTTCGGAGGCTACAAGCAGTCCGGTCTTGGGCGCGAACTCGGGAAGCGCGCTGTCGAGGACTATACCGAGGAAAAGACAATCCAGTTTCATCGCGGCCAACGCACCGGGTGGTGGGTCGGTTGAGTTGAGAAGAACCCGGCGGGTATCCGCCGGTCGTGTAATGCAACAAGGGAGGTAGTACATGTTGCGCAAACTGCTTATCGGAACGGCTCTTGCGACAAGCTTTGCGTTCTCGGCGCATGCCGCGGACGTCAAGGAAGTGCAGATGCTGCATTGGTGGACGTCGGGCGGCGAAGCGGCTGCCCTCAACGTCCTCAAGGGAGACCTGTCCAAGGAAGGTTATGCCTGGAAAGACGTGCCGGTGGCCGGCGGCGGCGGCGATGCCGCCATGACCGCGCTGAAGGCCATGGTCGCTGCGGGCAACTACCCGACCGCCTCGCAGATGCTCGGCTACACCGTGCTCGACTATGCAGCGGCCGGCGTCATGGGCGACCTGACCGAGACGGCGAAGAAGGAAGGCTGGGACAAGTCCGTTCCTGCCGCCCTGCAGAAGTTCTCGGTCTATGAAGGCAAGTGGGTCGCGGCTCCGGTCAACGTCCACTCCGTCAACTGGCTGTGGATCAACAAGGCCGTCATGGACAAGATCGGCGGCACCGAGCCGAAGACCTTTGACGACTTCGTTGCGCTGCTCGACAAGGCCAAGGCGGCAGGCGTGGTCCCGCTCGCTCTCGGCGGCCAGAACTGGCAGGAAGCCACCATGTTCGACTCGGTCGTGCTGTCGACCGGCGGACCTGAGTTCTACAAGAAGGCCTTCAACGACCTCGACGACGCTTCGCTCAAGTCCGACACGATGA
>JBDSLV010000111.1:0-15198 GCA_039916205.1 Mesorhizobium sp. | reverse complement strand
AGCTCCTCGAAGCGATGCTGCGCTTCGCCATACCGCTCGATGATCTCGTCCATCTGGTCGGCCTTGTCGGGATCGGCCATGTCAGCTTCAAGTGCGGCCATCTCGGCCGCCACGTCGCTCACCGGGCCTGCGCCGTTCATCACTTCGGCCACCGCGCTGTGGCCTTCCATGTCGCCGACATCCTGGCTGAAATAGCCGATGGTGACGCCGCGATCGACCTGAACCTGGCCCTCGTCGGGCTGTTCCTGGCCGGTAATCATGCGAAACAGCGTCGTCTTGCCGGCGCCGTTGGGGCCGACGAGGCCGACCTTCTCGCCCTTCTGCAAGGCAGCGGACGCCTCGATGAAGACAAGCTGACGGCCATTCTGCTTGCCGATGTTTTCCAGTCGAATCATTGATGTCTTCGGAGAGCCTGAGGGATTTCTAGGGATTTCTCCGGGGCCAATACGCGATCAGGGCCAGTGTTGGAAGAGGCGCCAGCGCCGCAGCTTGTATGCAAGGACGGCAAGGCGCAACGCCGCCATCCCTGCCCCCAACAAACAAAACCCAACCCCCTGTCGAAATCCGCCCCTGTCGAACGACCTCTGCGTGGCAGCCTTTACGGCCCGCCCAGCAACACCAACAGGACGAGAATACGACCATGGCCAAGATGCTTGTGATCTACAAAACCCCGGCCGATCCGGCGGCCTTCGACCGGCACTATTTCAATGTCCATGTGCCGCTGGCCAAGACGCTTCCCGGCCTGCGGCGCTACGATGTCTCCAGGCGGCCGATGATCAAGCTGTCGGCGGGCGAGATGCCATACCTCGTGGGCACGCTATATTTCGATAGCCTCGACGATATCCGCAGCGCGTTTGCCTCGGAAATCGGCGTCGCCTGCGCCGCCGACCGGCGGCTGATGGCGCCGGGCGACAATGATCTGACCATGCTGCTGTTCGATGTGGACGAACTGTGAGCCTTCACTCGTCCCGGGGTTGCCCTGACCCGGTTCAGGCACCACCACGCGCGGGGACGAAGTAGCCGAGCTCTGCCTTGATGTTCAGGCGGCTGAACAGTTCCCGCGGGTCGAGCTTCATCTCCCTGTGCTTGGCGGCGGCCGCCTCGCGTGCCTTCTGGATGACTTGGGATGATGCCCATTCGACGATGGTGATGTAAGTGCTTTCGCCACCTGCCTCATCCTGCTTCAGCACATGGCGCTGCAGGCACCCCTCCATGCCGTCGAAAGCGGTGTTGGTCTCGGCCACCGCGCTCAGGAACTCGGCTTCCGAGGAAGCCGGGACCACGAACCGGTCGATCCGGAACACCGTTGATTGCGCTTCACTGTTTTGCATCTCTGTCTCTCCTTCTCTAGGATTTCGCGATGATCGGGCCGCGAGCCATTCGCCGGTCCGATCAACCGGTGTCTTAATGTCAAATTGACAACATGATGTCAATATGGAAATGGACTGCGCATGAGCAAGACGGAAATCAGGACGCCTTCGGGCGTCGCGGTCAGCGAGATCATCCTGTCGATCTTCCGGATCAATGGGCGGCTGCTTGCCGCCGGCGACCGGCTGGTTGCCGGCCTCGGCCTGACCAGCGCCCGCTGGCAGGTGCTGGGTGCCATTGCCCTGTCACCGGCAGCCGAGCCGGTCGCCCGGCTGGCGCGCAACATGGGCCTGAACCGGCAAGGCGTGCAGCGCATCGTCAACGAGCTCGAAGCCGAGGGCTTTGTCGAACTCAAGGACAATCCACACCACCGCAGCGCCAGGCTGGTGGTGCTGACCGCCAAGGGCACCGAAGCCCACGACGCCGCGCTGCGGGCGCAGGTGCCATGGGTCAACATGCTTGGCGAAGGCTTTGACGCGCAAGCAATAGAGGCCGCCGGCAAAGTGCTTGACCGCTTGCGCGAACGGCTCGAGCAGAACGCCGACGAGGCCTAGCCGGCGCCTTCCCGGCTTACCGCCTCCAGAAGCATCGTCGCAGCCACCTGCGTCATCGTCGAAGGCGGCCAACAGCGGAAGCCACCCGCTGCCCTCCGAAAACCTAGGTCCTGCCGCCAAATGCAGCCGCGTGGCGCTGCGCGAATGCCAGGAATGGCGTCGGCGCCACATCGAACATCTCATGTGTCGCCACTTGCACGCGTGATTTCGGCCGCCGCAGCCGCTCGGCCAGTTGCTCATCCAGGGCATCGGCGAACTCAGCTGGAATGCCGCTGGCCACCAGATTGCGCCGACGCTCCGCAGCGCTGATATCGACATAGCGGACCGGCTTGCCGATCGCTTGCGATATCCGCGCCGCGATGTCGCTCATGGTCAGAGCTTCGGGGCCGGTCATATCAAGGCTTTCGCCGTGGTGACCACCATCGCGCAGCAGACGGAAAGCCACCTTGGCAATGTCCTCGACGTCAACCGGCGACAGTTCGGTGTCGCCCAGCGCCAGATAGAAGGCGCCGTCGGTGGCAATCGTCGCCGCTTCGCGCAGATAGACCTGCATGAACTGGCTCGGACGCAGATGCGTCCACGCCATGCCGGCTCCTTCAAGGTAACGCTCGATTTCCTCATGCATGCGGGTGAAGCGGAATTTGGTCGCGTCATAACCGATATTCGATTCCGCGCCGGAGAACTTCACCACATGCGCAACGCCGGCCTGTTTGCAGGCATCGATGAAGCGGCACTGCGTCTCCGTCATGTCTTGCGCTGCGGTTGAAATCATCAGCGCCCGCTCGACACCGTCGAGTGCCGCACCCAGCGTCTCTGGCCGGCGCATGTCTCCCTCGAGCAGCTCAATGCCCTCGAGCCGGTCCAGCCCGGCGGCGGATGCCTTGGCGACATCGCGCACCAACGCCCTCACTTTGTGTTTTTGCCGCACGAATTCCTGCACGATCGCTCTTCCGTTGAGACCAGTGGCGCCTGTCACGAGATTCATCGTCTTGCCTTTTCGTTTTCCGTTGATCGAGGAGTGCGGGGCAACCGCACCTTGAAGACGAGGAGACCAGGCCAAAGGATTCGATCCCAACACAATTTTGTCGGGGCCACCGTTCGGCGAACGTCCTTGGGCCATGCCGAATATTTTTTAGGCCGGCGCGAATCCTTTCGCCGGCCAGGATCGTCCTGAAGGCAGGCCAACACCGGAGACAGCCAATGGGTTACGCAGCCATCCGCTACCGCGTCAAAACCGAGAAGCGGCAGGAGAACCGCGCTCTGATCGAAGCCGTCTTCGAGGAACTCGGCCAGTCCACCCCGCAAGCGTTGCGCTATCTCGTGTTCGAACTCGACGACGGCGAATTCCTGCACATCGTCGAAGAGGCCGGCGACGCCTCACCGCTGCCACGGCTTGCCGCCTTCCAGGCCTTCACGCGTGATCATGCGGCGCGCCGCGACGGGCCGGTTTCCCGCCAGGCGGCCAGCCTTGTCGGCAACTATCGTGTGCTGTCCGGACAAGGAGAAGCATGAGTTCAAGTCCCGACAGAATGGACCGCGAGGCGTTGACGGTGATGCTGTCCGGGCTGAGGCCCCGGCTGCATCGCTACGCCGCGCGGATGACCGGTTCCGTGATCGATGGCGAGGACATCGTCCAGGAGGCTCTGGTCAAGGCGTTGCGGGCGCTGGATGACGGCCTGTCTGTCGACAAGCCCGAGCAGTGGCTGTTTCGCATCGCCCACAATGCCGCGCACGACCATCTGCGTCGGCGCAAGCGCGAGAACGCACATATCAGCGAGGCCGACCTTGAGGCCGTTGAGGACCCCACCCAGGCAAGCGACAGCCGCATCGTCGCACAGGCCGGGCTGCGTACCTTCATGCAATTGCCGGTCGCCCAGCGCGGTGCCACCATCCTGGTCGATGTGCTCGGCCTCAGCCTGCATGAAACCCGCGAGGCAACGGGCGCGACGCTCGCCGCGACCAAGGCCGCACTGCATCGCGGCCGGACCCGGCTTCGCCTTTTGGCAAGCCAGCCGCTGAACCAGGCGCGCCCGGCGCTGAGCCCGCATGAGGAGCTGCGCCTGCGCCTCTACGTCGACCGCTTCAACGCGCGCGATTTCGATGCCGTGCGGGCCCTGCTTGCCGAGGATGTCAGGCTCGATGTCGTCAACCAGCTCAACCTGCGCGGCAAGGCACGGGTTTCCACCTATTTCGGCAACTACGACCGCCTGCGGAACTGGCGGCTCTCGCCCGGTTTTGTCGACAGCCGGCCAGCGATCCTGCTGCACGACCCGATGATGCCGGAAGCAGGCCCGCGCGGCTTCATTCTGCTGGAGTGGCGGGAAGGTGCGGTCACCGCGATCCGCGATTTCCGCCACGTCCCCTATTGCCTGACCGACGCCGAAACGCGCGCACTGGACAACTGAAGCCTCGCGTGTCCCCACTGCGGGAAACAATCCGGAAACAAGATTCAACAATCGGGAAAAACTGGCGAAAAAATCGCCTGCCATAACGTCCTTGCAGCGGTCGAATTACCGGTCGCCGCGAAACGCGAACGGGGCGGTTACTGGTGATGCAACTAGGTTCGAACGGATGGATGGCTGCCTTGCTCGGCATGTCGCTTGCCATCTCCGCCGTTGGACCCTCAGAGGCCAAGGCGGCCATCACCCGCAGCGAATTTTGCAGCCGGCTCAGTCTTCAAGTGGACGAGGCCATCGAAACCAAAGCTCACACGGCGCAAGTCGTCGAGGCAACGGCGCTTCAGAAAGAGGCAGCCCGGTTCTGTGCCGAGCGCAAGCAGGCACAAGGCATCCGGACGCTGGCCAACGCTCTGAAGCTTCTCGGGGTGGCACCGGACGAACAAGGCCTGTGACATCGGATATCAATCCCCCACAACAAGGAACGTCTATCATGAACAAGACCCTCCTCTCCGCTCTCGGCCTGGCCGTTGCCCTGACCTTCGCCGCGCCGGTTCTCGGCATCACCAGCGCCAATGCGGCGGCAACCACCGCCGCCGCTACGTCGGCCGCGCCCGTGGCTGCTTCGGTCAAGGCGCCGATCAAGAAGGTTGCCGCGCACAAAAAGCATGTCAAACACGTCAAGAAGCACCGCAGGCATGCGAAGTGGCACACCCAAAAGCATACCGGCAAAAAGCACGGCATGAAGCACAAGGTCGCCGCGTAATCCCGTCTTCTAAAACAAAGAGATAGAGCGGCACCTTGATTCTCTTTGATCGTTTCCCTTCCTGACTTCCTCCCCTGAGAAAGGCCGTCTTCGCGCAAGCGAGGGCGGCTTTTTTCTTAGCCGATTGCCCGGGCGTCAGCCCTGTCCGCGCGCGGCCGCGCCAATGATCCAGTCGCGGAACGCCTGGATTTTGGGCCGGTCATGGCTGGCCTCGGGATAGACGAGGTAATAGGCGAAGGCATTCATGTTGACCGGCGCGGCGAGCTTCACCAGCCGCCCCTCGCCCACATGCTGCGCCACCATGGCGGCAGGCAGCAGGCCAGCGCCCTGGCCGCTGGCGATCGCCGCGGCGAGCAGGGCTGGGTCGTCGAAGGAAGGCCCCCGCACCGGCCCGGTGTTCTCGATGCCTTGCGCCTCGAACCACAGCTGCCAGCCCTGCCGGTCGGCATCGTGGACACGCGGCCAGCGGGCGAGATCGGCTGGACCGTCCGGCATGCCGAACTGCTCGACCAGCGCAGGTGCCGCAACCGGCACCATTTCCACCGCGACGACATGATGGCTACGCAAGCCGGAATAGCGGCCAAGACCGTGGCGGATGGCGACATCGACACCGCTGCGCGAGAAATCGGCCAGCGTGTTGCTGGTCGATACCCTGAGGTCGATGCGCGGGTGAGCCTCCTGAAACCCCTTCATGCGCGGCACCAGCCAGGCCGAGGCGAAGAATGGCGTGACGCTGACGGTCAAAAGGCCGGTGTCGGATCTATCGCCCACGCGCCTGGCCGCCTCGGCGATCTGGCGGAAGGCATTGCGGATCGGCGGCAGAAAATCACGCCCGGCGTCGGTCAGCACGATGCCACGATTGACCCTGTCGAACAGCGTCACGCCAAGCTGCCCCTCCAGCGTCTTCAGCATCTGGCTGACCGCGCCCGGCGTCACGTAAAGCTCTTCGGCGGCAAGCTTCACCGACATGTGCCGTGCGGCGGCCTCGAAGGCCCGCAAGGCATTCAAAGACTGGAATTTCGGCTCAATCATTTAGATTTTCTAACTCATTTGACCAAGAAAATCTCGTTTGCGGAGTGCTGATTGCTCATGTGATTATATCGAACGCCGCCATACTAGCATGGCTGGCGTGCGGCAATAAGATCAAATTTTCTAATGCAAATGGAGCGGTATCGCTCGCCGAGGATTTCAGCATGACCACGCTCCAGACCGATCTCCACGATCTCGAACTGATGGAGGTCGCGCAGCTGATCCGGGACCAGACTGTCTCCTCGCGCGCGGTGACCGAGGCGTTGCTGCACCGCATCGCCTCGCTGGACGGCGCGCTGCATAGCTACGTCAGGGTGCTTGAAACAACCGCGCTGCGCGAGGCCGATGCGGCCGACGGGGAAATCCAGGCCGGGCATTATCGCGGGCTCCTTCACGGCGTGCCGCTTGCCGTCAAGGATCTGTTCTGGATCAAGGGCGAACCGACCGCCGCCGGCACGGCGGTGTTCAAGGATTTCGTGCCGTCCGAGAATGCCACGGCCGTGCAACGGCTGAAGGACCAGGGCGCGGTGCTGATCGGCAAGCCGCAACTCACCGAAGGCGCCTATTCGGACCATCACCCGTCCATCACGCCACCGCGCAACCCGTGGAATGCGGATTATTGGCCGGGTATCTCGTCCAGCGGCTCCGGCGTGGCGATCGCGGCCGGGCTTTGCTACGGCTCGCTCGCCTCGGACACCGGCGGTTCCATCCGCTGGCCGTCGGCCGCCAATGGCGTCACTGGGCTGAAACCGAGCTGGGGCCGCGTCAGCCGCCATGGCGCGTTCGAGCTTGCCGCCTCGCTGGACCATGTCGGCACGATGGCCCGCAGCGCCATCGATGCCGGCGTCATGCTCGGCGTCATCGCCGGCGCCGATCCGCGCGACCCGACCACCCTTCTCGACCCCGTACCGGACTATCTCGCCGCCGCCAGCGCTGGCGTCCGGGGGCTCAAGATCGGCATCGATCCGGCCTGGAACAGCGACGAAGTCGATCCGGAAACACAGGCCGCATTGGTGCACGCACTCGAAACCTTCACGGAGCTTGGCGCCGAAATCGCAAAAATCCGCTGTCCCGATGTCACCCAGACGGTGGCCGACTGGGTGCCCAACTGCGCGGTCGAGGCGGCGGTCGCGCATGAAGCCGCCTATGCCGGGCACAGGCACGACTATGGCCCAATCCTCGCCTCCGTCATCGAAGCCGGCCGGGCGCTATCCGGCTTGGATTACCAGAAGGTCCTGCTGCGCCGGGCGGCCTTCCGTGGCCAGGTCGATGCGCTGTTCGAGACCATCGACGTGCTGCTGACGCCGGTCCAGCCCTTCGCGCCGCTGACGCTTAAGGCCATCGCGACACTGGGCGAGCAGCCGGAGCTGATCGCCAGGCTGCAGCGCTACACCTGCCCCTTCGACATGTCGGGGCATCCAGCACTGACCTTGCCCGCCGGCTTCACTGGAGATGGCATGCCGATCGGCCTGCAGCTTGTCGCCGGCCGGCTGCGCGAAGCGGTGCTGGTCAGCATCGGTGCGGCTTTTCAGGGCTTGACGACATGGCATCGCAGGCATCCAGTCTTGCCGGCCAGCAGCGATGGCGTGAAGGTGGCGACGGCATGAACAAGTTCTTCTACGGATGGGCCGTTGTCGCGGCGGCCTTCGCCATCACTTTCGTCGGCTTCGGCAGCGCCTACACGTTCAGCGCTTTCGTAGCACCCCTGCAGCATGATTTCGGCGCCTCGCGCGGATCGGTGTCGCTGGTTTTTTCGCTGGCCGGCTTTCTCTATTTCGGCTTCGGCATCATTTCGGGGCCGCTGGCCGACCGCTGGGGCGCCCGGCGGCTGGCCATCCTCGGCATGCTGCTGGTCGGCGCAGGGCTCATTCTCGCCAGCCAGGCGCGCAGCATCCTGCAGGTCTATGCCGCCTATGGGCTCGGCGTCGGGCTGGGCGTCGGCTGCGCCTACGTGCCGTCGATCGGCGCCGTGCAGCGCTGGTTCGTCAAGCGCCGCGGCCTCGCCTCCGGGCTGGCGGTCAGCGGCATCGGCGTCGGTACGCTGGTCATGCCGCCGCTGGCGGCATGGCTGATCGAGGCGCTTGGCTGGCGCGACGCCTATCTCGTGCTCGGCGTGCTGGCCGCGATCATCGGCGCCGGCATGTCGCTGTTCCTCGCCAATGATCCGCGCGACCATGGCCTTGGTCCCGATGGCGATCCTCTCGATGCAAACGCCACGGCGGCCGCGAAGCCCGGCTTCTCGGTTCGGGAAGCCATCCGCACCCGGCAGTTCATCGGGCTTTATGTCGCATGCCTCATCTGCGCCTTCGGCGTCTTCGTTCCGTTCGTGCATCTGGTGCCCTATGCGCTTGATCATCAGATCGACCACGCATCGGCGGTGCTGCTTCTCGGCGCCATCGGACTTGGCAGCACACTCGGGCGGTTTGTTCTCGGCGGCCTTGCCGACCGCATGGGCAGAAACCCGTTCCTGATCGCGATGTTTGTCGGCATGGCGGCCTCGCTCGCCATCTGGGTCGTCGCCACCAGCTTCTGGCCGCTCGCCCTCTTCGCCGTCCTGTTCGGGGTCTTCTATGGCGGCTGGGTCGCCATCCTGCCGGCCGTGGTCATGGACTATTTCGGCGGCCGCAATGTCAGCGCCATCATCGGCATCCTCTACACCAGCGTCGCTGTCGGAACGCTGGTCGGGCCAAGTGCCGCCGGCTTCGCTTTCGATGTCAGCCACAGCTACACGATGCCGATCATCGCCAGCATTGCCGCCAGTCTCATCGCCGCCGCGATCGCAGCGCTGGCGACCAGACCGTCAGCTATCGCGAGTGGAGCCCACTAATCCGCACCAGACAATCCACTGCACGCACAAGGCGTTAGCGCATCCTGTTGAATCAGTTCAGTCGGCTGATTTCTTGCCTTGCGGATAGATCGTTTCGCCGCGCTTCAGCATCTCGACAAAGGTCTCGATCTTCTTCTTGCGCCCGGCCTCGGTCTTCAAATTGTGGATGCGGAAGGCGAGCGAAAAACGGTTCTGTGCGCTGAGCCTGGCCAGCATCGCCTTGGCCTCCGGCACGGCATCGATGGCCGCCTGCAAATCGTCGGGGATATTCATGTCCTTGCCGCTGCCATAGGCGCGGTCCCAGCGCCCGTCAGCCTTGGCCGCCTCGACATGAACGAGCCCATGCCCGGTCATCCGACCCTCTTTGACCAGCCGCGCGACATTGTCGATGTTGATCTTGCTCCAGATGCTTTTCTTGCCGCGCCTGGAGTAGCGCTGCAGGAAACTCTTGTCGTCGAGCCCCTTGCGCACCGCGTCGATCCAGCCCCAGCACAGCACCACGTCGATCGCTTCCTTGGCCGTGATCGACTGCAGCCCCGACCCTACCTTGTGGATCTTGATCCAGACTTCTTCTTCGGTGTCGTGATGCTTGCCGAGCCAGGCGTAAAAGCCCGCCGCGTCCTTGAATTCGCGCACCTTGTTCGGATCGACCTGGATCGGCGCCATCAGCTGGCTTTCCCGGATGTCGCGGCGCTGCTCATGTCTTGGCTCCGGTGGTTGTTACACCTTCGGATTAGCCAATCGCACAACGCCCGGCAACCTGGCGGGAGGGCGAAAACCCGCCATGCTGACGGCCCCTGTCAGGAAGCTCGCTTCTCCTCGGGGATGGTGAACACCACGTCGGCACGGCCATAACCGCCGTCGACGACCTCCTCGACCAGCACCATCGTGTAAGGACGCACGCCCTCGCCGAACATGTCGACAAACAGCGCGGTGGTCTTGTGCACGAGGTCTTCCTTCTGTCCGGCCGAAAGCGCGCCTTGCGGCACCTTGTAATTTGCAAAAGGCATGGTGGTTTTCCTGTTTATTATCAGAGGTTTCGATAGATCAGATGACGCCGCCATTGGCGCGCAGCACCTGGCCGTTGATCCAGCCGCCGTCCGGTCCGGCGAGAAACGAGACGACGCCGGAAATGTCATCGGGCTGGCCGAGCCTTCCGAGCGGAATGAGCCTGGTGATGGTCGCCACCAGCTCATCGGACTTGCCGCCAAGGAACAGGTCCGTCGCCACCGGCCCCGGCGCCACGACGTTGACGGTGATGCCGCGCGGCCCGAGTTCCTTGGCCAGCACATGCGTCATCGCCTCGACACCGGCCTTGGTGGCCGCGTAGACGCCATAGCTCGGCTGGTACTGCCCGACGACGCTGGACGAGAAGCTGATGATGCGGCCGCCGTCGCGCAGTCTGTTGGCGCCCTCGCGCATGCCGCGAAACACGCCGCCGAGGTTGACCGCGACCTGCTGGTCGAACGCCGCATCGTCGGTTTTGGCGAGCGGCGACAGTTTCATGATGCCGGCATTGTTGACCAGCACGTCGAGCCCGCCAAAGGCCTGCTCGGCGGCATCGAACAGCCGCGCCACGCCCTTGGGATCGCCGACATCGGCCTGCACGGCAATGGCGCGGCCGCCCGCCGCCTCGATATCAGCAACCACATCGCGCGCGGCTTCCGCGCCGCTGGCATAGTTGACCGCGACCGCGAAACCATCGCGCGCCAGCCGCCTGGCGATTTCCGCGCCAATGCCTTTCGAGGCTCCAGTGACGATTGCCGCTCTTCCGTTCTGTGTGGTCATTTTGGTGTCTCCAATCCTTGTGGGCTGAAGATAAATGATAAATTCGGCGGGATAATCGCTTGGTTCTTGCCAAGACCATTCGGATATGGCGAACAATGGCAATGGATATGTTCGACCGCATGCGTCTTCTCGCCCGCGTCATCGAGCGCGGCAGCTTCACATCGGCGGCCAGCGATCTCGGCCTGTCGCGCTCGACCGCCACGGAAGCGATCAAGGCGCTGGAGGCACGGCTGGGCGTGCGGCTGCTGGAGCGCACGACACGCCACGTTACCCCGACGCTCGATGGCCGCGCCTATTACCAGCGATGCCTGGCGATCCTGGCCGATGTCGAGGATGCCGAGGCCGGTTTCCAGGCCTCGCAGCCGCAAGGCCTGCTGCGCATCGACGTGCATGGCTTCATGGCCCGGCATTTCATCTTGCCGAGGCTGGCCGAATTCCTCGAGCGCTATCCCCGCATCGACCTGCATATCGGCGACGGCGACCGGCTGGTCGACCTCGTGCGCGAGGGTGTCGACTGCGTGCTGCGGTCCGGTGAGCAGAGCGACAGCGGCATGATCGTGCGCCGGGTGGCGACGCTGCGCGAAATCACCTGCGCCAGCCCGGCCTATCTCGACCGGCACGGCGTGCCGGAAAACCCTGGTGATCTCGGCGGCCATCTGATGGTCGGCTTCCAGTCGTCGCGCACCGGCGATGTCCTACCGCTGGAATTCACCGTCTCAGGCAAGCTGCAACACCTGACGCTGCCCAGCCGCGTCATCGTCAACGGTTCCGACACCATGGCCGAACTCGCCCGCCTCGGCTTCGGCCTGGTGCAGGCGCCGCGCTACCGCTTCGAGCAGGACCTGGCACGCGGCACGCTGGTCGAGGTGCTGAAGGATTTTCCGCCGGCCCCGACGCCGCTCTCGGCACTCTACCCGCAAAACCGGCAGCTGGCGCCGCGCGTGCGGGTGTTCATTGACTGGGTAACCGCGATCTTCGCCGGCGGCGAGAAGTAGGGGCAATACCCCCGATCATCGGCGTTTCCGATAGCACCATCGGTATCTTCCGTTTCCACGCGCCGCGTCAGGCTGCGAAGGACCTGCCATCGATCATCCATCGAAAGGCATAGCGGATATGGACATCTCGAACTCGAAAATCCTCATCGTCGGCGGCGGTTCCGGAATGGGGCTAGCGCTGACGCGACATTGTCTCGCGGCCGGCGCCAGTGTCGTCATTGCCGGGCGCAGTGAAGACAGGCTGCGGCGTGCCAGCGAAGCGCTGGGCAACCCAGCTGCATTGGAAACAATCGCCACCGACATCACGGAGGAAGCCGAGGTCGCCGCACTCTTCGAGCGCATCCGCCAGCTCGACCACATCGTCAGCACCGCCGCCGACATCGAAGGCGCCTATCAGTTGCTGCCGGCGCTTGACCTGAAGGCGGCGCAGCGGGTGGTGGAAAGCAAGTTCTACGGGCCGCTTCTGCTGGCCAAGCATGGCGCGCCCCGGCTTGCCGCCAACGGCTCCATCACCTTCACCTCGGGCATCGCCGCATACCGCCCGGCGGCGCGCGGGTCGGTCGTCGCTGCGGTCAACGCTGCGCTGGAAGGGCTGGTGCGGGCACTGGCCGTGGAACTGGCGCCGATCCGCGTCAACGTGGTTTCGCCGGGCTGGGTCGATACGTCGATCTGGGCTTACGTCGCCGGCGACAGGAAGGCTGAGACGCTGGGCAAGATGGCCGAGCGGCTGCCGGTTGGCCGCGTCGGGCAACCCGAGGATATCGCCGACGCCATCGGCTTCCTGATGCGCAACGGCTTTACAACAGGGACGACACTGCATGTCGAGGGCGGGCATCGGCTGGTTTGACCGGCGCGAACCCGTCAGCCGCCGCCGCCAGCAGCAATTTGAGGGCTGGCGGCTGCACGCGCCTGCGCCGCCAGATGATCGTGAGCGCAGCCGTGCGGGCCGTGCCCGGCCATGGCATTTCAACGATCTCGCCGCGCTCGAGCGCCTCGCTCACGGCAAGGCGCGGCACCAGCGCAAGGCCGGCACCAGCCGCCACCAGGCCTGCGATGGCGCCGATGCTGCCAACCTCGGCGGCAAGCTTCGGCGCGGCAAGGCCGGCTTCGGCAAAAGCGCTGTCGAACAGATGCCGGTAGACGCAGCCGGGCTCGGTGGCCACGAAGTTCATCGCCGCCAGACTCGCGAGTTCGTGCGGTGCGCGGCCTTGCCCGGCAGCCGCGACCAGCACCAGCGGTTCAGCCGAGAGCGTGCGCCTTGCGAAACGTTCATCGGCGCCGGTGATGAAGCCGCCACTGTCGAAGCAGAAGGCAGCATCGATCTCGCCGTCTTCCAGCAGACGCAGCAGCGCACCGCTGCCGGCGACCTTCAGCCGGGTGGAAATGCCGGAATGGTCCGCCTGAAAACGCGCCAGCCATGGCGCGAGCCGGGCAGTCGCTATCGTCTCCAATGCGCCGATGGTCAGCGATCCCGCCGCCTGCCCGGCTGTTGCCTGAACGGTGGCGCGCGCTTCTTCGGCCAGCGCCAGGATGTCCTCGGCGTAAGGGCACAAGGCTTGCCCCGCCGGCGTCAGATCGAGGCCCGACCTTGAACGGGCGAACAGCGCCGTGCCGAGTTCGGCCTCAAGCGCCTGGATCTGGTCGCTGACGCTCGATTGCGCGAGATGGACCGTCTCGGCGGCGCGGGTGATGTTGCGGCAGCGCGCCACCGCCAGGAATGTCTTGAGCAGTCTTGGATGCATCGTCCAGCCGAAGCGGCTTACTGCAGCTGCGGCTTGCGCAGGAAACTACCGCGATCGGCGGATTTGACGCGCAGCCAGGTTTCACGCCCGTCGCGCACCACCCGCATCGGGATTTCAGCGCCAGCCGGGCCGCTTTCCCAGACCTTGCGGTAGAAGTCGGCGAGGCCATCGACGGCGCCATCCCTGATGTCGGAAATGACATCGCCCTGGCGCAGGCCGGCCTTGGCCGCCGGGCCGCCTTCGGTGACGCTCATCACCACCACCTGGCCGTCGCTCTCGGCTGAAAAGGCGCCAAGCCACGGACGCGGCGGCTTGGCCACCTGGCCGCGCGTGACGAGATCGTCGAGGATCGGCTTCAGGAGGTTGATCGGCACCACCATGTTGATGTCGGCGACTTCGCCATTGCGGCTCATCTGCAGGCGCAGCGAGCCGATTCCGAGCAGCTTGCCGTCCGGTCCAAACAGCGCGGCACCGCCCCAGGATGGATGCGCCGGCGCGATGAAGATCGCCTCTTCGAGCAGATACTCCCAATAGCCGGCGAATTCCTGTTTGGTGACGATCCTGGCCTCGACCGACTGGCCGATGCCGTCGGTCAACACCACGGCATCGCCGATCTTGGCCATGGCGGCATCGCCAAGCTGCACCGCCGGTAGGCCGAGCGGCGCCAGCGCCTGCACCAGGCCGAAGCCGGTCTCCTGGTCATACGCCAGCGCATGGGCGGGAATGACGCGGCCGTCATGGCTGGTCAGCCACACTTCCTCCGCCTCGGTGATGAGATAGCCGATGGTCAGCACCAGCCCGTTGTCGCGGATGACGACGCCGCTGCCTTCGCGGCGCGTGCCGAGCGCACCGGCGGTGAAGGCATCTTCGGGAACCGTGGCGCGCACGGCAACGACGGAGCGCGGATTGGGATTGATGGTCATGCTGTCATTCCTGGCGATCGCTGATGTTCTATAGGTATGCCGCATCGGCGAAGGCGCAAGAGGGACCTTGCCTTCCCTGCCTGCGGGAGAAGTGGAAACCAGCGCCGATATTGACAATAGTTCAACAGAGCTTGAACTTTCCTTTCGCGCACCCCACCCTATCTGAACCGACGCACGATCAGCCGTCTACAACCTCGCCAACACAAGGCCTCCCAATGACCGAATATACCCCGCCAAAAGTCTGGATCTGGAACAAGCCGAGTGGTGGCACCTTTGCCAGCATCAACCGCCCGATCGCCGGCCCGACCCATGACAAGGAACTGCCGGTCGGCAAGCATCCGCTGCAGCTTTATTCGCTAGCGACGCCGAATGGCGTCAAGGTGACGATCATGCTGGAGGAGCTTCTGGCGCGCGGCCACAAGGGCGCCGAATACGATGCCTGGCTGATCAGGATCAACGATGGCGACCAGTTCGGCAGCGGCTTCGTTGACATCAATCCCAATTCCAAGATCCCTGCCCTGCTCGACCGCAGCGAGCCCAAGCCGGTGCGCGTCTTTGAGTCCGGCTCGATCCTCACCTATCTGGCGGAAAAGTTCGGCGAGTTCCTGCCCACCGAACGCGCCGCGCGCGCTGAGGCCCTGTCGTGGCTGTTCTGGCAGATGGGCTCGGCGCCGTATCTCGGCGGCGGCTTCGGCCATTTCTATGCCTATGCGCCGACCAAGATCGAATATGCCATCGACCGCTTTTCCATGGAGACCAAGCGGCAGATGGACGTGCTCGACCGCCGGTTGGCCGAGACCGAATATCTCG
>JBDSLV010000110.1:0-7075 GCA_039916205.1 Mesorhizobium sp. | reverse complement strand
GGTTTCCGGATCATCGCTCATATCGAATGCTCATGGTTGTCGTCGCCCAGCGGCAGGGCCCGCAAGGCTTTGCCGACGGCTGCAGGCGGCGTGCCGGTTTCCTCGGCAAAACGCATCAGGGTCGGTTCGTGGGCGAGAATGAACTGCAGGACGCCGGCCAGAAAACCCGGCTCGCCGGCGGCAAGGCGGATCGAATGTGCCTCGATGCCGGTGATGGCCAGGAAGCGCGGCAGCAGTTCCGGGTCGGATGCGACGAAGCCCAATGCCTTGACGGCAATGGTTTCCGCTTCCTCGCGCATTGACGCTGCGTTTGCCATCACTACCTTCAGTGTGTGGAATGAGTCTGTTTCCGCAGTAATCGCAAGCTGAGCTTGCGGCAAGCCATTCCAGCGCCGTGCGTCAGTTTGGATGCGCAAAGGACGCTGGAATGTCTGAGTTTCGCGGTGTGCGAGGTGGAATCCGAACTGCTTTTTCGCGTCCCGGGTTTCCGTTTCGTCAATCATATTGCCGTAGAGTGAAGCAGGGTTTGGTGTGCTTCGACAAGGTGCATGACGGTTGCCTTCGAGCGGAAGGACGGCCGGGACGGGATATCGATGCCTAAGAAGGTCATGATCGTCGAGGACAATGAGCTTAATATGAAGCTCTTTCGGGACCTCATCGAAGCAAGCGGCTACGAGACGGTGCGCACGCGCAACGGCCTCGAAGCGCTCGATCTGGCGCGCAAGCACCGGCCGGATCTTATCTTGATGGACATTCAGCTGCCCGAGGTGTCGGGGCTGGAAGTGACCAAATGGCTGAAGGAGGATGACGACCTGCACGTCATTCCGGTCATTGCTGTCACCGCATTTGCCATGAAGGGCGACGAGGAACGCATCCGCCAGGGTGGATGCGAGGCGTATATTTCCAAGCCGATCTCGGTGCCGCGCTTCATCGAAACCATCAAATCCTATCTGGGCGATGCATGATGCGCCCGTTCAGCCAAGCCGGAGCCTTATGAAATGACCGCGCGGATCCTCGTCGTCGACGACATCCCTGCCAATGTCCGGCTGCTGGAGGTCCGGCTGCTCGCCGAGTATTTCGAGGTGCTGACCGCCACCAACGGGCCGGACGCGATCGAGACCTGCGAGAACGGCAAGGTCGACGTCGTGTTGCTCGATGTGATGATGCCCGACATGGACGGGTTCGAAGTCTGCCGTCGGCTGAAGAGCGATCCGGCGACGGCGCACATTCCGGTGGTGATGATCACCGCGCTCGACCAAGTGTCGGACCGTGTGCGCGGCTTGCAGGCCGGCGCCGACGATTTCCTGACCAAGCCGGTCAATGACTTGCAGTTGATGACGCGGGTCAAGAGCCTGGTCAGGCTGAAGTCTCTGACCGACGAATTGCGGTTGCGCGCTTCGACCACACGCAACATTGGCATCGAAGAGCTTCTGAGCCGCAATTTCACCTCGGAGGACACGACGCCGAAGGTGCTTTTGATCGACGAGCGCAAATCGTCCATCGAACGTGTCCAGAAGATGCTGCGCGGCAGCGCCGATCTCGACGTCTCCAGCGATCCGCATTCCGGTTTCTTCCAGGCCGCCGAAGTGCCTTATGAATGCGTGATGATCTCGACGGCCTTCGCCGATTTCGACCCGCTGCGGCTCTGCTCGCAACTGCGCTCGCTCGATCGCACACGCTTTCTGCCGATCATCCTTCTGGCCGAGGAGGGTGAGGAAGAACGCATCATTCGCGGTCTCGAGCTCGGCATCAACGACTACCTGATGCGGCCGATCGACCAGCAGGAGCTGACGGCGCGGCTGCGAACCCAGGTGCGCCGCAAGCGCTACAACGACCAATTGCGCGCCAGCGTTACCCAGACCATCGAGATGGCGGTGACCGATGGCCTGACTGGCCTGCACAACCGCCGTTACCTGGATAGCCATCTGCAGACGCTGTTCGATCGTGCCGTGGCGCGGCGGCGGCCCTTGTCTGTGATGATCACCGATCTCGACCGTTTCAAGTCGATCAACGACGCGCATGGCCATGATGGCGGCGACGAGGTTCTGCGCGAGTTCGCGCGGCGGCTGCGCAAGAATGTGCGCGGCATCGACCTTGCCTGCCGTTTTGGTGGCGAGGAGTTCGTCGTGGTGATGCCGGATACGGATGGCATGGTGGCCGAGAAGGTTGCCGAGCGCATTCGCGCCGAAATCGCCCAGCTGCCCTTTGCCATTGGCCATGACGGCAAGACGATCGAGGTGACCGTCAGTGTCGGCGTGTCCTCGGTGCTGAAGGGCGCGGACAGCGTAGCGGCTTTGATGAAGCGTGCCGATCTCGCGCTTTATGAAGCCAAGAGCGGCGGCCGCAACCGCGTCGTCGCCAAGGCGGCGTGACGGCTCAGCGCGGATTATCCAGTCAACCCGACAGGGTTACCCATTTACCTTAATCCAAGCGATTCGCGAGGCTTGGTTAAGAAACTGTTGATTTCCATAAGCTCTTGCGCAAGTGTGCTGGCCATAGACCAAGACGAAGCCGGCACGAGGGTAGACGCCGGCCCGATCCAAAGAATACCCCATGATGCTCAGGTCCGCCGCATCTCCTGGGTCCGTGGGGTCGGCCGGCCGGCGCTGGCACATAGTGGCCTCCTCGTACCGCTGCCAAACGCCGACCGGCCCCCTTTTTCTCCAGATAAGACATCAGGACTCCGTGCCAAGAGCCGGAGAGTCTTCAATTTTCCATGCCTATAGCAATGCCTGCGGCCCGCGGCATGCGCCTCCTGACGCCAATTCCGAGTAACCGTTGATTGCTTCGTGGCCCGCTACGTCCTGCGACGCGCGGATATCAACTGATGGCAATTGACATGCCTTGCCATGTGTGCAGAAATTGGTTGGACCATTGGACCACTTGGAGGTGATGTGGACCAGAACAGCCTGCCACCCATTCAGACGACGGCGCGCGACGACGCCGTGCTGAAGGCGTTGGTGAGCTTTGTCCGTGCCGAAGCCTTGCAACCGGGCGAAAGACTTCCGACCGAACGCATTCTCGCCGAACGGCTTAAGGTCAGCCGCAACACGGTGCGCGAGGCGTTGACGCGCTGGGAAGGGCTCGGCCTCGTCGAACGGCGGCAAGGCAGCGGTACTTATCTCAAGGCGGCCGTGTCGCACGACATGCTGCACATGCCGCTGACGCTGGCGGGCGGCAATGACTTCACCAGCCTGATGCAGACGTTGGAAATCCGCCGCGCGTTGGAGGCGGAGGCTGCAGCCCTTTGCGCCGAGCGCGCAAGCCAGGCCGACATCGCCGAGATCGCGCGCAAGCTCGACATCATGGAGCAGGCGTTCCGCACGCGCGACGGCATGTCGTCGGAAGAAGACTGGGAGTTTCACCAGGCGATCTACCGAGTCTCCGGCAATCCGCTGTTCGAGCAGATCATCGCCGCCATGCACGAGTTGTTCCACCGCTTCTGGGAACACCCGCTCGGCGTGCGCGACTTCGGCCACGCCAGCTTTCCCTATCACCGCACCATCTACGACTGCATCGCCGCACGCGACCCCGAGGGTGCCCGCCATGAGGCGCTCAAGCTTATCGCCACCGTCGAGGACGATCTGAAGCGTGGTGCGGCCAAACTCAAACTTTCGAGCCAAAAATGAACGAGCATCCAGCCGGTTTCGATCAGGACTATCTCGCCGAGGCAGCAACGCTACTGGCACATGACGAGCCATTTCCGGGCGGTGCGGTGGTGCCGCCGATCTACCAGACCTCGCTGTTCACCTTCGCCAATTACGCCGAGATGGCCGATACATTTGCCGGCAAACGAAAACAGCCGATCTACTCGCGCGGCGACAATCCAACAGTGATGGAGTTCGAGGCCCGTGTCGCGGCCCTCGAGGGTGCACAAGCCGCACGCGGTTTCTCCAGCGGCATGGCGGCGATCAGCGCCACGGTGCTTGCCTTCGTCGGCGCCGGTGAGCGCATCGTCGCGGTGCGCAACTGTTATGGTGACGCCTACCGGCTTTTCGAGCGGCTTTTGCCGCGGCTCAACATCAAGGTCGACTATGTCGACGGTTCCGATCCCGATGCGGTTGCAGCGGCACTTCCCGGTGCCAAGCTGCTCTATCTGGAAAGCCCGACGTCGATGATGTTCGAGCTGCAGGACCTTTCGGCGCTAACGCGGCTGGCGAAAGAGCAAGGCATCGTCACCACCATCGACAATTCCTGGGCAACGCCTGTGTTCCAGAAGCCGATCCTGCACGGTGTCGATCTGGTGCTGCATTCGGCCTCGAAATATCTTGGCGGCCATAGCGACACGGTCGCCGGCGTGGTGGCGGGTTCAGCTGCCCATATCAAACACATCAACGAACAGACCTACTCCTATCTCGGCGGCAAGCTGTCGCCTTTCGAGGCCTGGCTTTTGCTGCGCGGCCTGCGCACGCTGCCGCTGCGGCTGCCGCATCACATGAAGAGCGGCCTGACCATCGCCGAACGGCTGAAGGCGCATGGCAATGTCGAGCGCGTCAACCATCCCGTCTATTCGAACCACCCGGGCAAGGCGACGCTTGCCGGCTATGCCGGCCTGTTCTCCTTCGAGGTGACCGATGACATCGACATTCCCGTCTTCGTCGATGCGCTGAAGTTTTTCCGCATCGGCGTCAGTTGGGGCGGGCATGAAAGCCTCGTTGTGCCGGCCAAGGCGTCGCTGGAACAAACGCCGGGACTGAATTCGATGGCGCGCTTCGGCGTCAGCCCCCGAACCATCCGCTTTAATGTCGGATTGGAGAATGTCGAGGATCTTTGGGCGGATGTCGCCCAGGCCTTCGAAAAAGCCAGAAAATAACAAGCGGGTTCAAAATGGGAGTCTTGAACATGAAAAAACTGACCGTCATGCTTGCCACCGTTGCGGGGCTGGCAATTTCCACCGGAGGCGCACTGGCCGATTCGACCCTCAAGATGGTCGAAGTCATCACCAGTCCGCCACGCACCGAATTCCTGAAGAAGCAGATCGCCGAGTTTGAAACAGCTAATCCCGGCGTCAAGGTGGAATTGATCTCGCTGCCCTGGGGGCAGGCGTTCGAAAAATTCCTCACCATGGTGCAGGCCGGCGATACGCCTGATGTGGTCGAGATGCCGGAACGCTGGATGGGGCTCTATGCCAACAATGCCCAGCTTGAGGATCTCGGCCCCTATATGGCCAAGTGGGACGATGCCAAGACGCTGGGCGACCGCGCCAAGCAGTTCGGCTCCACGGTCAACAACACGCAGTTCATGATCCCTTATGGCTACTATGTAAACGCGCTGTTCTGGAACAAGAAGCTGTTCAAGGAGGCCGGCCTCGACGGCCCGCCGGCAACGCTCGACGACTTCATTGCCGATTCCAAGAAGATCTCGGCCTTGCCGGGCAAATACGGCTACTGCCTGCGTGGTGGCCCGGGTGCCTTCAACGGCATGCACATGTTCATGAACATCGCCGCCGGCAAGGGTGGCTATTTCAACGAAGACGGCACCTCGACCATCAATGACGAAGGCTCGGTCAAGGGCCTGCAGATGCTGGCCGACATGTACAAGGATGGCCTGGCGCCCAAGGATGCGGTCAGCTGGGGCTTCAATGAAACCGTCACCGGCTTCTATTCGGGCACCTGCGCCATGCTCAACCAGGATCCGGACGCGCTGCTCGGCATCGCCGACAAGATGAGCGCCGACGACTTCGCCGTGGCGCCGATGCCGGTCGGCCCGAGCGGCAAATCTTATCCGACGCTCGGCTATGCCGGCTGGGCGATGTTCGCCAACTCGCAGCACAAGGACGATGCCTGGAAGCTGATGGCGACGCTCTTGTCGCCGAAGGACAATCTGGAATGGGCCAAGGAAGTCGGTGTCGTTCCGATCCACAAAGGCGCGGATCAGGACGCCCATTTCAAGACCGATCAGTTCAAAGGCTGGTTCACGGAACTGAGCGACGGCTCCAAATATGAAATGGTGACGCCGCCGACACATCTGGAAAACCTCGGCAATTTCGTCGACCAGGTGGCGATCAAGAACTTTCAGGAAGTGCTGCTCGGCCAGAAGACGGCCAAGGAGGCGGCCGATCAGTGGGCTACCTTCCTGACCAAGGAACAGCAGGACTGGCTGGCGAAAAACAAGAAGTAATACCGTCCTTTCGACTGCTGGCGAGAGATCGCCGGCGGGCCGACAGGGAAGGGTGAGGGCAGCACTCTCAGGCATCAGCTGCCCTCATCCACCCTCTGCATCTCCACTCCCTTGAAGGGCGGAGGCTTGTCACCGATCCCGAAGCTTCCAAGGAGCTGATCCAGAAGCCAATGACCTATGCCGTCACAGAAATGCGGTCCACGGGGAGGGCGCGCCGCAAGCTCTCCTACGCGACGATCGAGCCCTGGCTTTACCTCAGCCCGGCGATCATCCTTCTGGTCGTGGTGCTGCTGGTGCCGCTGGTCATCGGCATCAGCTATTCCTTCCGCAAGTTTTCGGCCTTCAAGTCGGAATATGTCGGGTTTGGGCAGTATCACGCGATGCTGTCGGACACGGTGTTGGGCCAGGCGCTGGTCAACACGCTGTGGTGGACGGCGGCCAGCCTGTTCTTCCAGTTCTTCCTTGGTCTTGGCCTGGCGCTATTGCTCGACAAGCCGTTCCGGGGCCGCAAGATCGTGCAGGCGCTGGTGTTCCTTCCCTGGGCGGTGCCGTCCTTCCTGTCCGGCCTGACCTGGGCCTGGCTGTTCAATCCGATCATCGGGCCGCTGCCACATTGGCTGTTCGCGCTTGGGCTGAAGGCGGAACCGACCAATGTGCTGTCTGATCCTTCCACCGCCATGTGGGGGCCGATCGTCGCCAATGTCTGGTTCGGCATTCCTTTCTTCGCCATCACGCTTCTTGCGGCATTGAAATCGATCCCGTCGGAACTGCATGAGGCAGCGGCCATAGACGGCGCCTCGCCATGGCAGCGCTTCACCAAGGTGACGCTGCCGTTCCTGGCGCCGACCATCGCCATCACGGTGATGCTGCGCACCATCTGGGTCGCTACCTTCGCCGACCTGATCTTCGTCATGACCGAGGGTGGGCCGGCTGGGTCGACCAACACGATGCCGGT
>JBDSLV010000109.1:0-9360 GCA_039916205.1 Mesorhizobium sp. | reverse complement strand
CTGCTCTTCGCGGCCTTCTCGCGCGCATCGATCTCGATCGCCACGGCGGTCTACAACACGCAACCCTTCATGCTGGTCGGCTTTGGCGCATTGCTGTTCTCCGAGCGGCTGACGATGATGAAGCTGGCCTGGCTCGGCATCGCTTTCGCCGGCATGATCCTGATCGTGCAGGCAGCTCCGGATGCCGGCTCTGTTGGTACCAATTACTTTCTGGGCATCGCGATGGCGCTGGGAGCCGCGTTCTTCTGGGCGGTGGCGGCCATCGTCACCAAGAAGCTCAAGGGCACGCCGCCGCACCTGATCGCACTCATTCAGGTCAGCGTCGGCGTCGTCATGCTGGCGCCTTTCGCCAATCTTGGCCATCTGCCCAGCAATGCCTGGAGCTGGGCCATGCTGGCGACGCTTGGCGTCGTCCATACCGGCCTGATGTACATTCTGCTTTACGGCGCCATCCAGAAACTGCCGACATATCTGCAGGGATCGCTGTCCTTCATCTATCCGGTCGTCGCGATCATGGTCGATGTCCTGGCTTTCGGCCATCGATTGCATGTCACCCAGATTGTCGGCGCCGCCTTCATCCTGTTCGCGGCGGCCGGCATGAACCTCGGCTGGTCGCTGTGGCGGTCGAAAGCGCCGGCCTGAGGGTATCAGGCGACGGGTACAGACATTTCATCGATCGATGATCTCCGGCAGGCCGTAAAGCCCCTGCCGGTATCATCGCGAAGGTGCCGTTAGGCATTTCAACCGGCGTTCCTCGCCGCTGCCTGTTCAATCCCTGCTCTTTGCTCTATGCCGCAATCCAACCATCTTCGCCCGGCATAGGCGAAACCCGGGATCGAAAACAATGAATGACGCAACGCCACCCAACCGCTGCCGCATCGTGCTGGTCGCACCGCCTGGCGTCACGGCTGCCCGCATCGCGGCGGCACTTGACGGCGGCGACGTCGCCTCGCTGATCCTGCCCGACAATGGCATGGACGAGGCGTCCTTCCAGGCTTTTGCCGAACAGATCGTGCCGACAGCGCAGGCAGCAGGTGTCGCGGTTGTCATTGCCGGCGACAGCCGCATCGCCGGCCGAGTCCACGCCGACGGCATCCATGTCGAGGTTGGCAAGGCCGAACTCGCGGAGACGATCGAAAATCTGCAGTCCAGGATGATGGTCGGCGTCGGCGGCGCCAAGACCCGCGACGATGCGCTTGAGCTCGGCGAAACGCGGCCCGATTATATTTTCTTCGGCCGCTTCGGCTACGACAACAAGCCGGAACCGCATCCGCGCAACCTTTCGCTCGGCCGATGGTGGGCGGACATGATCCAGATCCCCTGCATTGTCATGGCCGGATCCGACATCGCGTCGGTGGAAGCGGTGGGCGCCACCGGTGCCGAATTCGTGGCGCTGTCGAGCGCCGTGTTCGCGGACGGGACCGATCCGAAAACAGCGGTCGCCAGCGCCAATGCGCTGCTCGACGAAACCGCGCCGCGCTTCGAGGACTGACGTGCCCTCGTCGCCGCTTCCCTTCCAGGCTCTGCTCGCGGTGCTCATGGTTCAGGCGGCGAACGCAGCGAACATTCCGCTGCCGCAGCCCAAGCCGGAAGTCGGCGTACACACCGACAAGCCTATCGACAAGCCACTACCGCAACCGGCCACCACGGCCGAACCGGCACCGCTGCCATCAGCCGACACTGTCAACCCCGATCGCTTCGGCGCCAAGCCCGCCGACGCCGCCTATGGCGCCTTCCAGCGCGGACTTTACAAGACGGCATACAATCTGGCGCTGACGCGGGCGCAGAACGGCGATCCGGCGGCGCAGACATTGGTGGCCGAAATCCTGTCGCGCGGGCTAGGCGTACCGCTCAATGCGGCGGACGCGGCGAAATGGTATGCGCGGGCCGCTGAGCAAGGCGTGCCGGAATCGCAATTCCAGTATGCGCTGATGCTGCTCGATGGCCGCTACGTCAAGAAAGACGACAAGGAGGCCTACGCGCTGATGCAGGCGGCAGCCGAAGCCGGCAACCGGCTGGCGCAGTTCAATTTCGCGCAGCTTCTGGTCCAGCAGGACCCGGGCGATGCCGGCATCGCCAAGGCCGTGACCTACTACGAACGCGCCGCCGCCACCGGCCTTGCCGATGCGCAATATGCGATGTCGCAGGTCTATGCCAACGGCGTCGGCGGCAAGCCGCACGACGATGCACAGGCCAGGCGTCTGCTGGCGCAGGCCGCGCGGCAGAACTATGACACCGCGCAGATCGACCTCGCCGCCTGGATGATCGAGGGGCGTGGAGGCGACCGCGACCTGAAATCCGCCTTCGGCTGGATGAAACAGGCGGCGGAGGGCGGCAACGTCGCAGCCCGTAATCGTCTCGCCAAACTCTACATGGGCGGCATCGGCACCGAACCGGACCTGATCCTCGCCGGCGCCTGGTACATCGTCGCCCGCCGCGCCGGCCTCATCGATCCCGAGATGGACGATTTCCTGCAAGGACTGAGCGACGACCAGACCAAGCAGGCGCTGCAGAAAGCCAACCGCCTGCCATAGCGGCAGCACCAAATCTCATCGCATATGACCGAAAACGACCTGAGCCTGTCTGGGCGCCGCTCGCCGCGGCCTTGACCTTTCCCGCCGGTCGTTGCCATGCAGCCGCCGAGGAGTGCCTGAAGGCCTGCTCATAGTGTATCTGCGGCTTTGCCGAACCTGAGGCCATGTTGGCCGGTGAGCTTTGCCAGGCCGCGCCAAATCGGCGCTCCCTTGCCTCTCATGGCAATTTGTGGTCTTGGAAGCCGCGAAATCGCTTTCTCGGCGAACATCCCCTGCCACGGCCTTGCCGTCGGTATCATTCCGGATCAGATCACCATGGCCAAGATCAATGGCAACGAAATCCGTCCCGGCTATGTCATCGAGCACGATGGCGGGCTGTGGGTGGCGGTCAAGACCAACACCGTCAAGCCCGGCAAGGGCGGCGCCTACAACCAAGTCGAACTCAAGAACCTCATCAACGGAACCAAGCTCAACGAGCGCTTCCGCTCGGCGGAGACGGTCGAGCATATCCGGCTCGATCTGAAGGATTTTTCCTTCCTTTACGAGCAGGACGACGCGCTGGTGTTCATGGACACCCAGAGCTACGAGCAGTTGGAACTAAACAAGGATTTCGTCGGCGACCGCGCTGCTTTCCTGCAAGATGGCATGATGGTGACGGTACAGCTTTACGAAGAGCGGCCGATCGGCATTTCGCTGCCCGACTATGTAACGCTGACCATCACCGAGGCTGATCCCGTGGTTAAGGGGCAGACCGCCGCTTCATCCTACAAGCCGGCGATCCTGGAAAACGGCATCCGCGTTCTCGTGCCGCCGTTCATCGGCTCCGGCGAACGCATCATCGTCGACACCAACGAAATCACGTACGTGCGCCGCGCCGATTGATGCATGCTGCCCAAAGACGGGTGACTGGCATGCATCAAAACAAAGATTGACCGCGCAGCAGCAGGAAGAAAAGCACTATGGCACGCTCCGCACTTCTCAACGTCATGGTCCAGGCCGCCATGAAGGCCGGCCGTTCGCTGTCGCGCGATTTCGGCGAGGTACAGAACCTGCAGGTCTCGATGAAGGGACCGGGCGACTATGTCAGCCAGGCCGACCGCAAGGCCGAGGACATCCTGTTTGCCGAACTGTCGAAGGCGCGGCCGGGCTATTCCTTCCTGATGGAAGAACGTGGCGTGGTCGAAGGCGACGATGCCCAGCATCGCTGGATTGTCGATCCGCTCGACGGCACCACCAATTTCCTGCACGGCATTCCGCAATTCGCCATCTCGATCGCGCTGGAGCGCCAGGGCCAGATTGTTGCCGGCGTCATCTACAATCCTGCGATGGACGAGCTTTACACGACCGAACGCGGCGGCGGCGCTTTCATGAATGACCGCCGCTTGCGCGTCGCCGGCCGCATCAAGCTGGTCGACACGGTGATCGGCTGCGGCGTGCCGCATCTTGGACGCGGCCATCACGGCAATTTCCTCGTCGAGCTGCGCAATGTCATGGCGGAAGTCTCGGGCGTTCGTCGCCTGGGCGCCGCCTCGCTCGATCTCGCTTATGTCGCCGCTGGCCGCATGGACGGTTTCTGGGAGACCGGCCTGTCGCCGTGGGACATCGCCGCCGGGCTGCTGCTTATCCGCGAAGCTGGCGGCTTCGTCTCCGACATGGATGGCGGCCAGGACATGCTGGAGCACGGCTCGGTCGTCGCCGGCAACGAAGTCATCCAGCGCGCGCTGCTGAAGGCGGTGAAGAAGCCGCTCTCGGCGCGCTGAAGCGCCGCAGTCGTAAAACCGCAACGCAAGCTTGAAATACTGCCCGGAGACTGCCCAGATAGAGGGCACGCGCAGGTACCAGGCATTGAGCGACAGCAGAGTAAAACCCGATATCGCCATCCCGCCCGATTTCACCATCCCGTTTGTCGGGCGCTGGCATTATTCGCGCGCCGAAATGATCGCCGACGGCATCGTCCATGCGGTCGGCATCGTGCTGGCGATATCAGCCGGATCGGCGCTGCTGGCGCTGGCCGCCTTCCGCACCGGTCCCGGTGAATATATCGCCGCCGCTTTCTATGTGGTCTCCTTGCTCACCGTCCTGTCGGTGTCGCTGGCCTACAACCAGTGGCCGGTGACATCGCCGGTGAAATGGGTGTTGCGGCGCTTCGACCATGCCGCGATCTACCTCCTGATCGCGGCGACCTACACACCGTTCCTGGCTCAGCTCGACGGCTCGCCGCTGGCCATCTGGATGATCGTTCTGGTCTGGACAGCCGCCGCACTCGGCATCGCCATCAAGGTATTTTTCCCCGGCCGTTTCGACCGGCTGGCGGTCGTCTTCTATCTCGCCATCGGCTGGAGCGGCATCATCCTGGTCAAGCCGCTGGTCGAGACACTGCCGACGACATCGATCGCGCTCATCGTCGCCGGAGGCATTGTCTATTCCTGCGGCGTCATCTTCTTCGCCTGGAAGGCGCTGCGCTTTCACAATGCGCTTTGGCATGGCTTTGTCGTCACCGGCGCCTGTCTGCATCTGGCTGCAATGGTCGATTGCCTGGTCATCAATCGCCTCTGACGCGAATGACCGGCGCGGCAATATTGCCAAGCGCCATTCAATTTGGTCACAATTCCGTTTAGAGTCGCGAACGACGTGATCGGCGGCATCGGAAACGGGGCACGGATGGCTTTTCTCAGATCCTTCGGCGTGGGCAGACGTTCCGACGTCCTGATGTATGATCCGCATAAACTGTCGAGTCCGCAGGTCTTTCTGCTGACGATGGTGATCTTCCTGGTCATCGTCGCCTTCATCGCAGCGATCCTGACCCGCCAGATTTCAACTGCCTTCGTCACCAACCCCGGCCTCAACGGCTTGATCGTCGGCGTGCTCGTTGTCGGTATCCTGCTGGCGTTCGTGCAGGTCGGGCGCCTGTTTCGCGAAGTGCGCTGGGTCAATTCCTTCCGCGCCGGTTCAGAGACCACAGAGCCGGTGCTGCTGGCGCCGATGAAGGCGATGATCGGCCGTTCGTCGGCGACCGCCTTCTCGACAAGCTCGATGCGCACCATGCTCGATTCCATCGCCACCCGCCTCGACGAAAGCCGCGACACCTCGCGCTATCTCGTTGGCCTGCTGGTGTTCCTCGGTCTGCTCGGCACCTTCTGGGGCCTGTTGAACACCATCGCCTCGATCCGCGAAACCATCGAGTCGCTCGACCCTGGTACGGGTGACGCCGCCGCGGTGCTCGATTCGCTGAAACAGGGGCTATCGGCGCCGCTGGCCGGCATGGGCACCGCCTTCTCGTCCTCGCTGTTCGGCCTCTCCGGCTCGCTGGTGCTTGGCTTCCTCGACCTGCAGGCCGGTCGCGCCCAGACGCGCTTCTACACCGAGCTTGAGAACTGGCTGTCGTCGGTCACCGATCTGTCGTCCGACATCGTCGTCTCCGATCCGGCCAAGGCCGAATCCTCCGACGAGATCCGCGTACTGTCGGAAAGGCTGCGCAGCATGCAGGAGAATGGCGGCGGCGCCAATCCACGCGTCGCCACCGCCATGGCAAACCTTGCCGACGGCATCTCGGGCCTGGTCAAGAACATGCGCTCCGAGCAGCAGATCATGCGCGACTGGGTCGAGGCGCAATCCGACGAGCAGAAGGCGATGCGCAACACGCTGGAGAAAATCGCCGACGCGCTGAAGAAACCTGGGGTCCATTAGCATGGCACTGGCCAGGAGGGGGCGCACCGATCGCCGCATCGACTATTGGCCGGGCTTCGTCGACGCGCTGTCGACGCTGCTGCTGGCCATCATGTTCCTGCTCACCGTCTTCGTGCTGGCGCAGTTCCTGCTTGGCCGCGAAATCTCCGGCAAGGATCAGGTGCTGACCCGGCTCAACTCGCAGATCAACGAGTTGACGCAGCTTCTCGCACTGGAGCGTTCGACGACGCAGGACAAGGACGATTCGCTCGCCAATCTGCAGGCGTCGCTGTCAGCGGCGGAAGCGGAAAAGAGCCGGCTCGAACAGCTTCTGGCGCAAGGTGCGGGCGCCGGCGACGCGGCCAACCAGCGCGCCGTGGCGCTGTCAGGCGAACTCGATGGCCAGCGTCAGATCAGCCAGCAGGCATTGAGCCAGGTCGAAATCCTCAACCAGCAGATCGCCGCGCTGCGCAAGCAGATCGGCGCGCTCGAGGATGCGCTCAACGTCTCCGAAACCCGTGACCGCGATTCCAACACCAAGATCGCCGATCTCGGCCGCCGCCTGAATGTCGCGCTGGCGCAGCGCGTGCAGGAGCTCAACCGCTACCGGTCCGACTTCTTTGGCCGCCTGCGTGAAATCCTCGCCGACCGCGAAAATATCCGCATTGTCGGTGACCGCTTTGTCTTCCAGTCGGAAGTGCTGTTCCCGACCGGCTCGGAAGTGATCAACGACGCCGGCAAGGTCGAGATGAAGAAGCTGGCCGACGCCATCATCGAACTGCAGAAAGAGATCCCGCCCGAGATCAGCTGGGTGCTGCGCGTCGATGGCCACACCGACAACAAGCCGCTTTCCGGCAATGGCCGCTACCGCGACAACTGGGAATTGTCGACAGCGCGTTCGACCTCGGTGGTGAAATTCCTGATCGACAACGGCGTGCCGGCCAACCGGCTCGTTGCCGCCGGCTTCGGCGAGTTCCAGCCGCTCGACCCAGCCGACACCGAAGAGGCGCGTAACAAGAACCGCCGCATTGAACTGAAGCTCACCGAACGTTGATCAACTGTCACGCGAAGTTGTTTGCAGGCTCAACTCTAGGGCGCCGATTTTGGCCGGCAAGGCCTGAAAAGATTATCTTTTTTTAATTACACATTGCCACGGCATGCTCCTAGCTTCCCGTGCGGGGCCGAGAACCGCCGGCGATGAATTCCTCCTCATCGCGACGCGACGGGACCGGACGGCCCGCGGCCGGAAGGTCTGATGGAACACCATCGCCTTCCACAAGAAAGGAGACGCGGACATGCGCTCTTTCACTCTCAAGACCTCAATCAGAACTGCGGCCATCGCGGTATTTCTCGCGGCTGTCCCACTCGCTGGCGCCTATGCCGCGGGACATCACAAGGGCACCCTTGACGCGACCGAGCCGACCGACTTCACCGGCCCGCGCGTGACCGGTCTCATGGATCAGCTGCAAGGCATAAGACAAGGCATCGTGGACGCGAAACAGGCGAACACCATCACGCCGGCCGTGGCGCAACAGCTGGAGATGCGAGTGTCTCGCATCACCCAGGCGGCAGAGAAGACAGCGGCGGCGGATCACGGCCGCATACCGGCGGCGCAATACCACCAGTTGCTGCACCGGGTCGACAATCTCGACCAGAGGCTGATGATCGATACCGGCAGCGGCTTCAACATGGGTGACGGTTCCGACGGCGGAAACTATCCCAACGGCTGAGGTCTTCAGCCGAGGACGCGGCGATATCTCGATACCGCGCATGATCTGGCAGAATCCAGCGTCAGGAAGGGACCACCTGACGCCTTCGGGATATCAGTCCCGCAGGCGTCCTTTTTGACTACCAGCCCATCCAGACCGCGATCAGCGCAACCACCGCCGGCACCGTCTGGATGAACAGGATCTTCCTGCCGACGGTCGCGGCGCCATAGAGACCGGCAATGGCCACGCAGAGCAGGAAGAACACCTTGATCTGGAAACCGCCCGCGCCGAGGTAGAGGCCCCAGATCAACCCGGCGGCCAGGAAACCGTTGTAGAGGCCCTGGTTGGCGGCGAGCACTTTCGACGCACTGGCGAATTCGGGTGTCAGCTTGAATGCCTTGTGGCCGCTCGGCGTGTCCCACAGCACCATTTCCAGGTAGACGATGTAGACATGGATCAGGGCCACCAGCCCAACCAGGATATTGCCGATCATCGTTTCCTCTCCAGCGCAGTGATGAGCCGCCCGCACTTGATCACGCATGCCATCGCATCCGCAAGGCATCGCGTTGTCTCAGGGTTGCCAACATCGGCGCGTTGGTATCTTTTCCCGCCGTCCCAAGAACACCGGAACCTGCCATGTCCTTTCAAAAACTCGATGACCTCGGCCACAAGCTCGAAGCACTGGAACATGCGCTCGCCATTCTTGGCGCCGATGAGGCAACCCACATGGCCGTTGGCGGCGGCGAGAAACGCGCCGAGGCCGTGTCGACGCTGGCCGGCATGTATCATGCCCGTGCCACAGCGCCGGAAATCGGCGACTGGCTCGCGGCTGCCGAAGGCGAAGCACTCAACGATGAGCAGCGCACGGCGATCGCTGAATTGCGGCGGCAATACACCAATCTGACCTGCCTGCCGGTCGAATTCGTCGAGCGCCAGACCACCGCACGCATGCGCTCCGAGCAGCTGTGGCGCGATCTGCGCGCCAAGAACGACTGGGCGGGCTTCCTGCCGGCGCTGGAAGGCGTTGTCGCGCTGGTGCGCGAAGAGGCCGCCTTGCGCGCCGACGTGCTTGGGCTAGACCCCTACGACGCGCTGATGGAGCAATTTGATCCGGGCAATCGCGCCGCCGACATCACGCCGGTCTTCACCGAATTGAAGACTTTTTTGAAGGGCTTTGTCCCCGAGGCATTGGCGGCGCAGGAGACAAGGCTGCGCAAGCGCCCGCTGAAGCCGCTCTCCGGCAGCTACGCGATCGACAAGCAGCGCGAACTTGGCCTGGCCATGATGGCGGCGGTCGGCTTCGACCTGACCCATGGTTCGCTGTCGGTGTCGCACCATCCCTTCTGCGGCGGCGTGCCGAGCGACGTGCGCATCACCACCCGCTACAAGACTTCCGATTTCCTGTCGGCGCTGATGGGCGTCCTGCATGAGACCGGCCATGCGCTCTACGA
>JBDSLV010000108.1:0-15498 GCA_039916205.1 Mesorhizobium sp. | reverse complement strand
GCCTGTCGATCTGCAGAAATTCGACAGCGTGAACTAGGCCTTGCCCATCTCGATCGACTTCCTGAAAGCCGCCGCCAATCCCTTCGCCACCGCTTCGGCGAAACCGGCTTCGCGCATGGTTTCGATCGCGGCGGCGGTGGTGCCGCGATAGTCGAGAAAGGCTTCAACCGTGTCGGCCGGAGAGGCATCCCGCAGTTCGAGCAGCCGGCCAGTGCCTGCCAGCACGGTGTTGACGGCGCGGCGTGCAACATCAGGCGAAAGGCCGAAGCGGACGGCGTCGCGCATCATTGCGTCCGCCAGCAGGGCAGGGAAGGCTGGCCCGGATCCGGTGAGCCCGGTGAGATAGTCGATGTCTCGCTCGCTGCCGACTTCATCCTGTACGCCGCAGGCGTTGAACACAGCACGTATGGTCGCGCGGTCCGCTTCGGTGGTGTCGTCGGTGGCGATCCATGGTGTGTAGGATTTTGCCACCTCGGCCGCCGCGTTGGGCAGCGAGCGGGCGACGCGGCTGGTGTTATGCTTTTCAGCCAGATCGGCCAGGCGGATGCCGGCCATAACCGAAATCACCAACTTGCCCGTGGCGTCGATATCGAGAGAAGGCCAATCCTGGGGCCGCACAGAAAGCAGGATAACATCGGAGCGGTCGGCGAGGATCTGGTTCTCGTCGGTCCAGAAGGCGCCAGGAAAGCGCTCGGGCTTCGCGCTGCGGTAGGAAAGGGTGAGATTTTCCGCGCGCACGGCGCCAGCCTCGAGAGCCGCGCCGGCGATGGCGCCGCCCAGCCAGCCCGCACCGCCAACAATGCCGAGCCTGACCGAACCACTCATATGCCTGCCTCCGCTCACTGGGGCAGGGTGAGGGAGGCAGGCCTCCTTGTCCAGCACCAAGGCGACCGGCGTGGTCTGGCGGCGCTGGGTGGCACAAGACAGGCTCCCAATGCAGCTCTGTGGCCGCCACGCATTGAAAAGATCGAAATTCTGTGTCGGATTGGCCGAGCGCCGTTCGTCCTTGGAACATCAACACGCAACCACAGAGGATTGTTGAAATGCCCGGCACCGCACGTCTGCACCGCGTTCTGACAACCAGCCCGGAGAAGGTCTATCGCGCCTTCCTCGAAGCGGACGCGCTTGCCAAATGGCTTCCGCCGAACGGCTTCACCTGCACGGTCCATCATCTCGACGCGAAAGTCGGCGGTACGTTCAAGATGTCGTTCCGCAACTTCACCACCGGCGAGGGCCACTCGTTTGGCGGCGAATATGTCGAGCTCGTTCCCGGTGAGCGGCTGCGCTACACAGACAGGTTCGACGATCCCAACCTGCCTGGCGAGATCCAGGTGACCGTGACATTGAAGAAAGTTTCGGTCGGCACCGAAGTGGATATCACGCAGGCCGGCATTCCCGATGTCATTCCGGTTGAGGCCTGCTATCTTGGCTGGCAGGAATCGTTGCGAAATCTAGCGAAGCTCGTCGAGCCCGAGATCAACCAGTAAGGCCCTGGCTTCTGTCCAGCCTCACAAAGGCTGCGCGCAGGGCCAGCACCGCGCGCAGAATCTGGCGTTCATCCATCGCGGCGTAGCCTAACAGCAGGCCGTGTTCGGGCTCGCTGGAATGGTAGTTGATGGAAATGCCTTGGACGTCGAGGCCTTCCCTGACGGCGGCAGCGACCACGTCGCTGTCTTTGTAGGGCCTGGTGAAGCTTGCCAGCAACTGCATGCCGGAATCGTTTTCCGAGACCGTGATCCACTCGGCAAGATGTTCCTCGCAGAGCTTGACGAAGTTGGCCTGGCGGCGGGCATAGAGCCGGCGCATGCGTTTCAGATGCGTGGCGAAATAGCCCTGGGTGATGAAGTCATTGACCGTTGCCTGCAGGATCAGCGGTGCGAACTGGCCGGTGATCGAGACCGCCCTGTCGAATGGCACCGAGAGTTCACGCGGAACGATGAGATAACCGATGCGCAGCGCCGGGATCAGCGTCTTGCCGAAGCTGCCGATATAGACGACGCGGTCGGCGTGATCGAGCCCGCGCAGCGCCGGCACCGGCCGGCCGCGATACCGGTACTCGCCGTCGTAATCGTCCTCGACAATCCAGGCGCCGTGCCGCTCGGCGATATCGAGCAGTTGCAGGCGCTCCTCGATGCGCATGATGGTGCCGAACGGCCATTGGCAGGATGGCGTGACGTAGATCAGCCGAGGCGCCGGCAGGTCGGGATCGGCGAGATGCCAGCCGCGCCGGTCAACTTTCAGTGGCGCCAGCTGCGCCCCACTGGCGAGGAATGCGCTCTTGGCACCGAGGTAGCCCGGCTCCTCCATCCAGACATGATCGCCTTCGTCCATCAGCACGCGTGAGACAAGGTCCAGCGCTGCCTGCGCACCGGTGACGATGATCACCTGGTCGGCGGTGCAATTGATGCCGCGCGACAGGCTGATGGTCGAGGCGATGGCCTGGCGCAGGCCGGGGTGACCAGCGAAGGAGATGTAGCCGAGCAGATTTTCATCGCGGCTGCGCGCGTTGCGCACCAGAAGGCTCGACCAGATGGTGAAGGGAAAGGATGCGGTTTCCGGTACGCCGGGATGGAAGTTGATGACGCCGGCATTGCGTGGCGGCTGCGGGCCGTTGACGATGGTCTGGCCGCGCCGCGACAATTTCCGTGGTGCGGCCAGGCCAGTTCGCAGCGAGGCCAGCGGCCGGTTCTGCTGGATCGGCGCCACCCAGGTGCCCGAACCGGCGCGCGCCTCGATGAAGCCTTCGGCGAGCAACTGGTCGTAGGCGGCGATGACGGTGTTGCGGCCGACCTTCAAATCCTCGGCCAATGACCGCGTCGACGGCAGCAGCGTGTTCTGCGGGATCTGGCCATCAAGGATGAAACGCCGCAGCGCCCCGTAAATCTGCCGGTGCATCGGTTCTTCCGACGCGCGGTCGACAGACATGATGTCGAGGGACAGGCGCATGTGGTCGGCCATGCCAGCGCTAGTCCAGGACAAGGCGCGCGGCGCGGGCTATCTTTTCCTCGTTCAGCCGGCACACAGTGTCGAGCACCAGCCGCCTGGTCCGGGGATGAATTTCGCGGCTGTTCTTCAAGGCGCGGTGCACGGTCGCCGTGCCGAGCTCTGCCTTTTCGGCGATCTCGCGGATCGTGCACAGCCGTTCCATGCCAAGCGCTGCTTCGAAAGCCATGTCACTCCTCCGCCCGCCATCAAGGCACGGCTTTCCGCCGGCCTCAAGCTCGAAAAGTCCCCAAGCCTGAAAGTCCACAAGCCTGGAAAGTCCGCAAGCCTGGAAAGTTCGGGCGCGGAAATCCAGCAGGGACAATTCCGCGACCCGCGCCGCATCGGGAGCAAGGCGGCACGGGTCGCCGGGCGCGTCGCATCGCTACCCCAGCCGAGGCGCGCCCAATCAGCCTGTCAACCGCCGCCCGGCGATCGTCAGGCCCTGTCTCGTATCGCCACGTCGAAACCGGCCTTGCAGGCGGTTGCGAGCAGCGATGCATACCCTTTCGTGGCATAGGTTAGCGGATGCGCCTTGGCCGGGTCCTGCTCGGCCTCGACGACGATCCAGCCCTCGTAGCCGCGTGCGGCCAGCGGCGTCAGCAGCGACAGGAAATCGACCGAGCCGTCACCAGGCACGGTGAATATGCCTTCCATGACAGCCGCCATGAAGCTCATGTCCTCGCGCCGCGCCCTGTCGAGCACTGGCTGACGCACATCCTTGCAGTGGAAATGCACGATGCGGTCGAGATGGCGCCGCAGCAGTGCCTGCGGATCGCCGCCTGAAAACAGGCAATGGCCGGTGTCGAAGAGCAGGCCGACGCTTTTCCCCGTCGTTGCCATCAACTGGTCGACCTCCTCGTCAGTCTCGACGATGGTGCCCATATGGTGATGGAAGGCCATGCCGACGCCGAACGCCGCCATGCGGTCCGCAAGGCGGGTGACCTTCTCGCCGTAGTCGCGCCACTGACCATTGAAGATGCGCGGGCGCTGCGAGATCGGTGCGAAGATCGCGTCATGGCGGCCGCGTGAGGTGTCGGCATAGACAACAAGCTTGGCGCCGAGGTCGCGCAACAGCGTCAGATGTGGCGTGATCGCCTCGAATTCCTCATCGACGGAGTGATCGAAAATGCGGCCGTCATACCAGCCGGAGACAAGCTCGAGCCCATGGGATGACAGGATCGGTCCAAGCTCGGCGCTTTTGCGGGGGAATTTTCCGCCAAGCTCGGTGCCGCGATAGCCGGCCTGGGCGGTTTCGGAGAGACACGTCTCCAGCGGCGTGTCGCCACCGAGCGCGGGCACATCGTCATTGCTCCAAGTGATGGGATTGATGCCGATCTTGACTGTCATGCGGCCGGACTCGCTAGAGCAATGCAGAGGTTGCAAACTGGCGGCAAAGAGGTTCTGTCACTAGGTCCAGTTGGGATGAGTTCGGCAGAACCGCTTTAGGAGGCGGTAGAGCCTGCCACTGGCGGGGGCGCAGGTCATAGCCAGTGCTGGCGCGACGAATTGCCTGACGTGGCGCTGCTCTCCATCGCGAATGCGCCATAGTGGTGCCAGCGCGGTCAATCCGAACCGCTGACAGGATACGCCTTGCCCTCCATCTTTTCTGCCCAGGCTGGAGACGGCCCAGCGATCGACAGTCCTTACGCCTGGATGCGGCTCGGCATTTCCATGCTGCTGGGCACGATCGGCGGTGTCGGCATGTGGGCGGTGGTCATCGTCCTGCCGTCCGTGCAGGCCGAGTTCGGCGTCGATCGCGCCGCTGCATCGATGCCCTATACGGCAACCATGGTCGGCTTTGCCGCCGGCAATGTGCTGGTCGGGCGCGCCATCGACCGCGTCGGCTATTGGATCCCGGCGCTTGTGTCCTCCATCGCGCTGGTTGCAGGCTTCCTGCTGGCGGCGCTTTCGACCTCCATCCTGCAATTTACCCTCGTTCAGGGGTTGCTGATCGGGGTCGGCACTTCGGCGATCTTCGGGCCGTTGATCGCCGACATCTCGCACTGGTTCAACCGCCGGCGCGGTGTTGCCGTGGCTGCCGCCGCCGCCGGGAGTTATCTTGCGGGAACGATCTGGCCAACCATCATGCCGCCATTGATGAAAGCCGAAGGCTGGCGCTTCACCTATGTCGCCATCGGTCTCGCCTGCCTGGTGACCATGGTGCCGCTGGTGCTGATGCTGCGCCGCGGCGCCCCTGTCGTAGCGGCCGGTTCCGCTGGCAGCCGCGTGGTGCAGCCGATCTCGTTGTCACCGACTGCCCTTCAGGTGCTGCTCGTCATTGCCGGTCTCGGCTGCTGCGTGGCGATGTCGATGCCGCAGGTGCACATCGTCGCCTATTGCATGGATCTCGGCTACGGCGTGGCGCATGGCGCCGACATGTTGTCGATCATGATGGCGGCAGGCGTGGTCAGCCGCCTGGTTTCCGGCTTTGTCGCGGACCGCATCGGCGGCGTCAAAACCTTGCTGATCGGTTCGGTGCTGCAGTGCCTGTCGCTGTTCTTCTATATTCCTTTCGATGGGCTTGCCTCGCTCTACATCGTGTCGCTGGTGTTCGGCCTGTCTCAAGGCGGCATCGTGCCTTGCTATGCGATCATCGTGCGGGAATACATGCCGGCCAAGGAAGCCGGCCAGCGGGTCGGCATCGTCATCATGGCGACCATCTTCGGCATGGCGATCGGCGGCTGGATGTCGGGCTGGATCTACGATCTGACCGGCTCCTACGCAGCGGCTTTCCTGAACGGCATCGCCTGGAACGTGCTGAACCTGGTGGTCATGCTGATGGTGTTCTGGAGGGCAAGGCGCAGCGCCATGGCGATGGCCTGAGCGCCGGCGCCAGCCTGGGGGCCATTTACCTGGAGATCGGCTCCGCTTGACATTGTGCGAGGGCTGAGCGACGCCAGTGGCCGACGGGGTGCGGCAACGGGCCGGTGACATGGCGACAACAGCGACGATTGTTTCTCGGCCGGGCTTTGGTGGATTTGTCCAAAGGGCCGTCTCTTGATCAAGCCGCGTTCACGCCGTGGCGGCGGCCGGCCGACCATCGCCGATGTGGCGCGCAGGGCCGGCGTCGGCGCCATCACGGTGTCTCGTGCTCTTCGCGAGCCGGGACGTGTCTCGGAAGATCTGCGGCGCCAGATCCAGGCCGCCGTTGACGAACTCGGCTACGTGCCCGATCCCAATGCGCGGGCGCTGGCCTCGGCGCGGGCCGAGGTGTTCGGCGTGCTGGTCCCGTCGCTGACCAACAACGTCTTCGCCGAGGTGGTGCGCGGCATCTATGACAGCCTGTCGGACAGCCCCTTCCGCATCCAGCTTGGCAACACCCACTATTCCGGGCTGGAGGAGGAGCGCCTCCTGCAGGTGTTCGGCCCGCAGCGCCCGGCGGCCCTGATCGTCGCCGGCATAGACCAGACGCCGACATCGCGAAAGCTGCTGGAAACCGCTGGCTGTCCAGTCGTGCAGGTGATGGAGACCGGGCCTGATCCGGTCGACATGATGGTCGGCTTCTCGCATCTGGACGGCGGCAGGCGGGCGACTGAGCACCTGATCGAGGCGGGCTATCGCCGCATCGGCTTCATCGGCGCGCGCATGGATCCGCGCTCGCAGCGGCGCCTCGCCGGCTATCGCGCGGCGATGGAGCAGGCCGGCCTGTTCGATCCGCGCCTGATCACCACCACGCCGGTGCCGTCCAGCGTCACCCTCGGGCGTGAATTGTTCCGCGACGCATTGGCCAAGATGCCGACGCTCGACGGAGTGTTCTGCAACAATGACGATATCGCGGTCGGCGTGTTGTTCGAATGCCACCGTGCCGCGATCGCCGTGCCGAAGACGATCGGCATTGTCGGCTTCAACGATTTCGACATGATGCAGGTGGCTTTCCCTTCGATCACCAGCATCCGTACCTATCGCTATGAAATCGGCCGGCGGTCGGTCGCGATGGCACTGGCGGCGATCGCCGGCAACAGGCCGCAAGAACGTGTCGTCGATCTCGGTTTCGAGCTCATGCGCCGCGAGAGCACAGCCCGCTGAACTTACTTTAGACGCGCTGCAAATGGTGCTTTACACGACGTCATGGTAGCGCTACCATTTTATGCGATCAGGCTCGGAGGCAAGGGTGCCATGCCTGTTTATTATACATAAGCGACAACTGATACTTGTTTATTATGGATAATATGATAAATTCCTGCACCTGATGGAGGCCGCGAAGGGGAGGGTGCGGGTCGGCATTCAGCCGCCGGAATGCGCGTATGGACAAGGCAGGAGGTGCTGGCCCATGCGCGAAAATTCATACAGCAAACGACAATCAGAACTGCAAATGGGAGGACTATCGATGATCAAGTCACTTGTTGGTGGCGTCATTGCCGCCACTGCATTCGTCATGCTCAATTCCGGCGCCATGGCCGCCGGCCCCGAAGTCGTATCAGGCCCCGCCGCCGAGCCGGCTTGCTTCACGCCGTGGGCCGCCGACACCCAGTTCTTCAAGTTCCCCAAGAAAGCCGGCCCATACCGGATCGCGCTTGCCAACGGCTATATCGCCAACACCTGGCGTATCCAGATGGTGCAGACGGCGAAAGCCTATGCGGCGCAGAAGGACGTCGCGGCGAAATTGAAGGAATTCAAGGTCGTCTCAACCGGTGAGGATGTGCCGGCACAGATATCGGCGATCAACAACTTCATCGATTCCGGTTATGACGCGATCGTCGTCAATGCCCAGAACCCGACTGCTTTCGGGCCGGTCATCAAGCGCGCCAAGGAAGCCGGCGTGGTGCTGGTCGCTTTCGACAACATTCTCGACACCAAGGACGCCATCAACGTCAACGTCGACCAGAAAGGCCTTGGCGCGCTTTGGGGCAACTGGCTGGTCAAGCATGTGCCGAATGGCGGCAAGGTCCTCGAAGTGCGCGGCGTTGCCGGTACTTCTGTCGATACCGACCGCCACAATGGCATCCATGAGGTGCTCGATGCCTCCGGCAAGAAGTGGGCGGTTACCGAGGTCGTGGGCAAGTGGGATGACGGCGTGGCGCAAAAGGCATCTGCCGATGCGATCGCCACCAACGGACCCTTCGACGGTATTACCGGACAGGGTGGCGACACCGGCATTGTCCAGGCGATGATCGATGCCAAGCAGCCTTTCGTTCCGTTTGGCGGTGAAACCGAAAACGGCTTCCGCAAATTCTGCGCGGCGCATGCTGCTGATGGTTTGAAGTGCTCCTCGGCCGGCACCGGCCCTGCGCAGGTTGCCGTTGCCATCAAGACGGCGATCGCCGCCCTTGAAGGCAATGTCGTCCCGCAGTCAGTGAAGCTGCCGCTGGCGATCGTCGAAGATCCGGACTTCAAGGCAGGTCAGGATTTCTTCCCCGACCAGTCCGACAACTTCTTCGTCGGCAATTCCTTCCCGACCTGCGGCATCAACTTCACGGCGCAGGAAATCATGGGTCAGACCAAGGAAAATCAATAGGCCTGTCACTCGGCGCCGCGGCTTGCCACGGCGCCGAGCCTACCCCTGATTTTGTCCAAGCGCCTTGGGAGGGGCCATGAACGGTGCGGTGCCGCTCTTTCGCATGGAAGGGATATCGAAGCGCTATGGTGGTGTGCGCGCGCTGGAACAGGCTGAGCTTACGGTTGAAGCCGGCAGCATCCACGCCGTTCTTGGTGAAAATGGTGCCGGCAAATCGACGCTGATCAAGGTCATGGCCGGCGTCGTCGCGCCGGACGAAGGCCGCATGATGCTGGACGGCCACGAGGTGACCTTTGCCTCGCCCGGTGCGGCGAACAAGGCAGGCATAGTCTGCATCTTCCAGGAACTGTCGCTGGTTCCCGAACTCAGCGTCGCCGACAACATTGTCATTTCAGATCCGCCGACCCGCTTCGGCATGATCGACCGCAAGGCGCAGCGCCGCATTGCGGAAGAAGCCCTGGCTCGCGCGGGCGCCGCAGACATTCATCCGCTGGCGCTGGTCAAGGACCTGCCGCTGTCGCGGCGCCAGATGGTCGAGATTGCCAAGGCGCTGGCCAGAAAGCCTCGCATCCTGATCCTCGACGAGGCCACCTCGGCACTGACGGCGACGGATGTCTCGAAGATTTTTGGCGTTCTGAAACGCCTGCGCTCCGAGGGACTGGCACTGCTCTATATCTCGCACCGCATGAACGAGATCGCCGAATTGGCGGACCAGTGCACGGTGTTCCGCAATGGCCGCAATGTCGCCAGTTATCCAGCCGGTTCGAAGAGCGACAATGAGGTCGTCGAACTGATGATCGGCCGTGAATACAGCCACATCTTTCCGGCCAAGCCGCCACCTGTGGCGGCTACGACCGCGCCCGTGCTCGAGGCGCGCAAGCTCTCCTGGACCGACCGGCTGGACAATATCTCGCTGAGCGTCAGGGCAGGCGAGGTTGTCGGCCTTGGCGGGCTTGACGGCCAGGGCCAGCGCGAATTGCTGCTTGCGTTCTTCGGCGTGTTGCGTGGCCTGTCCGGCCAGATCCTGATCGACGGCAAGCCGGTTTCGATCGCCAGCCCATCCAAAGCGCGGGAGGACGGCATCGGCATGGCGCTCATTCCCGAGGACCGCAAGACCGAGGGGCTGATGCTGCCGATGACGGTGCGTGAAAACCTGTCCTTCGCCGCGCTCGATCGGCTGTCGAAGGCCGGCATCATCGACCGTGTCACCGAGCAGCGGCTGATCGACGACATGGTCGGGCTGCTGGCGATCAAGACGGCTGGCCTCGACATCCCGGTTGGCGCGCTGTCCGGCGGCAACCAGCAGAAGGTGGTCATCGCCAAATGGCTGATGCGCCAGCCGCGCATCATCCTGCTCAACGATCCGACGCGTGGCATCGATGTCGGCACCAAGCAGGAGCTTTACCAGCTGATGCGCAAGCTCGCTGATGCCGGCGCCGCGATCCTGTTCTATTCGACAGACTATGACGAGCTGATCGGCTGCTGCGATCGGGTGCTGGTGCTCTACGACGGGGCGGTCAAGCGTGAACTGGTCGGCGCCGAGATCACCGAGCGCGCGCTGATATCCAGCGCGCTCAACATCCATGAGAGCACTATGAGCCAAGGAGCGGATGCGTGAAAGATTGGCGCTACTGGTTGGCCGAGCAGCGCGGAACGCTACTGGCGCTCGGCATCTTCATCGTCATGTTCATCATCTACACCGCGAACCATCCGGCAGGCTTCACCGCCAATGTCGTGCAGACGGCATCGAACAAGGGCGTCCTGCTTGCCTTCGTCGCCATGGCGCAGACGCTGGTGGTGATCACCGCCGGCATCGATCTGTCGGTCGGCATGATCTTCCTTTTGACCAACTGCCTTGCCTCGTGGCTGGTGGTGGGCACGCCAACGCAGACGGCGCTTGGCGTCATTGCCGTTCTGGCGGTGGGCCTGCTGTGCGGCGCGATCAATGGCGCCATCGTCATCTATGGCCGGCTGCAACCGATTGTCGCCACCATTGCCACGGGTGCGGTCTACTACGGGGTCGGCCTGCTGCTACGGCCTTTTCCGGGCGGCTCGGTCAATGAGGACCTGGCCGACGCGCTGACGGGCCGTGTGTTCGGCGTCGTGCCAGCCAGCCTGGTCGTGCTTCTCGCCGTCGTTCTGGTGGTCTGGGTGCCGTTCAGCCGCTCGGTGCTTGGCCGTGCCGCCTACGCCGCCGGATCGTCGGAGACGGCAGCCTATATGTCCGGTGTGCCAATCCGCCGGGGCAAGTTCGCCGCCTATGCGCTGGCTGGGCTGCTGGCCGCTATCGGCGGGCTGTTCCTGACCTTCTTCACCTATACGGGCGACGCGGCCTATGCGAGCGGCAACGCCTATACATTGTTTTCGATCGCCTCGGTCGTGCTAGGCGGCGTCTCGCTGTTCGGCGGCAAGGGCAGTGCCATAGGCGCCATCTTCGGTGCGTTGGCCTTCCGCACCATCGGCGACCTTTTGTTCGTGTTCGATTTCGATCCGCTCTGGCAGCCCCTGTTCCAGGGCGTTATCCTGCTGGTCGCGGTCAGTCTCGGCGCTTTCGCCCTGTTTCGGGTCCGCAACCGGCTGGAGTGGTTCTTGTGAGCGAAACGACCTTGAACGGCATCGCCGGGCATATGCCGAAATTCATCCGCCGCGCCGATCCGGCGGTGCTGACCGCCTTTGCCTGCATCGTGCTGCTGCTGTTCGTCGGCAGCCTCTATTCACGCAGCTTCCTGTCGCCCGAATATCTTCTGCAGCAGCTCAAGGTGGCGTCGTTTCTGGGCGTCATTGCCACCGGCATGATGCTGGTCGTCCTGCTCGGCCAGATTGACCTTTCGGTGCCCTGGGCGGTGGCGGCGGGTGCGATGATGGCCTGCGCGGCTGCTGCCTACGGGCCCGTCGGCGTGGCGCTGGCCATTCCTTTCGGTATTCTCTGCGGTGTTGGGATCGGCATCGTCAACGGCATCGGTGTCGCCTATCTGCGCATCCCCTCGATGATCATCACGCTGGCCACCAACGCCGTCGCGCAAGGACTGATGGTTGTCTACACCGGCGGCTACTCACCGCAGGATTCAGCCACTGGCGCGATGCGTTACCTGGCCACCGGCTTCATCATTCCGGGCGTGCCTAACGCCGTGATCATCTGGGCACTGATCGGCGCGGCAATGGTTTTCGTGCTGACCCGGACCGGATTTGGTCGCACCGTCTACGGCATCGGCAACCGCGAGCGCGCCGCCTATCTCTCCGGCATCGACACGCGGCGCGTGGTGATGATCGCCTTTGCTGTCTCCGGCGGCCTGTCAGCCTTCGGCGGCGTGCTTCTGGCCGGCTATGCTTCCAAGGCGGCGCAATCGATGGGCGACGCCTATCTCCTGCCGTCGATCGCCGCCGTGGTGCTCGGCGGCACCTCCATCCTTGGCGGACGCGGCTCCTATCTCGGCACTGTCGCCGGCGTCATCCTCATCACGCTGCTGCAATCCATTCTTTCGGTCATGCAGATGCCGGAAGCTGGACGGCAGATCATCTATGGCGTCGTCATCGTTGCCATGCTGCTGCTCTACGGCCGCGCGCCGGCAAGTCGCTGATCCGCATCGTGGGTGAGGATATCGTCCAATCGCCGACGGGCGCTATCCGACCGGCACCCGCCATCGTGGTCATGGGTGTCGCCGGTTGCGGCAAGTCGGCCGTCGGCATCGCTCTGGCTGCCGCACTTGGCATTGCCTTCGTCGAGGGCGACAAGTTGCATCCGCCCGAGAACGTCAAGCGGATGGCCAGCGGCGAGGCGCTTACCGATGCCTTGCGCGAAGGCTGGCTCGATGCGATCGGCCAGCGTATCGCAACGCTGGTTGGCGAGGGCAAAGGCGTCGTCGCTGCCTGCTCGGCATTGAAGCGCGGCTATCGTGACCGGCTGCGTGGTTTTTGCGGGGACATCGTCTTCGTCTATCTGGACATCGACCCGGCCACGGCCAGGCGCCGCGTCGGCAAGCGCAAGGGCCATTTCATGCCGGCAAGCCTTGTCGACAGCCAGTTCGCCATTCTTGAAGCACCGGCGGCCGACGAGCGCGCGCTGACGCTCGATGCCACACGCCCCATCGGCGATCTGGTGCGAACCGTTGCCGGTGCGCAGCGCTCATGAAGCTGTGTCATCATCGGGTGCAATACTATCGGCCTGCTCGCTCATCCGGTGCCCGGCGAACCACGTCATCAGCTGCTCTGGATAGAGTTTCGCGGCCTCGAGCAGACGGTCGCGCTTAAGCAGGATGTAGCGCGCCTGCAGGGCCATGTTCTTCGCCCCGTCCTTGACCGGGATCGTCGCTTCGCCCGCCGGGGTAGGGGCCAGCTCCGGGCTGATCATCGCGAGATACTCGCGGAACGGAGCGGTCTCGAAAGTCGACATGGCAAACAGCGCTGTCCCGTTCCTCGCGGCGAAATTCGCCGGCGCCGAGGCAAGCTGGGCCCAGCCGCTCTCTCCAATCGCAACCTCCGTGAACGTCGATCCGGCGTGGATGTTGTTGGTCATCAGGACAACGCCATTGGACTTCAGGATTTTCTGCATTCGGGCGGTGACCTGGTAGGCATCATTCCGATCGAAGACGAGCCGGCTTTTCAGGAAACGGTTCTCGACATTGACCATCGGCAAATTGAGCAAGCGTGCGCCAAATCCTGTGCTCGATACCCCGTGATTGCGCACGCTGACCTGATGCGCCTCGATGCCGGCCTCATGGAGCGCGCGCTTGCCCATGACGGTCTGGGCCGTGAATTGATCGCACCAGATGATGGCGCCGCGGCCGCGAAGCAAGGCTTCCTGCAAGCCTTGCAAGCCTTCCAGCCGGATTGATGGCGACCATCGTGAGCTGACCAGATGCGCGATGGGTTGCAGGCGCCGGCGATGCCCGGCGGCAAGCAGGCGCCTGAACAGTCCTTCCGCATCGACGTCCTGGCCGAGGGTCGCGCGCGTGGCGGCGGCGTAGCGCGGGAAATCCTTGCGCATATGGCGCTTGAGACGAAGCCCGGACATCCAGTTGCAAACCGGCGCCCACCAGCGCACCGGCAGCAAGGCTGCTACTGCGAGATAGAAAGCCAAGAGCAGGGTCTCGCGAAGGTCCTTGCTGGAGATGCGGCGATCCCCAGAGGTTCGCACCGGCTTGCGGCTGAAAAAGCGAACCGTTTCCGCGCGCTCGGGCACGGCGATGTCGGCGATGATTTCAGTGTGATAGATGTCGCCTGGCGGCAATCCACGAGAGGCTTTTCCGGGTTTCGTGAACCAGAATAGCCTCATCCAGTTGATGCCTTCATTTCGTGCATGTCGTCTTCCTAAAATCGCGACGCACTTTTGGGCGATACAAACTAGATTTGCGAGGTCAGCTCAACCGGGAAGTCGTCATTGTCGGCGTCACGCATGGCGGCGAGGCTGCGGTTGTCCAGCACCTCGGCGATGGCCTGGCGCACTTCCAGCATCATGTGGCGGACCTGGCAGGTCGCTTCGTCACAATCCTCGCAGCGCTGATACTGGGTGCGGCTGGCGCAAGGGATAGGCGCCAACGGCCCGTCGAGCACGCGCACGACATGGCCGATCTTGATCTCGGAGGCTGGCCGGGCGAGGCGGTAGCCGCCTTCCTTGCCCTTGCGGCTCTGGACAAAGCCGGCATTGCGCAATTCGCCCAGGATGGCGTCGAGGAATTTCTTCGGGATGTTGTTGGCCACCGCGATGTCGTTGACAAAGGCCAGTTGGCCAACCGGCAGGCCGGACAGATGCACGAGGGCCTTGAGGCCGTATTTGCCTTTTTTTGTCAGCATGCCCTGATCAACCCATAAAGCCCCAACCACTCGCATCTGGCGACTGTTTGTGTGCAAATAATGACATTTCGATCACGCAATGCCGTTTCGCGAAAACAAGCCGCCGAATGGCACGTTAGGCACAAACGCGTTGATTCTTTGTAACGTTTTGAGCGTTGGCGCCCATAATGCACGGGAAATCGCCGCGCTGGGTCCAGAAACGAAGAAAGCCGGCAAAAATGCCGGCTTTCAATCCTTTCGAGGGATCTAGCGCCTAGCGGCTGCCGTAGGTCTGGTCGAGCAGGCCACCGGCGGCGAAATGCTCCTTCTGGATCTTGTCCCAGCCGCCGAAGACGTCTTCAACCGTCAGCAGACGGACATCTGGAAACTCGGCCTTGTATTTGGCGGCGACCGCAGCATCGCGAACGCGGTTGCCATTCTGTGCCAGGATATCCTGGCCTTCGGGGGTGTAGAGGAAGTCGAGATAGGTTTTTGCGAGATCGCGCGAGCCATGCTCGTCGGCGACCTTGTCGACGATCGCCACCGGGAATTCCGCCAGCAGACTGACCGAAGGCGTGACCTGCTCGAACTTGTCGTTGCCATACTCCTTGCGGATGCCGCGTGTCTCGGACTCGAAGGTGATCAGCACATCACCGATCTCGCGCTGCACGAAGGTGGTGGTCGCGGCGCGCCCGCCGGTGTCGAAGATCGGCACGTTGTTGAACAGCTTGGTGATGAACTCCTTCACCTTGGCGTCGTCGCCCTTGAAGGCTTCCTTGGCGTATGCGGTGGCCGCCAGATAGGTATAGCGCGCATTGCCAGAGGTCTTCGGGTTGGGGAAGATCACCTGCACATCGTCGCGCACCAGGTCGTTCCAGTCCTTGATATGCTTGGGATTGCCGGCGCGTACCAGAAACGACGGCAGCGAGTAGAAGGGCGAAGCGTTGTCGGGAAAATCCTTCTGCCAGTCGGCTGAGATCAGCCCCTTCTTGACCAGGAAGTCGATGTCGGTGACCTGATTGAAGGTAACGACATCGGCGCCAAGCCCTTCGGCGATGGCGCGCGCCTGGGCCGAGGTTCCGGCATGCGACTGGTCGACGGTAACGCCGGGATGTCCGGCGATGAAGGCCTTGTTGACCTGCACGAACAGTTCGCGGCCGACGTCATAGGAAGCGTTCAACAACTTGTCGGCTGACCAGGCTTGGGAGGATGCGAGGAACAGGCCGGCCAAAGCGGCGGTGGCAACGAGAAATCGCTTCATGAAAAACAAGGCTCCGAATGCAATGCGT
>JBDSLV010000107.1:0-7844 GCA_039916205.1 Mesorhizobium sp. | reverse complement strand
GATGAAGCCTATGGGGCTGACCAACGCCCACAATCCGACGGTCAAGGCCTATGCGGTCGTGCAGCTGCGCCAGGACAATGCATTGGGCACGCTCTACAACATGGTCGGTTTCCAGACCAAGCTGAAGCATGCCGAGCAGGTGCGCGTCTTCCGCACTATTCCCGGTTTAGAAAACGCCGACTTCGCCCGTCTCGGCGGCCTGCACCGCAACACCTACATCAATTCGCCGACCTTGCTCGACGCCTCGCTGCAGCTGAAGTCGCGGCCAGGCTTGCGCTTTGCCGGCCAGATCACCGGCTGCGAAGGCTATGTCGAAAGCGCCGCCATCGGCCTGCTCGCCGGCCGCTTCGCCGCCGCCGAAAGGCTTGGCCATGCGGCGTCCCTGCCGCCGCTCACCACGGCCTTCGGTGCGCTGCTCAACCACATCACCGGTGGGCATATTGTTTCCGAGGATGAGCCGGGAAAGCGCTCCTTCCAGCCGATGAACGTCAATTTCGGCCTGTTTCCGCCAGTGGAAGCGCCGAAGACCGAAGGCAAGCGCATGCGCGGCAAGGACAAGACTGTCGCCAAGCGCCACGCTGTAACATCGCGAGCGCTGGTCGATTGCCGTGAATGGCTGGGGCTCGAGGCGGCTGCAGCCGAAGCTGCGGAATAGGCCGTGCTACTCCGCCGGCTCGGCGCCCGCCATCGGTAGTCCCGGCTTGCCTGCCTCGCCCGGATTTCTCCGGACATAGGCAGCCTTCAGGCTCTCCGAGGTTTCGCGCGAACCGTCATGGCTCCAGCCCGGCGGTTTGATCAGATAATTCAAGCGGTCCCCAAAACTCAGGCCCGGCGAAAACGCATCCCTGAACATGCCGATCCACTCATGGAACGCCACCTTCAGCGGATTGAAGGTGCCGAGATTTTTTACGATGCCATAGCGCGGCTGGTCTTCCTCCAACTCCGCGACAAAGGTGCAGAACATGCGGTCCCAGATGATCAGCGTGCCGGCATAGTTGGCGTCGAGATAGCGCGGATTGGTGGCGTGATGGACGCGGTGATGCGACGGCGTGTTGAAGACGAATTCAAACCAGCCCCACATCTTTCCGATCGCCTCGGTGTGGATCCAGAACTGCCAGACCAGATTGAAGCCGAAGGTGAAGGCGATCACCGCCGGGTGAAAGCCGAGCAGCACCAGCGGCGCCTGCAACACGAACATGAAGGTGAACAGGCCCGTCCAGCTCTGCCGCAGCGCTGTCGACAGATTGTAATGCTGGCTGGAGTGATGGTTGACGTGTTCCGCCCACACCCAGCGCACCCGGTGCGCGATGCGGTGGTAGACATAGTAGCGCAGATCATCGAGCAGGAAGGCGGCCAGGAACACCCAAACCGACAGGCCGAGATTGAAGACGCGGAACTGCCACAGCCACAGCAACGCCCAGTAGGACACGACGCCAAGCAACAGCCCCGCGACGACATTGCCGGTGCCCATCATCAGACTGGTCAAGGTATCGCGCGTTTCGAACGAGCCCTTGGCGCGACCGGTTCGCACCAGCCAAAGCTCGATCAGGATCGCGGCGACAAAGAACGGAATGGCAAGCTGGGTAACCTGCGGGAAATCATAGGTTTCCATCACGCGGCCTCCTTGGCCGAGATCGAGTTTTGTGGCTCAAGTGCCGTCACTACAACCTTGGCGTCCGATGCGTCGGCGAAGATGAAGCGCCCGCCCTTCCAGGTGAAGTCGGCAAGCCGAAACGAGATCGTGGCGGCCTCAACGCTCAAGGCCGTGATGTCCGACGGCTCGACGATCCGTGTCAGGAAACAGTCGCCAACCGCGCTCACGATGCCGGTGCGCGCTTGCCCAAGATCCAGAAACGCCGTCCTGCCATCCAATGTCAGGAGAACCGAAGTCACTGTTTCGTCGGGAAAGTCGTCCGCGAAGCGGCCGCGCGCCTGCTCGGCATTGGCGAGCTTCGCCGTGCGGCTGCCGCCGGTGAAGTGGACGGCGGCCACGGACAGCGCAATGCCGAAGACGACGATCGCGACCAGCACGGGCAAACTCATGAACAGATATCCTCCACGCCGATCTGTTGTCCGCGGCAACAGTTCCGGTTCGAAGAAGCCTTAACACGGTTGACGTTTACGTCAAAGCGCAGGCCAGCCCTTTGTCGCCCGGCGCAACAGCAGCCAATGCCGGCGCAAGGCCGAAAGCCTCGCCACACCGTTGAGCGGCGAAGCGCGCTGGCTTTCCATCCGGTCGAGATAGGCACGCGACAGGGCCAGCGGCAGAAACGCCGGACGCAGCGAAGCCGGCAAGGACGAAGCACCCTTTTCAAAAGCGGAAAGATGCTCCCGCGCCAGCGCGATCATGGCGGCAACGGCACGTTGCGTGCCAGGTCCGCCGTCGCCTGAAACAAATTCCTCCGGCGACGAACCCACCGACGCCAGAATATCCGCCGGCACGAAACATTGCCCGCGCTTGCGGTGCAGCGGCAACAAAAGCAGCAGCCCGGTCATCGCTTGCGCGCAACCTGCCCTGCCCGCAAGCTCGGCAAAGCGTGGCGCTTCGGCGGGCGCGAGCACCATGGAAGCAAGCTGGATCAAGGCCGCGGCCGTCTCACCGCAATACCCCTCGAGATCGGTGCGCGACGGCATCGGATCGTCGTAGAGGTCGAAGATGCGGGCTTCCAGCATGTTGTCGAAAGCTGGCTTCGGCAAACCGCAGTCCGAAATGGTCGCCTTCAGCGTGGCCGCCACTGGATGACCAGCCGCCGCACCATCGTCATCCGCCGCGATAACATCGCGCCACCATTGCAGCCGCACTTCTCCCGGCAGGGCTTCACGGATGCGGTCGCGAATGCCGGCGATCTCCGCATTGAAAGCGTAGAGCGAAAGCAATGCGTTGCGTTTGTCTTCTGGCGCGTAGAGGGCGCAGAGATAGCGGTCGTGGTCGGTGGCGCGCACCGCATCCATGACGATCTTGGCCGCGCCCGACATGTCAGTCGACAGCAATCAGCGCAGCGGCCACGGCACGCTCTTCCGCCAGAAGAACATTGTATGTCCGCACCGCCGCCCCCGTCGACATCGGATCCGACGCGATGCCGGCGGCCTTCAGCGCCGCACGCAGCGCGGCCGGCAGTGGCCGCAAATCCTTGCCGGTGCCGACCAGCAGGATCTCGATCTTGCCAGCCTCGGCGAACAGTTTTTCGAAGTCTGTTTCCGCCAGGACCAGCGGGTCGGCAGGTTCCCAGCCATGAATGCCCGACGGCAAGCACAGCAGCGAGCCGCGATGCGACATGTCGGCAAAACGGAACCCGCCATTGCCGTACGCCTCGATCGGCGCGCGGCCTGGGAAATGCGCCTCGCGGATGACGATGCCTTTGCTGGTCACCGCTCTGTCACCCCTTTTGGGGGTCGCGTCAGGTCGCGACCGCCTTGCCGGGAACCGGTGTCTGTTCGTCCGCCGTTCCGGAAGAAGGACGCAGCTTGAACAGGATCAGCAGCGGCGCGGCGATGAAGATCGACGAATAGGTGCCGAACACGACGCCGAACAACATGGCCATGGTGAACGAACGAATGACCTCGCCACCGAACAGAACCAGTGCCAGCAGCGCCAGGATCGTCGTCACCGAGGTCAGCGTCGTTCTCGACAGCGTCTCGTTGATGGCGTTGTTCAACAGCTGTGGCAGCGGCATCCGCTTGTATTTTCGCAGATCCTCGCGGACACGGTCATAGACCACGATCGTATCGTTCAGCGAATAGCCGATGATGGTCAGGATCGCTGCCAGTGATGACTGGTTGAACTCGAGCCCGGTAATGACGAAGAAACCGATCGTCATGACCACATCGTGCACTGTCGCGACGATTGCGCCGACAGCGAACTGCCATTCGAACCGGAACCAGACATAGACCAGGATGCCGAGCAGCGCCACCAGCATGGCAATGGTACCTTGCTTGGCAAGTTCGCCTGAGACCGTCGGTCCCACCACTTCGACGCGGCGGAAGTCATAACTGTCCTGCAACTCGCCGCGCACCTTGTCGATGACGCTCTGTTCGGCATTCTCGCCGCCATCCTGCGTGCCGACGCGGATCAGCACATCGTTCGGATCGCCGAACTGCTGAACCTGCACTTCACCGATGTTGAGTTCCGTCAGCCTGGCGCGAATGTCGGCAATATCGGCGGTACCGGTCTTGGCCTTAACCTCGATCAGCGAACCGCCCTTGAAGTCGATGCCATAGTTGATGTCGAGCGTGAAGAACAAGACGACTGAAAGGATCGACAGCGCACTCGACAGCGCGAAGGTCCAGCGGCGAATGCCCATGAACGGGATTTTCGTGCCAGCCGGAACGAAGGTCACCGGCGCGCGCGGCAACTCCTTCGGACGGGCGCGGCGCAGCCATATCGACACCAGCAACCGGGTGAAGGTGAAGGCGGTGAAGACGGTGGTCAAAATGCCGATGGCGTAGGTGATGGCAAAGCCCTTCACCGGCCCGGTGCCGAGATAGAACAGCACCACGGTCGCGATCAGCGAGGTGACGTTGGAATCGACGATGGTCGCCAGCGCTTTCGAGAAGCCGGTATCGATCGCCTGGATCACCGAACGTCCGGCTCTTCGCTCCTCACGGATACGCTCATAGATCAGCACGTTGGAATCGACCGCCATGCCGATGGTCAGCACGATACCGGCGATACCGGGCAAGGTCAGCGTCGCGCCAAGCAGCGACAGCAATCCGACGATCATGGCCACGTGCACCGCCAGCGCGATGTTGGCAAGGAAGCCAAGCAGGCCGTAGGCAACGAACATGAACACAACGACGAGGATCGAGCCGATGATGCCTGCCACCTTGCCGGCATGGATGGAATCCTGGCCAAGGCCTGGGCCCACCGTGCGCTCTTCGATCACTGTCAGCGTTGCCGGCAAGGCGCCAGCGCGCAGCAGGACGGCGAGGTCATTGGCGCTCTGGGCGGTGAAGTTGCCGGAAATCTGACCGGTGCCGCCGAGGATCGGCTCGCGGATCTGCGGCGCCGAAATCACCTGATTGTCGAGGATGATGGCAAACAGCTTGCCGACATTCTGCGCCGTCGCCTGACCGAAGCGAGCCGCGCCTTTCGAATCGAAACGGAACGAAACCACCGGCTCATTGTTCTGCGAATTGTAGGTCGCCTGGGCATCGACGAGGTTTTCGCCGGAAACGATGACGCGGTTCTCGATCAGATAGGGAACCGGCGGATCGTCCTGTGAATAAAGCACCGTGGAGCCCGCCGGCGGACGGCCGTTCAGCGCATCCTGCACCGGCATCGACTGATCGACCATCTGGAAGGTCAGCTTCGCGGTCTGGCCCAGGATTTCCTTCAGCCTTTGCGGATCCTGCAGACCGGGCACCTGGACCAGGATGCGGTCGTCGCCCTGGCGCTGCACGATCGGTTCCGTGGTACCGAGTTCGTTGACGCGGCGCCCCACCACTTCAATCGACTGCGCCAAGGCCGTCGAGGTGCGGTATTTGATGCCGGCATCGGTCACGTTGAATTTGAGCAGACCGGCCTCGGAATCATCCAGCGTCATTTCCTGGATGGAGCCGCCAGTGAACAGGCCGGCAGCCACGGGATCGGTCAGCGTCTTCAACGCGGTCTTGGCCGCATCCAGCTGCGCGGGGTCGGTGATGCGGACCTGTATGACCCGCCCGGTGCCCGCAAGACCGGTGTAGCCGATCTTGGCGTCACGCAAGAGCGTGCGGATCTCGTCGCGCGTGGTCTCCAGCCGGTCCTTGATCAGATCGTTCTGGTTCATCTCCAGCAGGATGTGCGAGCCGCCCTGCAGATCGAGACCGAGCGTCATCTGGCGCTTCGGCACCCAGCTCGGAAGTTGCGCCAGCGTGCTTGCGGGGAACAGATTGGGCGCAGCGAGGATCACGGTGATGGCCACGGCCACCCAGATCAGGATCATCTTGAAGCGCGAAAAATACAGCATATGGCGTCGTCCGTCAGGGCATGCTGGCGGATCGTTCCGCCGACAATTCGGTTATTTCTTGGCGTTTTGGTTCGCCACCGGCTCACCCTTGACGCGCACATCAGCGAGCGTCGAGCGCAGCGCGGTCACCTTGGTGCCGCCGCCGAGATCGATCTCGAGCTCATTGTCGTCGATCACCTTGGTCACCTTGCCGATGAAGCCGCCGCCGGTGACGACCGTGTCGCCGCGACGAACCGCGGCCAGCATCTCGCCACGCTTCTTCAGCTGCGTGCGCTGCGGCCGGATGATCAAAAAATACATGATCACGAAAATCAGCACAAACGGCAAAACGCTGATCAGCATGTCGGGAGAGGTGCCCATGGAGGTACTCCGAATTTTGAAAAAGAGCCGCAATGCGGCCCCGTGAAATTTGGCCGGAATATAGTCGGTAAAGTTCTCAATGCAACTGCGCGACCGGCCAAATCGGCTGCTTTTCCGGCCTGTTGAGCCGTGTTAGAGCATGATCGCGAAAAGCGCGAGCCGGTTTTCGGAAAAGATCACGCTCGAACAAAAGCTTGGAACCGGTTTCGAACCCGCCGGATTCGCACTTCTAGACGCTCCTGAACGCAAAGCACAAAAGACCGACATGACCGACAGCAGCATTGACGCCCTGAACCAGAAACTCGACCGGCTGATTGAAGCGGTGGCCCGCCTCGCCCCGCCGCCAGTGCCGGAAACCGACCTCGCCGAGGCCGATTGCTTCGTCTGGCAGGCCGATCCTGGCTTCCTCGAGCCGGTACGCAAGGTCAATCGCGTCGACATCGGCCTGATCCGCGGCGTCGATCATGTGCGCGACATCCTGGTCGAAAACACCGAACGCTTCGCTGCCGGCTACGCCGCCAACAACGTCTTGTTGTGGGGCGCGCGCGGCATGGGCAAATCGTCGCTGGTCAAGGCCGTGCATGCCGAGATCAACGCATCGGCCAAGCTCGATCGCCCGCTCAAGCTGATCGAAATCCACCGCGAAGACATCGACACATTGCCGAAACTGATGATGCTGCTGAAGGCCGCCCCCTATCGCTTCATCCTGTTTTGCGACGACCTGTCCTTTGACCATGATGACACATCCTACAAGTCGCTGAAGGCAGCGCTCGAAGGCGGCGTCGAGGGTCGGCCGGCCAATGTCATCTTCTACGCCACTTCGAACCGCCGCCACCTCTTGCCGCGCGACATGATCGACAATGAACGCTCCACCGCCATCAACCCGTCCGAGGCGGTCGAGGAAAAGGTTTCGCTGTCCGACCGCTTCGGCCTGTGGCTCGGCTTCCACAAATGTTCGCAGGACGAGTATCTCGACATGATCGACGGCTATGTCCGCCATCATGGCCTTGCCATCGATCCCGAGACTTTGCGCGCCGATGCGCTGGAATGGGCGACGACACGTGGCAGCCGTTCGGGCCGCGTCGCCTGGCAGTTCACACAGGATCTGGCCGGCCGGCTGGGCAAGCCGCTGAAGGATTGATGGATCCACAGGCTGCGTGAACTGAAAAAGCCCGCTCCTTGCGGAGCGGGCTGAGCCGGCGGGCTGGACTGGAGGTCAGACGGCCCGCAAATCGCTTTTTTTCTTCTATTCGAGATAGCCCGACTATTCGAGATAGCCGGAGGGGTCGACCGGGGCGGAATTCTTGCGCACTTCGAAGTGCAGCTTCGGCGAGTCCGTCGTGCCGCTCATGCCCGACAGCGCGATTTCCTGGCCGCGCTTGACCTTCTGGCCGCGTTGCACCTCGATCGAGCTGGCGTGGCCGTAGACGGTGACCAGGCCGTTCTCGTGGCGCACCAGCACCGTGTTGCCGAATTCCTTGAGGCCGTCGCCGGCATAGATGACGACGCCATTCTCGGCCGCCTTGACCGGCGTGC
>JBDSLV010000106.1:0-19485 GCA_039916205.1 Mesorhizobium sp. | reverse complement strand
CAGCCGGTTCAAATGCATAGGTCCTGCTGGTCATCGCGGTGGCTTTTCCTGTCGATCGCGTGAGCCCCGGCGGTCGCCGGGCATGGTTGCCTGCAGTCAAGCCTGCCGGCGAACCGACTTCTATCCAATCTATTACCAATTTGCGATTGGGTCGCAGCAAGACGCGATTGTGCCAAGACGGCGGCTTCAACGGGGGCCGCCGACCTGGTGCGCCCGCGCCGGCGGCTAGTGCTTGAGGATCTGGCTCAGGAAAAGCTTGGTGCGGCTGTGCTGCGGATTGGCGAAGAAGCTGTCAGGCTTGCCTTCCTCGACGATCTGACCGGCATCCATGAAGATCACCCGATCGGCAACCGCGCGGGCAAAGCCCATCTCGTGCGTGACGCAGACCATGGTCATGCCGTCGCGGGCCAGTCCTGTCATGGTATCCAGCACTTCCGACACCATCTCGGGGTCGAGCGCCGAGGTTGGTTCATCGAACAGCATGACGGCCGGCTTCATGCACAGGCTGCGGGCAATCGCGACGCGCTGCTGCTGGCCGCCTGAAAGCTGCACCGGATATTTGTTGGCCTGTTCGGGAATGCGCACGCGCTCAAGGAAACCGAGCGCGGTCTTGCGCGCTTCGTCCGCCGATACGCCGTTCACCCACATCGGGCCAGCCATGCAGTTCATCAGCACCGTCATGTGCGGAAACAGGTTGAAATGCTGGAACACCATGCCGACCTTGCTGCGCACGTCGGCGACGTTTTTCATGCGCGCATGCAGATGCACGCCGTTCACCGTTATCTCGCCATTCTGGTGCGCTTCGAGACGGTTGAAACACCGGATCAACGTCGACTTGCCGGAGCCCGACGGGCCGCAAATGACGATGCGCTCGCCCTTGTGGACGGTCAGGTTGATATCCTTTAGCGCCTGGTAGGAACCGTACCATTTGTTGACCGCCTCGGCCTTGATGATCGGCTCGGCATTCATCGGATCTTGCTCCGGCCATAGTGGCGTTCGATGCGTGACTGGATGAGTTCAAGGCAGATCGACATCATCCAGTAGATGAGCGAGGCGGAGATCAGCATCTCCATGTGCTGGAAGGTTTTCTGACCGAGCGTGCGGGCCAGGAACATCAGCTCCCAGACGCCGATGACCGACACAAGCGAACTGTCCTTGAGCATCGAAATGAACTGATTTCCGGTCGGTGGGATGATCACCGGCAAGGCCTGCGGCAGGATGATGCGGCGCATCGTCAGCGAGAAGCCGAAGCCCATCGAGCGCGAGGCCTCCCACTGACCGCGATCGATGCTCTGGATGCCGGAGCGGAAAATCTCGGTCATGTAGGCGCCATAGCACAGCGACAATGCCAGGATGCCGGCAGGCACCGCGCCCACGACGAAGCCGAGCTGCGGCAGGCCAAGATAGATCAGATAGACCTGCATCAGCAGCGGCAGGCCGCGAAAGAACGAGGTGTAGAAACTGGCAATGGCATAGGCGAAGCCATTGGTCGACAGTTTGGCGACGGCACCGAGGATGGCGATCAGCGAGGCGATGACGATGGAAATCGCCGACACATAAAGCGTGGTGACGACGCCCTGCGAAATCAGGAAAGGCAGCTTTTGCCAGATAAAGGGCAGGCTGAGATGGAAGGTCGCGAAAAAGGCAAGGAAAAGCAGCAGCAATTCAAGCCAGACGATGCCGATCTGCACGCGCAACGATGCAAAACCGATCAGCACGACGTTGAGCGAAAACAGCAAGGCGATGGTCAAAGCGATCGCGAAGCGGCCGTAGAGACCACTATCGGCCGGTTCGCCAATGATCGGGCGCATCAGTTCGCCGAAGCCGGTGCCGGTGAGATTGAAGGCGAGGAAGATCAGAAAGATCGCACCGAACATCGCCGCGACAAACCAGGGTTTGTGCACGAGCACCTCGGATTCGACGGTATCCGGATAAAGCATCGCTTGCCCCGCGAGGTTTGTGGACGGTCATGCGCCCGGCGACCGTGAACGCAGCCACCGGGCGAACTTGATTATTTCGTGACCGAATAGTCCACACCGTACCACTTCTTGGAGAGCGTGCTGAGCGTGCCGTCTTCCTTCATCGCCTTCACGGCGTCGGCGATCCTGGCCGAGAATTCCGGGTCGCCACGTTCGATGGCGATGGCCAGCGGTTCGTAGAACACCGGATCGCCAACCTGCTTAATCGGGTAGCCGGCCTTGATCGCGTCGTTGATGCTCGGCAGCGACGAAACGACGGCGTCGACGCGCACACCATCACCGAGACGCAGATCATCGAAGGCCGTGGTGGAGTTCTCGTAGGAATGCACCTCTTTCGGGTTGAGCTTGTACTCGAAGGCCGGTGCGCCGGCAGCGTCTAGCGTCAGGTCCTTCTTGGCGTAGGCTTCGAAGGTCGAGGTCGTGGTAGCGCCGATAACCTTGCCATCGAGATCGCCAAGCGAGGTCGCCTTGCTGTCCTTGTGAACGGCGACCGCGGCGGGCGTATAGTAATACACCGCCGGGAAATCGAAAATCTCGGCGCGCTTCTTGGTCGGTGTCATCGAGCCGACATGCATGTCCCAGCGTCCAACCCAATTGCCGGCGGTGATGATGTCCCAGCCGGGGGTGACGAACTCGACCTTGACCCCGATGCGCTTGCCGATGTCCTTGGCGACATCGACATCGAAACCATCGAGCTCGTTGTTGGCATTGACGAAAGACTGCGGCGCCCAGTTGGCGTCGGTCGCGACCTTCAGATCGCCTGCCGCCTTGACGCGGTCAAGCACGGCCCCGGCCTTGGCCGGCAAGGCGCCCAGCGAAAGCGCCAGCGACAGTGCGGCCAGTTTGAGAATCGTCTTCATATTATCTGTTCCCTTTGTTGTCGTTCAGTCCCCACGGCGACGCCGCCTTTACCGGCGACGGCTCCGCAACCTCTTCATCGCGCTGGACACCGGCCTCCCAACTGCCTGTTTGCCCGTTTGATAGTCCCAATTGTTGGCCATTTAGAAGCAAGCTGGCCGCCCGCGTCTTCCAGTGAGACGGAGGAGGTTTCCGCCGCCGCTTGCTCGGAACGATGGGAACCCCGAAGACAGCGAACCAATGCGCTCATTGGCCTTCTGCCTTTGTTTCATTGAGTACGGCGCTGGCGACACGAAAGCTTTCGACGCCGGCGGGAACGCCGCAATAGACCGAGATCTGGATCAGGGCGGCGCGAAGCTCGCTTTCGCTCAGCCCGTTTCGGACGGCACCGTGAACATGCACGCCAAATTCATGCATCCGGCCAAGTGCTGCCAGCATGCCGAGATTGAGCAGACTGCGCTGCTTGAGATCGAGTGCCTCGTCCGTCCAGCACATGCCCCAGCAATATTCGTTGAGGATCTCCTGGAACGGACGTGAGAAATCGTCGGCATTGTCCCGCGCCCGATTAACATAATTGTCGCCAAGGACTGTGCGGCGGACGTGCTCCCCGGCGGAGCGCAATTTGCTATCCATGGCTGGTTGTCTCTCGCTTTGGCGCATTGTCGTCGAGGAAGTCCGACATCAATCCGGCGACCAGCGCCGGTGCCTCGATGAGGATGGAGTGGCGCAGCCCCGGCAGGATCGCCAGTTTCGAACCCGGGATGTGCTCGTGCATATGATGCGCCATGCGGGGGCTGGAACCGAGATCATCGGCGCCGGTGACAACCAGTGTCGGCGCACGAATCTGGTCCAGGATGCCGCCGAAATCCGTTTCGGCCAGGACACGATAGGCCGCGGCGTAACATTTTGGATCGTTTTCGGCGTCCCTGCCGCGCAGCTGGGCGATCATCTCAGGATTCTGCTCCTGAAATGCCTCGGTCAGCCAGCGTGACAGGGATTGGGCGTGGTGCGTGCCCGGCTCGTTCGCCATCAGTGCTGCAAGGCGGCCAAGCACGGCCTGACGTTCCTGCGGTGTGCGGCCAGCGACCGTCGACAGCAGAACCAGTTTTCTCAGCCGCGCCGCATGCGTCAATGCGAGACGCTGGGCAATCAGTCCACCCAGCGAGAAGCCGGCGAGATGAAAAGCCCCGAACCCGACATGATCGGCCAGAGCAAGCGCCTCGGTGACGAAATCATCAATCTCGTAGCGGCCGCCGATGCGGCTCGAATGGCCATGGCCACGCAGGTCGAAAGTGAGCACCGTGAAGCGGTCCGCAAGCCGGCTGACGACGCCGCTCCAGGCCTCCAGATACGAACCGACGCCATGGATACAGACGAGCGGCTCCGGACCTGAGCCGTCGACCCGGTAGTTGAGCGTCACCTCACCGGTGTTGAACAGATTTGCCACCTTCGTCAGTGCCCGGCAGCCGCACGGCGATCGCGTTCGCGGGCCGCGAAATGCGGCATCACCTCGTCGACGAACAGCTTCAGCGTCCTGGCCTGCAGGGCGAATGGCAGGTTGAAGGTCAGGCCGAGACAGTATTGGTCGACACCGGCTGCCTCGTAGTCCTCCAGCTTTTCTATGATCTCGTCGGGCGTACCGAACATCAGGTTGCGGCGAATGTTTTCCGGGTTGTAATTGTCCTTGCCCTTGACGCTTTCGTAAGAGACCGCCTCGGGAAAGCCATTCGCCACCGTGCCGATGTTCTGGAACAGGTTCTCGAACATACGGCCATAATCGCTGCTGTGGCGCACCGCGACCTGCCAATCGTCGGGCCGGTCGTAGATGCAAGTGCGGCGCTGCATCATGAAGCGCGGGCGTGGCACCTCGGGATGATCGGCGACCGCCTTGCGGAACTTCTCGCCCAGCACCGCGATCTCGGCTGCCGGAGCGGAGAGCGGCGTCGACAGGATGTTGGCGCCGGCAGCGATCGCCCAGTCGAACGTGCCGGGATCACGCGCCGCCACCCAGATTGGCGGATGCGGCTGCTGCAGCGGTTTCGGCACCGACGTCGCCATCGGGAACTTCCAGTAATGGCCGTCATGGGCATAATCGCCGGCCCATAATTTCTTCACCGCCGGCACCAGCTCCTTGAGATAGGCGACGCCTTCCTGTTGCGGCATGCCGCCGGCCATGCGGTCGAACTCATACTGGTAGGAGCCACGGGCAATGCCGAACTCCAGCCGTCCGCCGGTCAGGTGGTCGCACAGTGCGGCTTCACCGGCCAGCCGGATCGGGCTCCAGTAGGGCGCGACCAGCGTCGAGGTTCCCAGCCGGATCCGTTGCGTATGCTGCGCAAGCCATGTCAGCGTCATCAGCGGGTTTGGCGAGATCGTGCATTCGATCGTGTGATGCTCGGCGGTCCACAATGTTTCGAACCCGCCCTCATCGGCCATGCGGGCCAGTTCGAGCAGATTGCCCTTCACCGCCGACATGGGTGTGTCAGGCGAAAAGCGCTCCATGGTCAGCGAAACGGCGAATTTCATGTTTCCTCGCTAGGCGTCTTGATGAGTGATGTCGCGGTCAGCGCAAGCGGATGACGAACGGGTCCTGCATGGTTCCGGAGTAGTCGACGACCACGTTCTTCACCCTTGAGAATTCCTGCATGACGTCGAAGCCGCCGCGCCGGCCGTAGCCGCTTTCCTTGAAGCCACCATTGGCGGACATGAAAGAGGACGCCCGGTAGGTGTTGATCCACACCGTGCCGGCATCGATATTGCGGGCGAAGCGCAGCGCGCGGTCGATGTCCTTGGTCCAGATTCCGGATGCCAGCCCATAATGGGTGTCGTTGGCGAGCGCGGTCATCTCCTCTTCGGACGAGAAGGGTATGACGCCGACCACCGGGCCGAAAATCTCATCGCGCATGAAGTCCATGTCGTTGCGGGCGTCGGTCATCACAGTCGGTTCGAAATACCAGCCGCCAGCCAGGTCCGATGCTTGTGGCCGCTTGCCGCCAGCGGCGATCCGGGCGCCCTGGCGCACCCCCGAGGCAACATAGGATTCAACCTTGGACAGCTGCGCCGACAGCGCCAGCGGGCCGATGTCGGTGTCCTCCTGCAAGGGATGGCCAACCCTGATCCGCCGCGTGCGTTCGACCAGCGCCTCGATGAAGCGATCATAGATGCTGGCTTCGACGAAACAGCGGGAGCCGGCGACGCAGCTTTGACCGGCGGCAGCGAAAATGCCCGAGACGACGCCGTTGACGGCGTGCTCCATCTCGACATCAGCGAAGACCACATGCGGCGACTTGCCGCCGAGTTCCATCTGACACGGAATGAGGTTGCCGGCGGCGTTCTGGGCAATCCTGCGCCCGGTCGCCGTGCTGCCGGTGAAGACGATCTTGGCAATACCGGGGTGGCGGGTCAGCGCCTCGCCGGCAGAAGCGCCGGTGCCGGTGACGACGTTGACCACACCAGCCGGAAAGCCGGCCGCCACGATGAGCTCGGCGAGCGCCAGCGTCGATGCGCTGGCGTGTTCCGACGGCTTGATCACCACCGTGTTGCCGATCGCCAGGCAAGGCGCCAGCGTGCCGGTGAGCAGCATCAGCGGCGAATTCCAGGGCGTGATCATGGCGACGACGCCAATCGCCTCGCGCAGGTTGAAGTTGAGCATGTCGAGCTTGTTGACCGGGATCGTGTCGCCCAGCAGCTTGTCGGCCATGCCGGCGAAATAGCCGTAGGCGTCAGGCATGGCGCGCATCTGCGCACGCATTTCCTTGATCAGCTTGCCGTTGTCGCGGGTCTCGATCAACGCCAGCTCGTCGGCATGTTCAAGAACCAGCTGCGCCAGCCGGTGAAGCAGCTTGCCGCGATCGGTCTGGGTCATGCGGCGCCAGGCCGGATCAACAAAGGCCGCCTGCGCGGAACGCACGGCGGCATCGACATCGGCGGCATCGGCTTCGGCCAATTCGTACCAGGGCTCGCCGGTCGTCGGATCAAAACTCGGGATGTAGTTTCCGCCGGCAGGCGCAACGAAAGTGCCACCAATAAACAGGTCCTGACGGGAGTTTTCGAGCGCTTTGACTGTGGTTTTCATGTCGGTCCTGTCAGGTTCTATTCTTGAGCGCTTTGCGCCCAGGGCAGCGTTGTTCCGTCCAGCCTGGCCAGACGTCCGCCGTCGTTGGAATCCATGTAGATGCTGAAGGACTCGTCGCGCCGCTCACGGCTGTAGCGGCGCAGCAGCGAGCAGATTTCACGCGCCGGAATCTCGTCATAGGGAAGATTGGCAATTGGGAAGAAGCGGAAGCCGGGCGGCATCGGAATGGCCGCCGAGATCCCGGCCAGGCGAGCCCGATAAATGAGATAGCCGGGGTCGCTGTCAGCAACATCGAACACCGAATAGAGAAACGTTTCCTCCGGCAGCAGCGTCAGCGCGTCGCCGCCTTCAAGCTTCAGCTCGTTTTCGGCTTTCCGGCTCTTGGCGCTGGGCAGCACCCAGCCACCCTTGCCGTCGGAGCGCAGCAGGATCTGACCATCGGCCTCGATGAGATAGCCGACGATCATGCTGTGCGATGCCAGCCAGCCGGGCGGCAGCGGATCCTTGATCGCGGCATAACGGCCGCGGCAGAAACCGAGCGGCGCCGACGGGCTTGTACCAAAGGCCTGCACCGCGCCGATCAGCACGACATGATCGCCGGCCTCGATACGGTCATGGACGGTGCAGTCGAACCAGGTCAGGCATTCGTTGAGGATCGGCGCCCCGGTATGGACACGGTCATGCACGATCGATTGAAACTTGTCCGGCGACTTCGAGGCGAAGACCGACGAAACATCGGTCTGGCCTTCATGCAGGAGATTGACGGCGAAACAATCCGATGTGTTGAAGGCGGCGAAGCTGGCGGCGGCTTTGCCGACGCAGACCAGAAGCAGCGGCGGGTCGAGCGACACGGAGGTGAATGAGTTGGCGGTCATGCCGCGCGGCGTGCCATCGCTGTCGCGGGTGGTGATGACCGTGACGCCGGTGACGAATGTTCCGAACGCCCGCCGCAACGCGATCGGATCGATCGCCTGCGGAACCGGCGACTGCGAGATTGGCGATGACGTTTCTGTTGCGGCGATCATGGGACGAAGCTAGCCGCTGGCCAAGGGTACCGCTTCCTCCTGTTGCGAGGAAGGGATGACCGTGTCGCTGCTGTGTTTCAGAGCAAGCGGAAGGCAAGCACAGCCGCCGGGCAACCGCCGCAAGCGATGGCAATGGCTTGTGGTCAAATCTGGTTTCGGATCAGGCGCGGCTGTCGATCACGCCGCGCAGGCGGATGGCGAGTTCAACCGCGAAGCGCCGCTCCGGCGTGTCGAGATCAATGCCGAACAGTTCCTGGATGCGCGACAGCCGGTAGCGCAAGGTGGTGACATGCAGGCCGATTGAATCGGCGCAGGCCTGACTGCGGCAACCCTCCCGCAGGTATGCGAACAGGGTTTCCATGTAGGGCGTGCCATGCTCGCGGTCGTGCTCGGCAATCGCGCCGATGCTCTCATGCACGAAACCGCGCACATCCTCGACTTCGGCGGCCGCAACCAGCATCGGCAACGGACCGAAATCCTGGCTGGCGAAGACACCGGTGCGGCCGAACGAGCGGCCGATGCGGATCATGCGCCGGCAGCGATCCCAGGCCGCCGGATAGTCCGAAAGCATGCCACAGACACCGGACAGGACAACGAAAGGTTCCTGGTCGAAGTACCGGCCCAGTTCCTCGGCAATCTTGTGCAACAGCTTGTTGACGCGCTCGGGATCGCCGCCCAACTCGGCGGGGATCAGGCAAACCAGGCCATTTTCGACGGCGACAATGCCCGCCGGCACGGAATTTTGCTGCATCAGCCGGATCACCGCATGATGCGGGTCGAGCGAATAGCCGGCGCCGCGCTTGCTTTGCGCCGGCAGGTCGATGACGATCATCTGCCGGGGCGAGCGTAGATCGATGTCGAGGCGCTGCGCCCTTTGCAGGACATCGTTGGCGTCATGCCAGCGCTGCTCGACGATCTCCAGGAACAGGTCGGTGAGCGTGCGCGTCTCGAAGCGGAAGCGAATGAAACTGCGCATCATCTGGACGCTGAGCGCGAATTTGGCGCTGTCCAGCAACAGCAACTCCAGCTGGCTGAAGGGCCGTTGCGCGGTGAAGATCACCAGTGCGCCGACGGCCTCCGCATCGACGCTCAGCGGCTCGATCTTGGCGGTCAGGCGCAGGCGGCGCACGCCGTCGTCTAGGAAGAGCGTGTGGGCTTCGCGCTGCGCCTGGTCGACCGCGGCGCGCGCGGCCTTGACGATCTGCCGGTGCAGGCTGGAGGTTGCCGCGAGCTGCCAGGCGGCATCATCGAAATGCGCCTCGCTTGGCGTGTGGCCGGCGACAATCAGGTTGGCGGTAAAGTCCACGACCACGATCGGGTTTGGCAGCAGATCGCTGATCTTCCCGGCAAGCGACGGAACCGAAGCCTCGGCCAGCGCCTGCTGCAGCAAGGACGTGTGCGCCTGCAATGCCTGCTGCAGGCGCTCGGCGGCGTGCTTTTCCTCGCGCAGCTTGTGCTGCTTCTCGACCGCGATCTCGCCCAGATGGACGATCATGCCGATGAAGGCGAGATCGTCCGCCGTCACTTCCATGATTTCGCGCGAGACGACGCTGAGCACCATCGGCCGCCCTTCATCATCCCTGCAGTTCATCGGCATGACGAGGACACTGCGATAGTCCCGCTCGAAGGCCTCGCGCCTGTAGCCCGAGAACTCCTCGGAGACGCGGGCATCCCTGATGTAGACAGGCTCGTTGCGCTGCAGGGCGATGATCGACGGGCTGGTCGCGAGTTCCCAGCGGTCGGGCAAGGGCCGCTGGATCAAGGTCGGGTCATGGCGGACGATGACGAAGGCGTGGCCATGCGGCGCGTCGATGCTCATGATCGAGCCCATGGTCCACTTGGCGTGTCTGCAGGCGGCAAGCACCAGATCGCGCAGCACGGTGCTGAGGTCGCCGCCTGAATTGATCAGGCTGGCGGCATCACGCAAGGACAGGATTTGCGATTGGTGATCCAAGTCTGGGGCTCATCTCCTGGGAATATGCGGATCCGGTAATAAAGCCATTTGACCGGCTTCGACGCTACACCGCTTCCGAGCGCGGCGCACGCCTGTTTTCCTCTGAAACGGAGGAAGACATCCATCGCCTGCGGTCTCTAGGGTCACCCTGGCGATGCATTGCGAAGGGAACAGCCGGCATGGATTTCGATATCAGGAAGATTTCCACATTCATCGAGGAAACCTTCGTGGAAGGCGGCAAAGTGGCCACGAAGCCGATCACCATGATCGTGGTTGCGGCGGTGCTGAGGAACCCTTGGGCCGGCCAGGGCTTCGTCGAGAACCTGCGGCCCGATATCCTGCGCCTTGCGCCAAGGCTGGGCAGCGAACTGACCAACCGCCTGATTGCCCTGATGCCGGCCGAGAAGATCGAAGCCTACGGCAAGGCCGCGGCCACGGGCGTCAACGGCGAGATCGAACACGCCTCGGCGCTGATCCACACACTGCGCTTCGGCAATCTTTTCCGCGATGCCGTCGGCGGCACGACCTATCTCGAATTCACCAACACCCGCATCGCGCCGGGCGCCTCCATCTCGGTGCCCATGATGCACAAGAGCGAGAACGGCAGGCGATCGCATTTCCTCACGGCCAATGTTCAGATCTGCGACGGGCCTGCCGCCGACGAAATCGTCGTGGCGATCGGCGCCGCTGACGGCGGCCGGCCACATGCCCGGATCGCCGACCGGTTCCAGGACATGGCCGAGATGGGATTGGCTTAGGCGGCGGTAAAGCCCTGAGACATGGAGCCGGATCCAGCTGATGGTCCGACTACCCTCATGGCTTGTGCCGAGACCTTGAAACCTTGAGGTCGGGCGCGCGTTCCTATGTCTGGCGAGGACGTGGAATGGCGTTTGTCCTGGGGCTCTCAGCGGCATTGCTGGTGGTGTTCGTGGTGATGTTTGCCATTACGGCGGCACGCGACCTCAACAGCTCGCCCTCATTCCACAGATTGCGCACCTGGCTGAAACGCCGGGACTAGCTTGCCGATACTTTTGCCCATAGCCGCGTCGACGGACAGGAGACCGCGACCGCTGGTACAGAAAGGCCCGGCAAAAAGCCGGGCCCATTCATAAGAGTTGCAAGCCGTTCTGGAAATCAGAAGGCCGGCTGCGTGGTGTCGACATTGTCCTTGGTGACGACCGTCAGCGGGATCGGAATGCGATCCTTGACCTCCTTGCCGTCGAGAATCTCGGCCATGGTGTTGATGGCGAGCTTGCCGTCTTCGTCAGGCGACTGAACGATGGTCGAATACATCTCGCCTGATTTGATCGAGGCAAAGGCATCCTTCTGGCCGTTGATGCCGACGATCGGCGGTGTCGGCTTGCCGGGATTGGCTTCTTTCCAGGCGTCGATAAAGCCCCGCGCCATGGTGTCGTCGTTGGCGTAGACGCCGCTGATCTTGTCGCCGAAGCGGGTGATCAGGTCGCGGCTGGCAACCAGGGCTTTCTGCTGGTCGAAGTCGGCATTCACCGTGTCGAGGACTTCGATCTTGCTGCCGAGCTCCTTGAGATGGTCGACAAAACCACCGACGCGGCCGATCGTGGTGCCGTTGCCGGCCTGGCCGGCAATGATGACGACAGAGCCTTCTCCCTTGAGCGCGGCATTCAGCGAGTCCGCCGCCATCTTGCCTTCGGCATAGACGTCGGGACCGGTGAACGACTTGATGAAGGGCTTTGCCTGGTCGCTCATCGGTGAATTGATGAGAATGGCCGGGATGTTGGCCGCCTGCGCACCCGCCAGGCCCGGAATATATGCCTGCGGATCGAGCGGCCACAGGATGATGCCATCCGCCTTGCGTGCGATGCAGGTCTTGAGCTGCTCGGTGCCGGTCTGGACGTCGAAGTTCTGGCTCAGGCTCAGCACGTCGATCCCGAGCTCCTTGGCGCGGGCTTCAAGCGCCTTGTTGGCCGGGGTGGCATAGGCATGAGAGTCCGCGGCGGTCACATAGCAGACCGTCTTGGCTTCGGCCCAACCGGCCGAAGCCAGAAGCGCCACCGCGCCCGCAAGCAAAACACTTTTCCTGGTAGTCATCATTTCCTCCCTTGTGTGGTCGAGTTAGGCCGAGGCGACCGCCGCGGCATGCGTCCGCGTGCCCGTCCGAACCGTTCGGTCAAGGACGACAAGCAGAATGAGGATGAGGCCGGCAACGACCTGCTGGACGTAGGCGGGCACCGACTGGAACTCCATCGCGGTGGTGAGTGCCGCGATGGTGAGCACACCGCCAAGGGTGCCCAGCGCCGAACCTCGGCCGCCCTCCAGCCGCGTGCCGCCGACAACCACGGCGGCGATCACCGTGACGGTCAGCTCCGACCCGAAGACCGGTGAGCCGGTGTTGGTGGCAAGGCTTTGCAGCACGCCCGCGACACCGGCCAGGGTGCTGGCGAAGACGAAGCCCAGAAACATCATCCTGTCGGTGGAAATGCCGCTCGCCTCCGCGGCACTCGCGTTCGACCCCACGGCGAACAGGTTACGCCCCGGGACCGTGCGGGTCAGCCAGAAATGCAGAAGCAGGATCGCGGCGAGGAACAGCGCGCTGCGCACGGTGAACACATCGAAATAGACTTTTGCCAGCGCTAACGAGAACATGATGTCGATGCCGGCAACAGGCTGGCTTGCCGTGACCCAGTGGGCGATCGACCGGAAGATCAGCATGGTGGCAAGCGTTGCCACCAGCGAATTAACCTTGAACACCACCGCGAGGATGCCGTTGAGCACGCCTGCGGCCGCCCCCGCCGCCACACCGACAACTGCCGCCGGCCAGATTCCGAGGCTCGGCTGCAGCACGATCGAGACGATACCCGACAGGGCAAAGACCGCGCCGCCGGAAAGGTCGATCTGGCCGGCGATCAGCAGCACCGTCAGGCCGATGGCGATGATGCCGATCGAAGCGCCGCGATCAAGACCGAGGCCGAGCGTCGTCATGCCGAAAAAGCCAGGCACCCAGAGCGAGGCCACCAACAGCGTGAGACCGAGAATGAGGCCGACCCGATAACGGGCGATCCCAGAGAGGATGGCCATCATACCGCTCCGCGTTTGCGAAGCGCGACATCAAGGGCGACGGCGCCGGCGATGAGGAGGCCGAGGACAAAGCCCTGGACCGGCGTACGGACGCCTTGCAGCACCATGATGTTGGTGAGCAGTTGGACGAAGATCAGGCCGGCGATCGCACGCGGGACTGAGCCGAAGCCGCCCATGATCGAGATGCCGCCGACCACGACAGCCGTGATGGCGCTGAATTCATAGCCGGTGCCGACAAGCGGCCGGGCGCTCTGCAAGGTCAACCCAAGCAAGGCGCCGCTCAGACCCGAGCACAAGGCTGTGATGACGAAGGCGCCTGCCTTGACGGCGCGAACCGGCACGGCACTCGCTTGCGCGGCATTGTAGTTGCCGCCGGTGGCGGTCGTCCAGCGGCCCCAGAAGGATCGCGACAGCACGAAGTTGCCGATGATCGCGATGACCAGGAAAATCAGGGCAATAGTCGGGATGCCCAGCACACGGCTCTTCACCAGGGCCGCCGAGGCCGGGTCCGTGCCATAGACAATGACGCCGCCGACCGCCGCCTGGACAATGCCAAGCACGATCGTGCCCACGCCCAGCGTGGCGATGATGGGATTGATGCCGATGTAGCCAACGAGAAGGCCGTTTACGAGGCCGCAGGCTCCGGCAAGGGCAATGGCCAGGATGAAGGCCGGAACCGGCCCGATCATGGGCTGAAGTGCGAGCGAGAGGATGGCGCCGCAGGCAATGGTGGCCGGCACCGAAAGGTCGGCCAGTCCGCCAACCACCAGAACGAAGGTCATGCCCACGACGACGATGCCGACGATGGCCATCGATGTCAGGACATTGACCATATTGCCGGTCGTGAAGAACACCGGGCTGGCAAGCGACCCGTAAAGCAGGACCGCCAGAATGGCGACGAGGAGGCCGTTGCGCGACAGGAGCCCGACGAGCCTGTTGCCACGGTTGAAGCGCGGATTGCCGAGATCGTCTCGCATGGTGAGAGCGATGTCCGTCATGCTGTTTCTTCGCCCGTGGCGAGCGCCATGATGCGTTCTTCCGTCAGGTGCCTGCGCTCGATCGCCGGAGAGGCGCGGCCATCGCGCATGACCACGACGCGGTCGCTGACGCCGAGCACTTCCGGAAGCTCGGAAGAGATCATCACCACCGCCATTCCAGCGGCGACCAGTTCACCGATGATCCTGTGGATCTCGGCCTTGGCGCCGACATCGACGCCACGGGTCGGCTCGTCGAGGATCAGGACAGACGGGTTTGCCGACAGCCACTTGGAGATGACAGCCTTCTGCTGGTTGCCGCCCGACAGGAGATTGATGCGGCGCTCCGGATCAGGCGGGACAATCGAAAGATCCCTGGCGTATTTCGCCGCGAGCTTGCGATCGGCACTCATGCTGACGCGGCCGAAACGGGTGAGCCGGCGCAGGACCGCCAGGCTGATGTTCTCGCGCACGGTCATCGAAGGGATGATGCCGTCGCCCTTGCGGTCCTCCGGAACATAGGCAATGCCCGCCTTCATCGCCGCCGACGGCGAGCGGATCGTCACCGGCTTGCCGTGGACCTCGATGCTGCCGGCGGTCACGGCGGACAGGCCGAAGATGGTTTTCGCGACCTCGGTCCGGCCTGCTCCGACCAGTCCTGTCAGGCCAAGTATCTCGCCAACCCTGACCTCGAAGCTGACATTTTCAAAACTGAAGCCGTCGCCGAGGCCGCTGACCTTCAGCACCGGGGCGCCGATCGTTGACGGGGTTTTCGGGAAAACGTTGGTCACCTCGCGGCCGACCATCAGCCTGATCATTTCGGCGGCCGTGATGCCGCTGGCCGGCCGGGTCTCGATCATGCTGCCGTCGCGCAGGATCGTGATGTCATCGGCAATCTCAAGCACTTCCTTGAGCCGGTGGCTGATGTAGACGATGGCGATGCCCGATTGCTTCATCTTGCGCAGGATCTTGAACAGCGCCGCCGTCTCATGTTCGCTCAGGCTCGACGTCGGCTCGTCCAGCACGATGATGCGCGGATTGGCGGCGTAGGCCTTGGCGATCTCCACCAGTTGCTGCTGGCTGATCGAGAGATCGCCGAGCCGGGCCGCGGGATCGATATCGGCACCCAGCTCCCGCAGAACCGCCGCGGCATTGCGCAGCATCGCCGCCTTGTCGACCAGCGACCATTTGCGAGGCATCCGGCCGAGATAGACATTCTCGGCGACAGTCAGGTCCGGAACCAGGTTCAGCTCCTGATGGACCATCCTGATGCCGAGTTTCTGGGCATCGGCGGGCTTGCGCATGCGCACCTCGACCCCGCCGACCTCGGTGGTGCCTGTTGTGGGAAGATAGGTGCCGCTCAGCACCTTCATCAGCGTGGATTTGCCGGCACCATTCTCGCCGACGATGGCGTGGACGCGGCCGAAATCGACGCTGAGGCTGACGTTGGAGAGCGCCTTCACGCCGGGGAACGTCTTGCTGATCCCTTGCATACGAAGAGCGCTTGTCGCGGCCGACATCCGTGCCCTCACCCGTTTCCAGTTTCAGATGTTTACCGGCCTTTTCGAAGCCTCGTTGTTTTATTACACTAATATAATAGCAGCTGCAAGGATCACCCGACGCGGTTTTGGAGACGCCAACAATCAAGCGGCCAGGCGCCAAATTTCCGTGGGGATCAGTAGGTGGCGCGGCCACCCGAGAGGTCGAAAACGGCCGCAGTGGTGAAGCTATTCTCCTTCGACACCAGCCAGGCAACCATGTTCGCGGCTTCATCGACTTCGAGGAACCGGGCGCGCGGAATCTTCGACAACATGTAGTCGATATGTTCCTGCTTCATCTGGTCGAAGATTGGCGTGCGGGCCGCCGCCGGCGTGATGCAGTTCACGGCGATATCCAGTCCGGCCAGTTCCTTGCCCAGCGACTTGGTCATGCCGATCACCGCCGCTTTCGATGCGGAATAGGCCGACGCGTTCGGATTGCCTTCCTTGCCGGCGATCGAGGCAACATTGACGATGCGGCCATAGCCATGCGCCTTCATCGACGGCACGACTGCACGGTTGACGTGAAAGGTGCCGTGCAGGTTGATATCGATCACCCGCTTCCACTCGACGACCGGATAGGCCTCCAGCGTGTGGTTGGGGCCGGCGATGCCGGCCGAATTCACCAGGATCGATACCGCACCGAGCGCGGCCTCTGTCTGGCCATGCGCGGCAACCACGGCATCAGGGTCGACGATGTCCACGACAACTGTTTCCACAGAGCCGCCCAATTCCTGCTTTGCCGTTTCGAGCCGATCAGCGTTGACATCCCACAGGCAGACCTTGGCGCCAGACGCCAGCATCCGCTTTGCAAAGGCAAAACCCAGTCCTTGCGCACCACCGGTGACGACAGCCACCTGACCATCGAGATCAATCCTGTTCATCGTCTGGTTCTCCCTGGAGACTGATTTGAGCCGGCGCGCCGGACCATATTCGTTGCGCGCGACAACGCCTACCATGGCTTCCGCAATGCCTCGCTGACGGGATTGCTCTCGCACGTTACACTAGTATAATGCAAGCTTGAATCACGCGCGGACCGCGCCGATTGAATTGTGTCGGCTTAGAGCCCAATGTTATGCGACTCCTGGCGCACGACATGCGGCAGGGGCACGACAGGGGCAAAGGTCATGGCTTCGAGAACATCTGATACGGCAGGCAAATCAGGCGCGACGCAGAGCGCCGAGAGCAGCTTGACCGAGTTCCTGCAAGGCGCCTCGCTCAACCGCGCCATCCCGCTGCGGGACCAAATCTATGGACTGGTACGCAAGGCCATCGTCACCGGGAAACTCGCGCCGGGAGCACCCATCAACGAAATCGAGATCGCGCACAGGCTCGGCATTTCGCGCACGCCGGTGCGTGAGGCGGTCAAGAAGGTCAGCGATGAGGGCCTGATCGAGGTCTTCGCCCAGAACGGAACATTCGTTGCCGACATCAGCCGCAAGCAGGTCGAAGAGGCCTATATCATCCGGATCGCGCTAGAGCTCGAAAGCATCAAGCGGGCGGCGGTCGCCATCGAAACCAACCACGTCCAGGACTTGGAAGACATCATAAACGCGCATGAGACCGCGGTGAAACGCTCGCGCTTCGATGAGGCCATCGCCAGGGATGACGACTTTCACCGCTACATCGCCGAGGTAAACGGCCTGACCATGCTGTGGAAGGTCGTCGACATTTCGAAAGCGCAGATGGACCGGTGCCGGCTGTTGTCGCTGCCCTCCCCCGGTGCCGGGCAGGAAACCATTGCCCAGCATCGCGCGATCCTCAAGGCACTGGCCAAACGCGACCAGGCCGGCGCCATGAAGGCGCTCCAGGCGCATCTGGAGACATCGCTGCGCAACACGATCGCCTTGCTGGACGCGGAGCCCCATGGTTCCTTGCTGATCGCCTGAGCCTACGGCACGCCAAGCAGCGTCGGACTACATGGTTGCGCCAATCGACCACGGCACGAACTCGCTGTCGCCGTAGCCCAGCACTTCTGATTTGGTCCGCTCGCCGGAAGCGACCGCAAGGATCTTCTGGAGGATTTCCTCACCCTTTTCCGGCAGCGTGGCGCCGTCGAGGATGTCGCCGCAATTGATATCCATGTCCTCGGTCATCTTCTCATAGATGAGCGAATTGGATGCGAGCTTGATCGACGGTGTCGGCTTGCAGCCGAAGGCGGAGCCCCGGCCGGTCGTGAAGCAAAGTACATTGGCGCCGCCAGCCACCTGACCCGTCGCCGAGACCGGGTCGTAGCCGGGCGTGTCCATGAACACCAAGCCTTTTGCCGTGACAGGCTCGGCATAATTGAAGACGCCGGTGAGGTTGGTCGAGCCACCTTTGGCCGCCGCGCCCAGCGACTTTTCGAGAATGGTTGTCAAGCCGCCCGCCTTATTGCCGGGGGACGGATTGTTGTTCATCTCCATGTTGTGCCGTTCGGTATAGCCTTCCCACCAGCGGATTCGCTCGGCCAGCCTTTCGCCAATTTCGGCGCTCTCGGCGCGTCGCATCAGCAGATGTTCGGCGCCGTAAATCTCGGGCGTTTCCGAGAGAATGGCGGTGCCGCCTTCGGCAACCAGCAGATCGACCGCGACGCCCAGGGCGGGATTGGCTGTAATGCCGGAATAGCCGTCGGAGCCACCGCACTGGAGCGCCAGCATCAGTTCAGACGCGGGCGCTTGCGTGCGCCTTGCCTCGTTGACGACGGCAAGCATGTCGTGGATGGCCGCGACGCCTGCCTCGACGGTCTTGCGCGTGCCGCCGACCTCCTGGATCGTCAGAGTGCGAAAGGTCGTCTCTTCCCTGATGCCGTAGGATTGCATCCAGCGCGGTATCTGAAACGACTCGCAGCCCAGCCCGACCATGAGCACGCCGCCGACATTCGGGTTGGTGGCAAAGCCCCATTGCGTGCGCTTGAGCAACTCATAGGCCTCGCCATGGATATCGAGCCCACACCCCGTGCCATGCACCAGCGAGATGACGCCGTCGATGTTGGGATAGTCGTCCAGGATGCCGGAGCGGTTGACCTGGTCGGCGATGAACCGCGATGCTGTCGCCGAGCAGTTAACCGAGGTCAGCACCGCGATGTAATTGCGCGTGCCGTATTTGCCGCTCGCCCGCCTGAACCCCTGAAACGTACGCCGCCGCTCCGGCGCAACGTAAGGCGTCGGCCTGGCGTCGACACCGAATTGATAGTCGCGGTCGAAGGCATGGACGTAGACATTGTGCTCATGCACCCACATGCCGGGCGCGATGTCTTCCCTGGCGAAGCCGATGACCTGGCCGTATTTGACGACGGAAGCATCCTTCGCGATCGGCCTGATGGCCATCTTGTGGCCGCGCGGGACGCGCTGCGTCGCCCTTACCTCATCCACATCATCGCCAGCGTTGAGGGGATCGATCGCCAGGACAATGTTGTCGGCGTCGGTGAGTCTGATGGTGCGAGCCATGGTCCGCCGATGTTCGAGGGAAGGCGCGGCAAGGCCCTCTTGCCAACGCGATTTGGAAAAGAATACTAATATAACAGATGTAGACAATCAAGATGGAAAGGGGCGGGCCTCGCCTGCTCCCGCAGCGCGGCTCTGTCTGGACGAGGAGGTTGAAAATGACCCGGATGGGACTGTGCATCGGGCTGAAGCCCGATGTCATCGACCGGTACAAGGAACTTCATGCCGCTGTCTGGCCGGACGTGCTCGCGGCGATCACGGCCGCGAACATCGCGAATTACTCGATCTTCCTCCGCGAGCCGGAGAACCTGCTGTTCGCCTATTGGGAATACGGGGGCGAGGATTTCAGCCTGGATATGGCGCTGATGAAGCTCAATCCCGCCATGCAGGAATGGTGGACGATCTGCGATCCCCTGCAGCAGCCGCTCGATACCCGCGCCGCCGGTGAATGGTGGGCATCAATGGAGCCGGTGTTCTTCCACGCCTGAGGACAGCGGCTCCAGTCTGGCTAGAGCCTGTTCCATCCCGATGAAATCGGAATGGGGCTCTATCTATCTGTTTGTTTGAGCATGATCTTTTCCGAAAACCGGCACCCACTTT
>JBDSLV010000105.1:0-6602 GCA_039916205.1 Mesorhizobium sp. | reverse complement strand
AATCGCTCTAAGGCACGTCGCTTCCAAATGGACTGACGCGGCGCGCCCCAGGCCAGCTCTGGGCGCGCCGTGCATCTGTCTGGCGTCTCACAGGCCTATCCCGCGCTCCTTCAGGGCGTCGGCGATTTCGTCGAGAATCACCGGGTCGTCGATGGTCGCCGGCATGGTCCATTGTTCCTTATCGGCGATCTTCTGCATGGTGCCGCGCAGGACCTTGCCTGAACGCGTCTTGGGCAAGCGCTTGATTGTCACCACTGTCTTGAAAGCGGCGATCGGGCCAATCCGCTCGCGAACCAGGCTGACCACTTCGGTCTCGATGAGGCTGGTGTCGCGGGTGACGCCTGCGTTCAGCACCACGAAGCCGAGCGGAACTTGCCCCTTCATGGCGTCGGCGATGCCGATGACGGCGCATTCGGCAACATCGGGGTGCGCCGCAAGCACCTCTTCCATGGCGCCTGTCGACAACCGGTGACCGGCGACATTGATGATGTCGTCGGTACGGGCCATGACGAAGAGATAGCCGTCCTCGTCGATGATGCCGGCATCAGCCGTCTTGTAGAAGCCGGGGAATTCTTCGAGATAGGCTTGGCGAAACCGCGCGTCGGCGTTCCACAGCGTCGGCAGGCAGCCGGCGGGCAACGGCAGTTTGACCACCACATTGCCCAATGTGCCACGCGTCACCTCATGGCCGGCATCGTCAAGCACCCGAATGTCGTAGCCGGGCATCGGCACGCCGGGCGAGCCATATTTCACCGGCAGAAGGCCCAACCCTGCGGGGTTTATGGTCATCGGTGAACCAGACTCGGTCTGCCACCAATTGTCGATCACCGGCACGTTGAGTTTCTGTTCCGCCCATTTGATGGTTTCCGGGTCGGCGCGTTCGCCGGCAAGGAACAGCATGCGGAATTTCGACAAGTCGTATTTCGGGATGAACTCACCCTTCGGGTCCTGTCCCTTGATGGCGCGAAAAGCGGTCGGCGCGGTGAACAAGGCGACGACGCCATGCTCCGCGATCACCCGCCAGTAGGTTCCGGCATCGGGCGTGCCGACAGGTTTGCCTTCGAACATGACGCTGGTGCAGCCATGCAGCAGCGGTGCGTAGACGATATAGGAGTGGCCGACCGCCCAGCCGAGATCCGAAGCCGCCCAGAACACCTCGCCCGGCTTGATGCCGTATTCGTTTTCCATCGACCATTTCAGCGCGACCATATGGCCGCCATTGTCGCGCAGGATGCCCTTGGGCTGGCCGGTCGTGCCGGAGGTGTAGATGATGTAGAGCGGGTCGGTGGCGAGCACCGGGACGCAGTCGACATTGGCGCCCGCCGCCCACTCGCGCGCAACGGCATCGGCATAATCGATGTCGAAATGGTCCTTCAACTCGCAGCGCAATTGGTCGCGCTGCAGGATCAAGCAGGCGTCGGGTTTGTGCCGGGAAATCTCGATGGCCTTGTCGAGCAGCGGCTTGTAGGCAACGACCCGCCCTGGCTCCAGGCCGCAGGATGCGGAAATGATCAGCTTCGGCTTGGCGTCGTCGATGCGGGTGGCGAGTTCATGTGAGGCAAAGCCGCCGAAGACGACCGAATGCACGGCGCCGATGCGGGCACAGGCCAGCACGGCAAAGGCCGCTTCCGCCACCATCGGCATGTAGATGATGACGCGGTCACCCTTGCGGATGCCACGGTTCTTCAGCACCGAGGTCAGCGCGACCACTTCGCGCTTCAATTCGGCATAGGTGAATTTCCGTACCGTGCCGGTAATGGCACTGTCATGGATCAGCGCGACTTGGTCGGCGCGCCCGCCGGCCACATGGCGGTCGATGGCGTTGAAGCAGGTGTTGCAGGTCGCCCCGGTAAACCAGCGGCCGTAGATGCCGGCATCGGCATCGAACACCTTGTGGTAGGGCGAATACCAGTCGATGGCGCCGGCCGCATCCGCCCAGAATTTCTCCGGATCACGTTGCCAGCCGTCATAGACCTCGTGATAGCGTGAAGCCATCCGACTCCTCCCCAGGAATGATTTTCTCCCTCCAGATAGCGCGCTCTAACCTTGGCCGCAAATCCAAGCCATTGTGGCGCGGGATCGAACGGTGCTTGGGGGCAAGCCGCAATGGCAATGCGATACTGGATCGGAGCCGCGGTGCTGGCGCTCTCCGTCAATGCGGCGCAGGCCGGCGATGCCGCGGCACGGCGGATCATCGGCTTTTCGCCCGACGGCAATTACTTTGCCTTCGAACAATACGGAACGCTCGACGCCGGGGCTTCGGCTTCCGGCTGGTCGGAAATCGACATTATCGATACGCGCACGGATGCGTTTGTCGGCGGCAAGCCGATCCTGGTCGTTGACCAGTCGGAAGAAGCGACGCTGACCCTGGAACAGGCGAGGGCTCAGGCAGCCGCCAGGGCGGCGCCCGTTCTGGCCAAATATGCCATCGCTGCGCGCGGCAAGCGCACTGCTTTCGACAAGTTCACCTTTCCCGACGAGACGGTTGCCTACAGCGACATTTCCCGCGTCGAGCAGGTGTCGCAGAAATGGCTTTCGCCGATCTATGACGAGTTGGAAATTTCGACGATCCAGCTCGATCAGGTCCTGGCCGGTAGCACGACTGATTGCTCCGCGAGTTTCGAAGCCGCGCAGCAAGGCGATACGTCGGGCAAGGCGCTCGGCTTTCGCCTGTCCTTGCATGGGCAGGACGGCAAACCGTTCAAGATATTGCACGAGGACAAGGCCGTACCCGCGTCAAGGAATTGCCCGACATCCTACAGCCTGTCGGAATCCTACGCATTCACTCCGGCCGGCAAGCCGGCGGTGCTTGCCGTCATGGTACAGCGCTTCAGCCAGGGCTTCGAAGGCCGGGACCGACGCTTCATCGCCGTAACCGGGCAGGCACGCTGACAAATCCATTGCCACCGCTTGCCCTCAAGGCGGCATTCATTCGATGGCCGTCGATTGGTTCTAGATTGGCAAAGTCACAAGCATGAGGCCAACGCCACCGGCAATCAATATGGCCGCGGCCAAGGCTTTCCTGTGCCGTTCGAAGCTCGTCGGAGCCCGATCCCAATTGTAACGCATACTCTAACTCCCCAAGACCCATGGATTCCTTATCTTACTCTAGGGAAGGAAAGCAACGGCCAGGTTGGCTCGATTCACCGCTTGTCACGTGATGTTGAAGACTATTTCTGGGATGATTCCCGTTCGGCTTCGGACGGCGAACCGATCTTGGACAAGCGGCGCGAATAGCCAGGCGTGGCCCTTGGGACACTGTCACCAGCCTTGCGCGGCGGCCCAATGGACAGCGCCGCATCACCGCGCTATCTGCTTTCATGCTAATCTTCACGGCTTGGAGCGGGGCCCATGGCTGAAATTGCATCTGGGATGGTTTTACGGCTGGCGGACGACGCCTCGGTCCAGAATGTCGGTGACGGCGCCGTCGTGCTTTTGGCGCGCAGCGGCCAACTCTACACGTGCAACGGCACCACGGAGGCTTTCCTGGAAAAGGTCGATGGCGAGCGCAGTCTCGACCAGATTGTCGCGCTGTTGTCCGAAGAGTTCGAGGTCGACAAGGGCACGCTCGACCAGGACATGGTGGCATTGGCCACCGATCTTGTCTCGGAAGGTATTCTCGCCGCCCCGGGCGCGTGATGGCTGACGGTTCTCTCCTGCGCGCTCTTTTTCGTTGCCATCTCTGGGCAAGCGCGCGGCTGATGCCGCTCGTGATCGGTAGCCGGAGTTTCGAAGCGGTGCTCAAATGGGCGCCGCTCACCTCATCAACCCCTTATCGCGGCCTGCCGTCCTCCTACATCATATCCAGGGTCAACCACGCGGTAAGGCATCCCTGGCTGATGCGCGATCGCCGATGCCTGAGAGAGGGCTTGCTCGGTCATCGGTTCCTGCGTCTTGCCGGCTTCGATCCGGATCTGCGCTTTGGTGTTGACCCCAAGTCCATGCAGGCGCCCCGCATGTCGGCGCATTGCTGGGTCTGTCTCGACGGCAGGCCGGTCGTCAGTGACAGCCTGCCCGGCATGGTGGAAATCTATCGCCATCACGCCGATGCCCGGAAGGTGCGTGCCGCTTGACCGAACCCGCTGTCTGCTATGGCCTCAATGGCCAGGTTCTGGGCATCCACGCCGAACGCGCCGATCTCTGGCAGGACTATGACGCCATGCTTGGCAGCCTGCGCGTGGCGGGCCCGGCCAAGCCGGATTTTCGGATCAACATCGTCGAGACCGAATTGCTGGACGAGGCGCCGGGTGGGTCGCTCACCTTCGACGGCGAGATCCCGGAAGATGGCCATTGCCGAATGCTCGAGGACGGACAGATCGTGCATCTGATCTTTCCTGGCCGTCAGACAGCTTCGATCAACGGTGCGGAAGGCTGGGCGGAAATTCGGATCCGGCCTGACACGAAACCGGTGTGGACGCTGTCGATGCTGGTGCTTGATGCGGCGCTCGACGCCGACAATCAGCATATGCTGCACACCGCCGGCCTGACGCTACCGGACCGTGACGCCGTCGTCCTGATTCACGCCCCGAGCGGCACCGGCAAGAGCACGACATCCCTGGCCTTGGCCACGCAAGGATTCGGCCTTTGCTCGGATGACGCGATGGTCCTCAAGGGTGCTCCGGGCAAGGCGGAGGCCTGGGGCCTGCCGCGTCACGTCAAGATCCATCGCATCACCGCCGAAATGATACCTGTCGTGGCGCCGTGCCTGGGCCCCAAATGGGACCGCAACGGCGAACAGGCGGTGTCGCTCGAGCGCTTGCGTGAGATCCTGCGTGTTGAAGGTTCAGGTCTGAAGCCTGTCGTGGCACTCCTTCACCTTGCCCGCTCGCCTGACAGCCGGACCAGGCTTGTTGCCATGACCAGGACCGATGCGATGGCGGCACTGGCAGCCGACAACGTTCGAATCGGCAGGACCGGGTTGATGCCGCTGCAAAAGCGCCGCATGTCTGCCATCGCGACGCTGGTCATGGCGGTCCCGACCTTCACCCTGGAGGTGGGGGCAAGCCCGGCCGACGCGGCACAGCTTATTCGCCAGGCGCTGGCGCAGCAGGACTGAGTGCCTTCAGGTGGCGCGAGGCGACGCCTTCGCCAGCCTCTGGATCCATCGGAAGGCGTCACGGCGCAGCCGTGAACCGATCTTGTCCCGGGAATTCACGCGGAGCAGCGTGCTGGCTGTGATCAGCCGCTTGGCAAGCCTGATCGAAAGATCGGGCTTGATCCGGCCCGCCAGCTCTAGCGCGCGTTCTTCATTGAACAACTGGCCGGTGACATTGAGCACGATCGCCAGTTCGAGCTCGATACCTGTCATGCGGGCGGCTTCGAGCAATCTTTGTTCCGCCTCGCGCGATTGCAGCGCCCGCACGCCTTGCAGCACATCGACGCAAAGCTGCAGACGGTGAAATTTGTGGCCGCCGGCAGCATGGACGATGGCGATGGTCAAAAGCGCCGCGGGCGTGTCGGTGGCCTCGCCATCGATCGTCCGCAGCTCCTGAAACCCCAGCGACAGCCGCCGCCGCATGCCGGTGTCATGCACCAGATTGCCATGCAGCTCGATCAGCAGGCTCGAATTCTCCTTTTCGAGCCATTTGAATTCCTGCAGGGCGTAGGACTCGGTCTCGTTGCTGCCGAGTTCGAAGCCGCATGTCGCGATGACGCGGTTTGCCGCAGGCAAATTGACCGGATCGACAAGGATGTCGATGTCGGTGAATGGCCGATCGGTGACATGGCGGTAGAGTCTTCGCGCGAAGACGGGGCCCTTGACGATCCGCGCCGGGATCCCGTCGGCCGCGAGCGCCTTCATGATACGGTCGCCGTGATATTGCAGCAGCATGGACTGGCCGGTGACCATCGTCGCTTGCTGGCGAAGCTCCGTGAGCTGTTCCTGAACCACCGCGTCCCGAGGCAAATGCTGGTCGCCGCGTTCCCTAAGCTTGCGCAGCATGATCGGCAGGACGCCGTGGAATTCGGCATTGGCGAGCAGAGCGGAGAGCGTCGCGGCGCCGAAAACGTCCGCGCCCGTGACCGACGCCTGGGGGTCCGCGAAGGTCAAAAGCAGCTTTTCTTCGGCAGGTGTAAGCTGTGGCAGCATCGGTCCCGGCGGTGTCGCAAAGTTGCGATATGTCAGTAGAGCCACTGCGCCTCGTTCCGCAACTGCCAAAACATCCTTGCCGGCTACATGCCCCAGCGCAGCGCCGCGGTGTGCACCGGTGCGTCCCAGTAGCCGGATATCTCATCGTCGAGCATGGTCAGCGTGATCGAACAGACGGCCATGTCGAGCGAAGTCACGTAGGACCCGACCAGTGAGCGGACGACCGTCACGCCATGTTTTTCGAAGATCCGGCGTGCGCTGTTGTACATCAGATAGAGCTCCATCAGCGGCGTGCCGCCGAAGCCGTTGACGAACAGCAGGGCAGGTCCTTTCGCGCGTTCGCCAAGATCCCCTGATATCGCTGCGCATATCTCCTCGGCTATGGCATCGGCGCTCTTCAAGTTGTCGCGGCGGCGTCCGGGTTCGCCATGGATACCGACGCCGAATTCCATCTCGCCATCGCCAATGTCGAAGGTCGGCTTGCCGGCGGCGGGCACCGTGCAACTGGTCAGCG
>JBDSLV010000104.1:0-13768 GCA_039916205.1 Mesorhizobium sp. | reverse complement strand
TCATCGCCAGCACGATGATCGAACGCACTTGCGGCCACAGCGCCGCCGGCTCGCCGCGGCGCTCGAGCGTCTCGGCGATCCATTCCATCGAGCCATGAAAGCCGTCGGCGACGAACTCGGCCAGCCGGGCCGGCGCCTGCGGGATCGCATCGGGTGTGGTGACGGCGACAGCGCAAAAGCCGGCGCGACGCGCCTCGCGGTCGATCAGCGCGCGCAGTTTCGCGGCGTCAGAAGTCAAGGTCCGCATAATGCGACACCGGCGACAGGCCACGCACCCGGTCGGTCAGCAGCGGCCGGAAGGAGGGCCGCGACTTCACCCGCGTATACCATTCGCGCGCCGCGGTGTGCTCGCGCCAGTCGATCTCGCCGAGATAGTCGAGCACCGACAGCGTCGCCGCCGCCGCAAGATCGGCATAGGTGACCCTCGGGCCGGCCAGCCAATGGCGGGTGCCGGCCAGCCAGTTGGTGTATTTCATATGCTGGCGGATGTTGGCGCGCGCCGCACGGATCGCGCCCGAATCGGGCGAGCCGCCGCCGGCGGTTTCCGGCATGACCGGCTTCAGCACGCGCTCGCGCACCAGATGCCTCGTCACTTCGCTCTCGGTCTTGTTGAGATACCAGTCGGTCAGCCGGCGGATCTCGGCGCGCTGCATCGGATCCTCGGCGAACAGCCGCTTGTCGCGCTTCAGCACGCCGCGCGTCTCATCGAGGTATTCGGCAATGACCACGGCGCCGACGATCGGCACGTCGCCTTCGGCCAGCAGGATCGGCAAGGTGCCGGCCGGGTTCAGCGCCAGGAATTCCTTGCGCCGCGTCCACGGTTTTTCTTCGACCAGGGCCAGTTCCTCGCCATACTCGCCAAAGGCAAGGCGGACAAAGCGGCAGGTGGCGAACATGGGGTGATGGAAAAGCGTCAGCATGGTTCCGCGATACTAGCACTGGCGAATCGCCAGCGGCGCCGGTAAGTCTTGGCCGCCCGATTAGCGGGCCGTCATGGTGTTGCGACCTATAGGGGGACTTCAGCGCCGTGACAAGCAAGCCCTTCTTGCAAGCCCGTCTGTTAGCCGTCACTCGAATGCCGAGGTAGCCATGGAAAGCCAGACCATCGTCGAAGCCCTGCTGCTCGGCCTGCTGGAGGGCCTGACCGAATTCATTCCGGTCTCTTCGACTGGCCATATCCTGCTCGCCGGCCATTTTCTCGGCTTCCACTCGACCGGCAAGGCCTTCGAGATCCTGATCCAGCTCGGCGCCATCCTGGCGATCCTGACCGTCTATTTCCGCCGCCTGTGGCAGATGCTGATCGACCTGCCGCACGACCGGCTGACGCGGCATTTCGTCCTCGGCATCCTCATCGCTTTCCTGCCGGCCGCCATCATCGGCGCGCTGGCGCATGATTTCATCAAGACGGTGCTGTTCGAATCGCCAAGGCTGATCTGCATCATGCTGATCATCGGCGGCGTGGTGCTGCTGGTGGTCGACCGCATGAACCTCAAACCGGTCTATCGCGACGTCGAGCGCTTCCCGACCCGGCTTTACCTGCAGATCGGGCTTTTCCAGTGCCTGTCGCTGATCCCCGGCACCTCGCGCTCGGGATCGACGATCGTCGGCGCCTTGCTTCTGGGTGTCGACAAGCGGGCCGCGGCGGAGTTCTCCTTCTTCCTCGCCATGCCGACCATGGTCGGCGCCTTCGCCTTCGACCTGTTCAAGAACCGCAACGTGCTGACCAGCGCCGACCTGCCGATCATCGCCATCGGCTTCGTCGCCGCCTTCGTCACCGCGCTCATCGTCGTGCGCTTCCTGCTCGATTACGTCTCGCAGCGCGGCTATTCGCTGTTCGGCTGGTGGCGGCTGGTGGTCGGGACGGTCGGGTTGATAGCGCTGATGATCTGGGGTTGAAGAACGGTCCGCGAAGCGGACGGAAAGCCAATTGCTTGGCTTTCCGAGCGACGAACGCCCTGAGCCTGCGAAGGGCGAGCTAACGCCCGCTATCTCTTTGTTCTAACGCAATTCCGGACGGAAAACCGTTTCACACTTTTCCTGGAATTGCTTCAATTCCGCCCGTAAAACGCATTCTCGACATGCACCGGCCAGCGCCAGGGCAGAACCGCGACCATGTCGAAGCGCGCCGACAGCCGTCCATAATCCGGCTGGCGCGACAGCCAGAGATCGGCGGCACCCTCGATGCGCCGCTCCGAGTCGTGACCGATCGCTTCCATGGCTTCGATCAGCGTGCGGCGGGCCTTGACCTCGACGAACAGAACCAGGTCGCCACGCCTTGCGATCAGGTCGATTTCGCCGGATCGCGTGCGGTAGCGGCGGGCGAGAATCCGGTAGCCCTTCAGCATCAGCGCCGCCGCCGCCAGCCATTCGCCGCGATGGCCGCGCCGATAGGCCTTTTGGCGGCTGGCCGCAGGACGCTCAGCCACCGCCGCCTTCCGAGCCATCGGCTTCGTTCGCGTCCTTGAGTTCGAGCAGCCGCCGGTAAAGCGCCTGTTTCTGGCCGCCGGTCATTTTCGCCGCCTCGGCCGCCGCCTTGGAGGCCGGCATTTCGGCGGCGAGCGACAGCAAGAGCCGGTCGATGTCTTCAGGTTCGTCGGCCTTGGCCTCGGCGGGCCCGACGCAAATGACGATCTCGCCCTTCGGCGTGTCGGCCGCCGCGTAGTGATCGGCGAGAACCTGAAGCGTTCCGGTGCGCATTTCTTCGAAGGTCTTGGTCAGTTCGCGGCCGATCGCGGCTTTGCGCTCGCCGCCGAGCGCTTCGACCATGGCGACAAGCGTTTCGGCCAGCCGGCGCGGCGATTCGAAGAAGATCAGCGTCGCCGGCACGGTCTTCAGCGTTGCCAGCCGGGTCAGCCGCTGCCCGGTCTTGACCGGCAGGAAACCGGCGAACAGGAAAGCGTCGGAGGGCAGGCCGGACGCGGTCAGCGCGGCAAGCGGGGCAGACGGGCCGGGGATCGGCACGACGCGCAGGCTCCGATCCAGCGCCTCGCCGACCAGACGATAGCCCGGATCGGAGATCAGCGGTGTGCCGGCATCGGAAATCAGCGCCACGCTCTGCCCGGCTTCCAGCGCGGCGATCAGCTTCGGCCCGGCCTCGCCGGCATTGTGTTCGTGATAAGCGGTGGTGCGGCGGCGAATGCCGTAGCGGTCAAGCAGCACGCGCGAAACACGCGTGTCCTCGCAAGCGACGATGTCGGCGGCGGCCAGTGTCTCCAGCGCGCGCAAGGTGATGTCGGCGAGGTTGCCGATCGGCGTCGCCACCAGATAGAGCGCCGGCTCGAGCGGCCGTGCCGGTATCTCGGTCTGCCCGATCACATAGCTGCGTTTTACGATTTCGCCGGTCACCAGGCAGTCTCCGTTCAGCCCTGTTTGGCACGGCGCAGGCCGGCTTGCAAAAGCCGATGTCGATGTAATGCGATCGCCATGCCTTCGCCACAGTAGGGAACGAAACCGGGTTTGGCAGATTTAGCCCCTGATTCCCGAGGAGGACAGGATGGACAGTCTCAAGATACAGGACGCCTTCGAGCCTTATTATGCCGGCCGCAATCGCATTGCCGGGCAAAAGGAGCGGCGCCCGACTGCCAGAACCGAAACAAGCCAGGCCCCAAAGCCGGCCGCGGGCGCCTCGCCCGCGGACACAAGGCTTTCAGGCGAAACCGACAGCACGACGGAGCACTGACCGGACGATGCCCAATCGCTTCGATATTTTCATCACCCGTCTCGAAACCAAGACCGCGCGCCCGCCATCACACCCGATAGGCGACCAGCACCGCGCCCGCCGCGATAAGGGCGACGCCAAGCCAGTTCGTGCCGGAGAGGCGCTCGCCGAGAAAGGCCGCGCCAAACACCGCCACAAGCACGACGCTTAGCTTGTCGACCGGCGCCACCTGCGCGGCATTGCCAAGTTTCAGGGCGCGGAAGTAGCACAGCCATGACGCGCCGGTCGCCAGTCCGGACAGGCCGAGAAAGAGCCAGGTCTTTCCCGAGATCGAACCGATGGGCTGGAACTGGCCGCTGGCGGCGAGGATGGCGCCCAGCACGATCATGATGATGATGGTGCGGATGAAGGTGGCGAAATCGGAATTGATATTCTCGATGCCGATCTTGGCGAAGATGGCCGTCATCGCCGCGAAAACCGCCGACAGCAGCGCCCAGAATTGCCAGGAGGAAACGGTCAGGTTCATGGGCGGGCCTCGCGACGTCTCAGTCCAGATAGCGTGACACGCGCGCCTTCAGAAGCGCAATCAATTCCGGGTCCATGAATTCGTAATCATCCGGCATGTCGAGGCAGATCACCTTGGCCGCCTTCAGGCTGGCCTTGAATTTCTTCCGCAGTTTCGTGCGGTGCGTCTTTTCCATCACGAAAATGATGTTCGCCCACTCGACCTGTTCGTGCGTCAGCGGATTGTCGGCATCATGATTGGTGCCCGCCGAGGCAACCTCGATGTCGTGGCGTGTCGAAAACACCTGCTCGGCCGTCGGACTGCGCAAACGATTCTGGCTGCAGACGAAGAGGACGTTTTTCAAGGGTTTTTTCCCTAGAGCATGACTCCGTCCGAAAACCGGTTGCCACTTTTCGGGATCAGGCTTAGCGCGCAAGGTCCGCCACCACCGCGTCGAGCACGATCATGCCGGCTGGCGTTGCCCGCAGCCGTGCATTGCCGATCGGCGCTACCAGTCCTTCGCCTTGCAGCACCGATAGCCGTGACGTCGACAGGCCGCGCCCGGAAAACGCCTCGTAGCGGGAAAGATCGATGCCTTCCGCCAGCCGCAGCCCCATCAGCAGGAACTCGTCGGCCTCTTCGGAACGCGTCAGGATTTCGCCGCCGGTGATGCCATGGCCCTTGGCCTCGACCAGGTTGGCCCAGGTTTCCGGCATTCTTTCGGCGATCGTCACCACCCGGCGGCCGTTCTCGACGAAACGGCCATGCGCGCCGGGGCCGACACCGACATATTCGCCATAGCGCCAATAGGTCAGGTTGTGCCGGCTTTCGGCGCCCGGTTTCGCGTGGTTTGAAATCTCGTAGGCCGGCAGGCCATGCGCCGATGTGATCTCCTGCGTCAGCGCATAGAGATCGGCGGCATGGTCGTTGTCGGGAATGACGAATTTCTTCGCCGCGTGCAGGGCGTGGAACGGCGTGCCTTCCTCGATGGTCAGCTGATAGAGCGACAGATGGTCGGCGGCATGGCCGATCGCCTGTTCAAGCTCGGCTTGCCAGGCCTCCGGAGTCTGGCCGGGCCGCGCATAGATCAGGTCGAAGGACAGGCGCGGAAAGATCTCGCGCGCCAGGCCGATGGCATGCAGCGCCTCCGAAACATTGTGCAGCCGGCCAAGGAAGCGCAAATCCTTGTCGTTCAGCGCTTGCACGCCAAGCGATACCCGGTTGACGCCGGCGGCCCGATAGCCACGAAACCGCTCAGCCTCGACCGACGACGGGTTGGCCTCCAGTGTCACCTCGATGCCTTCAGGCACCGTCCAGTTCTTCGCCACGGCGTCGAGAACGCGCGCCACGGTCTCGGATTTCATCAGCGACGGCGTGCCGCCGCCGAGGAACACGCTGGTCACCTCGCGCGGGCCGGTGCGTTCGCGCATCGTTGCCAGCTCGGCCTCGAAGGCGGCGGCAAAACGGTCCTGATCCACCGGCTGATGGCGGACGTGGCTGTTGAAATCGCAATAGGGGCATTTGGCCGCGCAGAACGGCCAATGGACGTAGACGCCGAAACCGGGGCTACGGTCGAGCGGCATGGTCACGCCGGGCCCGCTCATTCCGAACCAAGCCGGGCGCGGGCGAATTTCTGGAAAGCACGGGCGCGATGCGACAAGGCGGTTGACTGGCCCGGCTTCCAGCCATGCTTTTCCTCGGCGCTCATCTCACCAAAGGTTTTTTTGAAGCCATCCGGCAGGAACACCGGGTCATAGCCGAAGCCAATCTCACCGCGCGGCGGCCAGACCAGCGTGCCTTCGGCCTCGCCACGGTAATATTCGGCCTCGCCATCGGGGAAAGCCAGGCAGATGACAGCGACGAACCGTCCCTTGCGCTGCGCCGGCTCAGCCGCGCCGACTTCCTGCAGCGCCACTTCGGTGCGCTGCATGGCCATGGCGAAATCGCGCGAACCATCAGGGGTTTCGGCCCAATTGGCGGTATAGACGCCGGGCGCGCCATCAAGGGCGTCGACACACAGGCCGGAATCGTCAGACAGCGACGGCAGGCCGGTCGCCGTCGCCGCCGCGAGAGCCTTGATATAGGCATTTTCCTCGAACGTGGTGCCGGTCTCGTCCGGTTCCGGCAGGCCATAGTCCTTGGCCGACTTCGCCTCGAAGCCGAATGGCGCCATCAGATCGGCGAATTCCCGCAGCTTGCCTGCGTTGTGGCTGGCAACGACGATCTTCTTTCCGTCAAGTGAGTGCATCAAAGGCCCCAGATTCTCGGTTCGGCGAATTCGATCGAATTGCCGGAAGGGTCGCGGATATAGATCGAACGGCCGCCTTGCGGCCACTCAAATTCGCTTTCGATGTCTATATTCCGCGTTTTCAGATGCGCTTTCCAGCCGACTATTTCATCCGCGCTGGCGGCAAAGCAGAGATGGCCTTCGCCAACGGTGCCATGCGGCGGAACCTGCAGCCGGGCCTCGGGTGTCGGCGGCACTTTGGTGACCTCTGCATTGAAGACGAGCAGGACACCGGCGCCGCAGCGGAAGAAAAGGTGCCGGCCCTCGACCTTGCCCAGGAGGTTGAGGCCGATGATGTTGGTGTAGAAGCTTTCCGCGGCATTTAGATCGGTGACGTAGAGAGCGGATTCAAGGATCGCGGAGGGAGTCACGAGGCACCCCCCCTCTGGCCTGCCGGCCATCTCCCCCGCAAGGGGGGAGATTAGCAGTTTTGACGGCTGCGCCTGCCCTTCAACGTTGGAAATTGGCGAAATCAGTCCGGCAGCCCGATCTCCCCCCTTGCGGGGGAGATGGCCGGCAGGCCAGAGGGGGGTGGGAAGGATCGCCAACCTCAATCGCCTAACAAAACCTACGCGACCGCCATCTGCTGCAAGCTGACCAGGCGCTGGATGCCTTTCTTGGCCAGGCCCATGAGCGATGCGAACTGCTCTTCCGAGAAGGGCTCGCCCTCGGCGGTGCCCTGGATCTCGACGATGCCGCCCTTGCCGGTCATGACGAAATTGGCGTCGGTGCCGGCCGAGGAATCCTCGATGTAGTCGAGGTCGATGACCGGCTGGCCATCATGGATGCCGCAGGAAATCGCCGCGACATGATCTTTCAGCACCTTGGCGACGCTGGCCATCTGGCGCGCTTCCATCCAGCGCAGGCAATCATACAGCGCCACCCAGCCGCCGGTGATCGAGGCGGTGCGGGTGCCGCCATCGGCCTGGATGACGTCGCAATCGACTGTGATCTGCTGTTCGCCCAGCGCCTGCAGGTCGACGACCGCCCGCAAGGAACGGCCGATCAGCCGCTGGATTTCCAGTGTCCGGCCACCCTGCTTGCCAGCGGAAGCCTCGCGGCGCATGCGTTCGCCGGTCGAGCGCGGCAGCATGCCATATTCCGCCGTAACCCAGCCCTTGCCGGAATTGCGCATCCAGCCCGGCACCTTTTCCTCAAGGCTCGCCGTGCACAGCACGTGCGTGTCGCCGAACTTCACCAGGCATGAGCCTTCGGCGTGCTTGGAGACACCGCGCTCGAAGGATATGGCGCGCATTTCGTCGAATTGGCGTTTGGAGGGGCGCATTCAGGCTTCTTTCCAGTCATTTTTCGGAATCGTGGCCGGCTTGTAACCGCATGGCAGGCATGGCGCAAAGGAAAATGGACCGAGCGACCGCGCATACGGCGCCGGGCGACCGCAAACGCGGCGCCGGGTTGCGTGGCGGGGGTTGAAGCCTATAACCTTGGGCTGGAGGTTTTTTGACCGAATGACCAAGGCCGTCGATCCGAGTTCGCAACTGTCGGCGCTTCAGTCGCCAGCCCTTCAATCGCTCGATATGCGTTCGCGCGATATTTTTCGGCGCATCGTCGATTCGTATCTCCGGGACGGCGAGCCGGTCGGGTCGCGCAGCCTCTCGCGTATCCTGCCGTCATCGCTGTCGCCCGCGACCATCCGCAATGTGATGAGCGACCTCGAACATCTCGGCCTGATCTACGCCCCGCACATCTCGGCCGGACGGCTGCCGACGCAGGCCGGCCTGCGCTTCTTCGTCGACGCTTTCATGGAACTGGGCGATCTTTCCGACGAGGAGCGCCGCGCCATCGAAGCGCAAGTGCGGGCATCCGGCTCCGGCGCCACATTGGAACATATGCTGACCGAGGCCAGCCAGATGCTGTCGGGCATGTCGCGCGGCGCCGGCCTGGTGCTCGCCACCAAGAACGAAGTGGCGCTGAAACACATCGAATTCATCCAGCTCGAGCCGACCAAGGCGCTGGCGGTGCTGGTGTCGCAGAACGGCGATGTCGAGAACCGCGTCGTCGACCTGCCGGCCGGCATCACCGTTTCGCAGCTGCACGAGGCCTCAAACTTCCTCAACGCCCATATCCGCGGCCGCACGCTGGCCGAGGCACGGGTGGAGATCGCCCGCATCAAGGACGAGACGAAGGCGGCGCTCGACACGCTGTCGCAGGACCTGGTCGAGAAGGGGCTGGCGGTATGGGCCGGGGCGGACAGCGGCTTGCCTGCCCGGCTCATCGTGCGCGGCCGCGCCAATCTGCTCGAAAACGTTACCGCCCAGGCCGATATCGAGCTGTTGCGCCACTTGTTCGAGGACATGGAGACGCAGGATGGGCTGATCCAATTGCTCGACCTCGCCGAAGAAGGCTCCGGCGTGCGCATTTTCATCGGCTCGGAGAACAAGCTGTTTTCGCTGTCGGGCTCGTCGCTGGTGGTCGCACCCTATCGCGACAAGGACGCCCGCGTCGTCGGTGCGCTCGGCGTCATCGGCCCAACCCGGCTCAATTATGCCCGCATCGTGCCGATGGTGGATTATACCGCGCAGCTGATTTCCCGGATGCTGCGTTAGGTATATCGATATTCAGATGAGGCCGGCCTGACCTTGATCTCACCTGGACGACAGTCCAGAATCGAAGGGCTTGTCCTGCAAGGAGAAAACGAATGGCGCTCGAAGAGTTCAAGGCCCAGATCAGCCTGCTGCTCGAGGAGATGGTCAACCAGCCGGAAGACCAGCATGAGGTGCAGGAGCGGCTGCGCGAGAAGCTGAATGAAATGCGCGCCATGGGCCTGCCGCTGCCGGCGGATCTCGTTGAACTGGAAAAGCGCCTCGACGACGATTTTTACGCTGCGGGAAGCTGATCCATTTCACCAGCCCGTGTGGCACCGACAGGTGACGGCGCACGGCTGAACTCATCTTCATATTGAAACAGCGCGCCAGCCCTCGGTCCCGCCGTGGCCTCATTCATTGTTTGATCCACGATCTGGAATCGCCGGCGGCTGCAATGTAGCTGCAATCTCCTTGATGTGACTGGGGCGGGGGCAGCCGGAGCACATACCTATGCGAATCATGTTGGTCGAAGACGAGCGCGAGATGGCGAACGCGCTCTGCTCGGTGCTGGCAAAACACGACATGCTGGTCGACCACGTCATGACGATCGGCGCGGCGATGGAGGCGGTCCAGACCTTCCAGTATGACGCCATCCTGCTTGACCGGCAGCTGCCGGACGGCGACGGCCTGACGCTGCTGCCGAAATTGCGCGAGCTCGGCGTATCCGTGCCGGTGATCGTGCTGACAGCCAAGGGCGATCTCGCCGACAGGGTCACCGGCCTCGATACCGGCGCTGACGACTATCTGGCCAAGCCATTCGCCCTGGAGGAACTGCTGGCCCGGCTGCGTGCCGTGATGCGCCGCCCTTCCGGCATCGCCGACGACATGTTGCGTCTTGGCCATCTCACCTTCGATTTCGGCAATCGCCAGGCCATGGTCGCGGATCAGGTCATGCCGCTGCGGCGGCGGGAATTGCTGGTTCTCGAAGCCCTGGCCAAACGCCGGGGGCGGACCGTGCTTCGTTCGGTGCTCGAAGAGGCCGTCTATTCCTTCGATGACGAGATTCAGTCGAACGCGCTCGATACGCACGTGTCGCGCCTGCGCAAGAAACTCACCGAGGCCGGCGCCGGCGTGGAAATCCATCCGGTGCGCGGCGTCGGCTACCTGATGAAGCGGGCGTCGTGAAAAAACCCGCGCGCTCGCTCAAATGGCGCCTGGTCTGGCAGCTGCTTCTGCTGCAGGCGATCGTGCTCGGCATTCTCATGACCAGCGTCGTCACCATCGTCATCCGCGCCAATCTTCCGGCCAAGATCATGGACGACAGCGCCGGCTCGATCGTCGCCAACGCCGTTTCACGCAACGCGGCTGGAGAACTGACGCTGGATCCGTCGTCCGAGCTGACAGGCCTCGGCAAGGAAGCCCCCGGCTTCTGGTTCGTGGTGGTCGATGACCACGGCAAGTCCATCTCACGCGGCACCATTCCGCCCGCCTTCAAACACCTGGCGGAGCATCTTGACCAGTTCAGCTCTGGAGAAATCACCGCGCTGGACGCCGGCGAGGAGCTTTCAGGGGTGATCCAGACGCTCACCACCAAGGCCGGCGCCTTCAAGGTCCTCGCCGGCAATGGCCAGATGCTCAGCGTATCCTACATCGCGGTCGTGGTCTCGCAGCTGATGATCCTGCCGCAGTTCGCGATCCTGGCCCTGGTGACGCTCATCGCCATTCCGCTCATCGTCACGCGCGCCTTTGCCGGCATGAGGGAAATCGCCGTCGACGCGCAGCGCATCGACATCGACCAGCGCGGCACCCGGCTGGCGGTCGGCAACGTGCCGGCGGAGGTCGCCCCGTTGGTCAAGGCGGTGAACGAAGCGCTGAACCGGCTCGACGAGGGCTACGGCCGGCACAAACGCTTCCTGGCCGATGCCGCCCACGAATTGCGCACGCCGATCGCCATCCTGCAGACCCGGCTTGAGGATCTGGCGTCAGGGCAGGATCAGGATCGCCTGCTGGCCGATGTCGCGCGCCTGTCGCTGATGGCCGACCAGTTGCTCGACCTGCAGCGGCTAGACCATGAACCGCGCCGGTCATTCCCGGTCGATCTCGTGGCGATGGGCATGACGGTGACCGCCGAACTGGCGCCGCTCGCCATCGCGGCCGGCTACCGGCTGTCCTACGAGGCCGGAAAGGACCCGGTGCTGATCGCCGGCGACCAGGCCTCGCTGCAGCGCGCCGTCACCAATCTGGTCCAGAACGCCATCGAGCATGCCGGCGGCCGGGGCGAGATTGTCATTGCTGTCGAACGCAGCGGCGCCATCGAGGTCCGCGACGAGGGCCCTGGCATTCCGGACGAACACCGCGAGCATATATTCGAGCCATTTTATCGCGTGCAGGCGCGCGACCATGGCGCGGGGCTCGGGCTGCATCTGGTGCGCGAGGTCGTGCAGCGCCATGATGGCCAGGTCTCGGTGGCCGATGGCCCGCGCGGCGGCTCTTCGTTTCGCATCACGCTGCCGCTCATGGCAATCTGACCGAGACTCGCGTGAAAATCTTGCCTCATTTCGTCGCGTGACTGGAACGATTCCGCGAAACCAACCGTTTCTACTCTTCGTGGTCCGTGTTTGCGACCGGTTTGGGAGGGCAGGATGATCCGATTGGCCGTGCTGGCGATTCCCGCCCTGTTTCTCACCACCACCACATTCGCCCAGCAGGCGGATCAGCCAGTGCTGAAAGGTGCTGCAGCCTTCGGCGACTGGCATGCCGACAAGCCGGGCGTGCGCCGGCTGATCAAGCCGGAAGACCTGCCAAAACCCTATGTCACCAAATCCGCCTCCAACGGCGCCGGTCTGGTGGAACGGCCGCAAGGCGCGAAGCCACAGCTGCCGCCGGGCTTTTCGGCGGAGATGATCGCCTCGGGCATCAACAACCCGCGCGTCGTCCGTGTCGCCCCCAACGGCGACTTGTTCGTCGCCGACAGCGAGGCCAACCAGATACGCATCTACCGTCTCGCGGAGGGCAGCGCGAAACCCGCCGAAAGCGGCATCTTTGCCGGCGGCCTCAACCAGCCCTACGGCATCGCCTTCTATCCACCGGGCGATGACCCGCAATGGGTCTATATCGCCAACAGCGACAGCATCGTGCGCTTCGCCTATCACGGCGGCGACCTGAAAGCCTCCGGCGAGCCCGAGCCCATCGTCGACGGCATTCCTTCCAACCATCACTGGACGCGCGACATCGCGTTTTCTCCCGACGGCAAGACGATGTATCTTTCGGTCGGCTCCGGGTCGAACGCCGCCGAGGACATGGACAATGAGCCGGCGGGCGGGCTCGATGCCTGGGTCAAATCAAAGCCGCTTGGTGCCGCCTGGGGGACCGAGGACGGCCGCGCCGATGTCCTGGCTTTCGACCCGGACGGCAAGAACGGGCGCATCGTCGCCACCGGCCTGCGCAACTGCTCGGGCATGACCGTCCAGCCGGCGACCGGCGCGCTGTGGTGCGTCGTCAACGAGCGCGACGCGCTGGGCGACAATGCGCCGTTCGAATACGCGACATCCGTCAAGGACGGCGCCTTCTACGGCTGGCCCTGGTATTATATCGGCAACAATGAGGACCCGCGCCACAAGGGCGAGCGCCCCGACCTCGCGGGCAAGGCGACCATTCCCGATGTGCTGATGCAGGCGCATTCGGCACCGCTCAACATCGTCTTCTACACCGGAAAGAGCTTTCCCGCCGAATATCAGGGCGATGCCTTCGTCGCCCTGCACGGCTCTTGGAATCGCGGCAACAGGACCGGCTACAAGGTGGTGCGGCTGAAGTTCAGGGACGGCAAGCCGACCGGCGAATATGAGGACTTCATCACCGGCTTCGTTGTCTCCAGCGGCGAGGTCTGGGGCCGTCCGGTTGGCGTGGCTGTCGCCAAGGATGGAGCGTTGATCGTCAGCGAGGACGGTAACGGCACCATCTGGCGCATCACCCACGACTGACCCGACCGGCGCGATCGGCCTGCCGCCGCCGCTCTGGTGCAACCAAATCCCGGGGCAGGGAATTCCCGACAACCCTGTTTTGTGCGAAAAAGGCCCTTCAGTTGAAGGTCGCCACCATGACGCTCACCGGATTCCTTGCCTATAGCGCCGCGCTCGGCATCGCCGCCGCCATTCCCGGTCCCGGCATCACCGCGCTTGTGGCGCGTGCGCTCGGCTCCGGCTTTCGTTCGTCGCTCGCCATGTCGTTCGGGCTGATGATCGGCGATCTCACCTATCTCACCGCCGTGGTGCTCGGTCTCGCTTTCGTTGCACAGTCTTTCGGCATGGTTTTCCTCGCCATCAAATGGCTGGGCGTTGCCTATCTCGCCTTCCTGGCCTGGCGCTTCTGGACAAGCGGCATCACGGCAGAGACTGTCGAGGCGAAGAAAGGCAAGGGCGGGCTTGTCGCCAGTTTCCTGGCCGGGCTCACCGTCACCTTCGGCAACCCGAAGACGATGATCTTCTATCTCGCCATCACACCGACCATCGTCGACCTGAAGACCATCACGCTGGCCGACTACGGCATTCTCGTCGCACTCACCATCCTCGTGCTGCTGGTGGTGCTGCTGCCCTATCTGGCGCTGGCGGCCAAGGCGCGCTGGTTCCTCAAGTCGCCGCGTACGCTCAAGGCCCTGAACCGTACGGCCGCCGGCTTCATGATCGGGGCGGCGGCGGCGATTGCCGCCCGCCAATAACCAGCTCCACGCCAAACCATTCCGGCAACAGCTTGCATCGCGAAACGTTTTTCCGAGGGAA
>JBDSLV010000103.1:0-14639 GCA_039916205.1 Mesorhizobium sp. | reverse complement strand
AGACGCCGAACAATGCCGCCGACCTTGGCCTCAATGGCGCCGGCGCGGCAACGCCCGGATCGGCGCAGGACTTCACCGTCAACATCGGCGACCGCATCTTCTTCGATACGGACTCGACCTCGATCCGTGCCGATGCGCAGACCACGCTTGCACGCCAGGCGCAGTGGCTGAACCAGTACAAGCAGTATGCCATTGTTGTCGAAGGCCATGCCGACGAACGCGGCACCCGCGAATACAACCTGGCACTCGGCGCCCGCCGCGCAGCCGCCACCCGCGATTTCCTGGTTGCCAAGGGCGTTTCGGCCAGCCGCCTGAAGACGATTTCCTATGGCAAGGAACGCCCGGTCGCGGTGTGCGACGACATCTCCTGCTGGTCGCAGAACCGCCGTGCCGTCACCACGCTCAACGGCGCCGGTTCCTGATCGGCAGAATTGCAACACTCGTATCTGAAAGGCGGCCGCGAGGCCGCCTTTTTCATATAAGGCCGCCCGAAACAAAATTTGGCCGAAGTCTCGGGTCCTGCTATGAGCCGAGGGCGTCTGGCTGGTCCCATTCTGATTGGAAGGCGCGAACAGGCTAACGATTTACGGCGAGAGGCACATGCATTTCAGATCGGTCTTGAGCGGCACACTTGCGCTGCTGCTCCTATCAGGCGTCACCGCCTCTGCTGGCGGCCTAGGGGCAACCAGCACAGGGCAACCAGCCGACAGCGGCTTTTCCTTCCATCTGCCAACAATCGAGCTGCCCAGCCTTTTCCATGATAAGAAAAAGCCGGAGCAGGTTCAGATGGCGCAGTCCGACCCGAACGCGGTCACCGGGTTGGAGGACCAGCTGCGGCAGATGAACGGCAAGATCGAGGAACTCAATTTCCAGGTCCTGCAGATGCAGGAACAGATCCGCAAGCAGCAGGAAGACAACGAGTTCCGCTTCCAGCAACTGGAAGGCGGTACGCAAGGCGGACAGGCGCCCGCGGCGCCCAAGAAGGATCCGCAAAAGAAATCGGATGCCACCACCGACACCAATACCGACGTGGCGGCGGCACCCGCGACGCAGGCGCCGGCCGATGCGGACACCGCGCCAGCCGGCGGCCAGAGCGTCGAGGACGTCATCGTCGAATCGCCCAGTGGCGACCCCGGCAAGGTGATCCCCGGTGCTCCGGCCAAGACCTTCGGCACCATCACCGTCGACAAGAACGGCAATGTGATCGACGCCGACGGCAACACCCAGGCGACCGCGCCGGTGCAGGACACCGCCCCGGCGACAGCGGCACCCGCCAAGACCGGCAAGGCCGATGGCACGGTGGTCGCGGCACTGCCTGATACCAACAACCCGGAGGAGCTTTATCGCAACTCCTACCAGTTCATCCTGTCGGGCGACTATAGCACGGCCGAACAGGGTTTCCGGGATCACATTTCCCGGTTCCCGAGGGATGCCAAGGCAGCGGATGCGCATTACTGGTTGGGTGAGTCGCTGCTCGGCCAGCAGAAATACCGCGACGCGGCCGAGACTTTCCTCGCCGCCAGCAAGGACTACCCCAAGGCCAAGAAGGCTCCCGATATGCTGCTGAAGCTCGGTGTTTCGCTGGTCGGCCTCAAGCAGCATGATGTCGCTTGCGCCACGTTCAGCGAAATCGGCAAGCGCTATCCCGACATTTCCGGTGCGCTCAAGGAACGCGTCAAGCAGGAGAGGGCGCTCGCGGCGTGCTAGTTTTTTCCTGCCTGTCGTGACCCCAAAATCGGGACCGCTTTTGAGCGACATGCATTGATGCTCGACACTGAGCCATCTTTATCAAAGAGCCTTTTTTCGCACATTGATTTTACCAACGGCGCCGTGGCTGCCGTGTCCGGCGGCAGCGATTCGACCGCCCTTCTGCTTCTTCTCAAAACCCATCTCGACCTGACCGCACCGGCAACGAAATTGCTGGCGGTGACGATCGACCACGGACTGCGCCCTGGCGCGACCGCCGAAGCACATGCTGTGGCATCGCTTTGCGCCGAACGTGGCATTCCACACCGCATCCTGGCTTGGTCCGGGTCCAAACCGTCCACCGGCTTGCCCGCCGCCGCGCGGGAGGCGCGCTACCGGCTGCTGGCCGAGGCTGCGCGCGCGGAAGGCATCGGCTTGATCCTGACCGGCCACACCGCTGACGACCAGGCCGAAACCGTGCTTATGCGCCGGACCCGCGACGGAGTTGGCGGCGATGGGGCACGGGGCCTCGCCGGCATGGCGCCGGCCACCCTTTACGATTGGCGTTGCTGGATCGCGCGGCCGCTGCTGGCAACACGGCGCGAAGCGTTGCGAGACTATCTGCGACGCCAGCATGTCGGCTGGGCTGAAGACCCGACCAATGAAGATGCGACCTTCGAGCGTCCGCGCGTCCGCGCCGCGCTTGTCGGCGACGACGATACAGCGCGTGCGGATAGTGCGCTGGCGCTGTCCGCCCGTGCCGCCGCCGAGCGCGTCGAGCTCGGCCAAGTTGCCGCCGGGCTGATCCGCGACTTTGCCAGCCAGCCGGTCACCGGCCTTGTCCGCCTCGATCCAGGTTTCCTGGCCTCTGGCGAAGACCGGGCGGCGATCTATGCGTTGCGCATCCTGCTGGCGACGATCGGTGGGGTTGCCTTTCTGCCGGAACAGGCGCGCGGCGAGGCACTTTTTTGCCGGCTGAAGGGCGGATTTCTTTGCGCCACATTGTCGCGGACGGTGGTCGATTTCCGGCGCGCCGGGATTTTCCTGCACCGGGAAGCGCGTGGGCTGCCATCGGCCGCGGCGATGGTCGATGGCGCGCTGTGGGACGGCCGGCGGATAATCACGGCGAGCGACAGCCACGGCGCATTGTTGATCGCGCCGCTCGGCGCCGCGGCAGCCACGGCCGCCGCGAAGCGGGCAAGCCAGGAGGGCGACGCGCCGGCAAGCCTTGCCAGGGCGGCGCTGGCCTTGGAGCCCGCACTCTGGGTGGATGCCGAAAACCAAGGTTTGGCGGCGGATAGTCCGGCATCGCGGATGATGGCTGCCCGGCCGGCCGTGGGGCCATTTGCCCGGTTCCTGCCATCATTTGATCTGGCGCTGGCGGACGCCGTCGCCGAGCTGATCGGCGCGGCGCCGGTTCCACCCCTGCCTTTCAGTGGCCAGAGTGCCGGTTGATCTTGGGCGAAAGCTTAACCGAGACGTGCTGTTATGCTTGGCAAGGGGAGGCGCTCTCCCTATGTTAGGCTCAAGTTTCCTCTCATGACGTGCGTCCGCTCGTGGACGTCCAACGGGACAATTGATGAATCCGAATTATCGCAATCTCGCGCTCTGGGCGATCATAGCGGTCCTGCTCATTGCCTTGTTCAATCTGTTCCAGACGCCGCAGACGCGTGGAGCCACGAGCGATGTGCCTTATTCGCAGTTCCTGCAGGATGTCGCGGCGGGCCGTGTCAAGACCGTGACCATCGTGGGCGCCCGTATCAACGGCACCTACACCGACAATGCCAGCGGCTTCCAGACCTATTCCCCGGGCGATCCGTCGCTGGTCTCCAAGTTGCAGGACAAGAACGTCACCATAAACGCGCGCCCGGAGAATGATGGTTCCGGTTCGCTGTTCTCGATGCTGATCTCCTGGCTGCCGATGATCCTCATCCTTGGTGTCTGGATATTTTTCATGCGCCAGATGCAGTCCGGTTCCGGTCGAGCGATGGGTTTTGGCAAGTCGAAGGCCAAGCTTCTGACCGAAGCGCATGGCCGCGTCACGTTCCAGGATGTTGCCGGCGTCGATGAGGCCAAGGAAGACCTGGAAGAGATCGTCGAATTCCTGCGCGACCCGCAGAAGTTCCAGCGGCTCGGCGGCAAGATTCCGCGTGGCGTGCTGCTCGTCGGTCCTCCGGGAACCGGCAAGACGCTGCTCGCCCGCTCGGTTGCCGGCGAAGCCAATGTGCCGTTCTTCACCATTTCAGGCTCCGACTTCGTCGAGATGTTTGTCGGCGTTGGCGCGAGCCGCGTCCGTGACATGTTCGACCAGGCCAAGAAGAACGCACCCTGCATCATCTTCATCGACGAAATCGATGCCGTCGGCCGTCATCGCGGCGCCGGTCTCGGCGGCGGCAATGACGAGCGTGAGCAGACGCTGAACCAGCTGCTGGTCGAGATGGATGGTTTCGAGTCCAACGAGAGCATCATCCTGATCGCCGCCACCAACAGGCCCGACGTGCTCGACCCGGCGCTGCTGCGTCCAGGCCGCTTCGACCGCCAGGTCGTGGTGCCAAACCCCGACATCGTCGGCCGCGAGAAGATCCTCAAGGTGCATGTGCGCAACGTGCCGCTGGCGCCGAATGTCGATCTCAAGGTCATCGCACGCGGCACGCCAGGTTTCTCCGGTGCCGACCTGATGAACCTCGTCAACGAATCCGCCCTGATGGCGGCGCGGCGCAACAAGCGCCTTGTCACCATGGCCGAGTTCGAGGACGCCAAGGACAAGATCATGATGGGTGCGGAGCGCCGCTCGTCGGCGATGACGATGGCCGAGAAGGAGCTTACCGCCTATCACGAAGCTGGCCATGCTATCCTGGCGCTCAACGTGCCGTCGGCCGATCCGCTGCACAAGGCGACGATCATTCCGCGCGGCCGGGCGCTCGGCATGGTGATGCAGTTGCCGGAAGGTGACCGCTATTCGATGAGCTACAAATACATGATCTCGCGTCTTGCGATCATGATGGGTGGCCGCGTTGCCGAGGAGTTCAAGTTCGGCAAGGAGAACATCACCTCGGGCGCCTCCTCGGACATCGAGCAGGCAACCAAGCTGGCGCGGGCCATGGTGACGCGCTGGGGCTTCTCCGACAAGCTCGGCCATGTCGCTTATGGCGACAACCAGGAAGAGGTTTTCCTCGGCCACTCGGTGGCGCGCACGCAGAATGTCTCGGAAGAGACGGCGCAGATCATCGATGCCGAAGTGCGCCGCCTGATCGACGAGGCCTATTCGTCGGCGAAGTCCATCCTGACCAAGAAGAAGAAGGAATGGATCACGCTGGCGCAGGGCCTGCTCGAATATGAGACGCTGTCGGGCGAAGAGATCAAGCAGCTGATCGCGGGCAACAAGCCGGCGCGCGACCTTGGCGATGACACGCCGACAAGCCGTGGCTCGGCCGTGCCGAAGTCCGGCGGGCGCCGCAAGAAGGGTCCGGAGCCGGAGGGCGGCATGGAGCCGCAACCGTCAAGCTAGTTCCTTACCAGGGCTGATACCAAAAACGCCGCGGCTTCAACCCCGCGGCGTTTTGCTGTTCCATTCCCGTATTGCTTGTCTCTGTCGATCCGAAGCACCCCTGAAGTCACGCCGTCAGCGCTGGCGAACTCGGCGTGCCCGAGCGTTGCTCCTCGATCCGCCCGGCATGCTGCTTGCCCCATTTGGACAGTGGGATCAGGGCGTTGTCCAGTTCTGCACCAAGGTCGGTGATGGAATACTCGACCCTGGGCGGCACTTCGTGAAAGACCTTGCGGTGGATAATGCCGTCGGCCTCCATCTCCCGTAGCTGCTGGATCAGCATCTTCTCGCTGATCTTCGGCACCAACCGCTTGAGTTCCCCGAATCTCACCGGTGCCTTGTGCACCTGCCAGAGCAACAGCGCCTTCCATTTGCCGCCGATGACCTCCAGCGCTGGTCCGAGCCCGCAACTATCTGGCTGCTTCTTTCCCATGATCTCTCCAATACTGAACAATCGGTAGGTACCTTACTTTATTGTCTGTACTTGAGGAAAGTAAAGTGCCCACATAGGTTTCCGGCTTGGTCAATCCAACCCGGAGGCACGTCATTATGACCCGATACGCAGGAAAGAAGGCCGTGGTGGTCGGCGGCACGCACGGCATGGGGCTTGCCGTTGCCGAGGCCCTGGTCGCGGGTGGCGCGGAGGTTCTGGTGACAGGCCTCAATGAGCGCAACATCGACGCGGCTCGCAAAAAGCTGTTCTCGCGCTCCCATGTCGTACGCTCCGATACGGCTGACATGGCCGACATCGTCACGCTTGGCGCGGAAGTGGGACAGAAGCTCGGCCAGATCGATTTCCTCCACATCAATGCCGGCGTTGCCAACCTTGAGCCCGTGGAACTGGTCACCGAGGAAAGCTACGACCGCACCTTCAATATCAATGCCAAGGGCGCTTTTTTCACCGTGCAACGCATGCTGCCGTTGATCAGGGATGGCGGTGCCATCGTCTTCACGTCATCGATCGCGGATGAATCCGGCAGTGGCGGGATGAGCGTCTATTCCGGGTCGAAGGCTGCCCTGCGCGCCTTCGCCAAGGTGCTTGCGGCGGAGCTTCTGCCGCGGCGTATCCGCGTCAACGTGGTCAGCCCCGGCTTCATCGACACACCGACGATGGGCGTTGCCGATGCCTCTCCCGAACAACGCGCCGCCTTCATGGCGATCGGCGACGCGATCACGCCGATGAAGCGCCATGGCTCGGTCGAAGAGGTGGCGCGCGCCGTGCTGTTCCTGGCCTTCGACGCAACCTTCACCACCGGCGCCCGGCTGACCGTCGATGGCGGCCTTGGGCAGGATTTGAGCCCGCTGCCGGCTTGACCCGGTGAGGATTGAACAAGGGAGAACCCCATGACTGACGTAACTGTAATTGGCCTTGGCGCCATGGGCACGGCTCTGGCCAATGCATTTCTTGACGAGGGACTGTCGGTGACGGTCTGGAACCGTTCACCGGCGAAGGCGAATGCCCTGGTGGCCAAGGGCGCGACGGCGGCTGAGAGCCTCGATGAGGCGGTGAAGTCGAGCCGGCTCATTGTGGTCTGCCTCCTCGTCTACGACACGGTCCATGAAGCATTCGGGCCGGCGCTAGAAGCATTGGCCGGGCGAACGCTGATCAACCTCACCAATGGCACGCCAGAGCAAGCGCGGGCCATGGCGTCATGGGCCGGCAGGCTTGGCGCCGACTACGTCGACGGCGGCATCATGGCCGTGCCGCCGATGATCGGCCGACCGGAGGCGTTGATCCTTTACAGTGGCTCGAAGCAAGGCTTTGACCGCCATGCCGGACAACTTGGCGCGATTGGCACAGCCAGGTATCTCGGTGAGGACGCCGGGTTGGCGCCGCTCTATGACATTTCGCTGCTGGCGGGCATGTATGGTCTGTTCGCGGGCGTGATGCATGCGCTGGCGCTGGTCGGGACCTCTAGGGTTCCAGCAAGCGAATTCATGCCGCTGCTGATGTCCTGGCTTGGGGCCATGCAGGGCGGATTGCCGAAATGGGCCGAGCAAATCGACGCGGGCGATCACGCCAGCAATGTGGTGTCCAACCTCGGCATGCAGGCGGAAGCCTATGTCAACTTGATCGATGCAAGCCGTGAGGCAGGCATCAGCACCGAACTCGTGCTGCCGATGCAGGGCCTGATGAAGCGCGGTGTGGCCGCTGGCAAGGCCAATGCCGATCTCACAAGCCTGGTCGGGCTTTTGCAGTCGCCAGGGTCTGCGGCCTGAGCTGTAGCGAGCGCAAAAAAAAGCCCGCGAGGCGAATGCCTCGCGGGCTTTGTTTTTCAGTCCTGCCTTGCGGCGCTCAGCTCTTCAGCTTGGCGTTGCAGAGGCTGTAGAAGCCGCCGCCCTTCTGGATCCACTTCAGGCCGCCGAGCGCATTGGCGTCCTTGAGGACATAATACTGGTCGAGGCAGGTGTGCATGCGGCCCTTGCCGGGGGTCTCGCTGGCGTATTTCGCCGCGATCGCAGCCGGGAAGGTGACGCCCTTGGGCGCAACTGTCGTCGGCTTTGCGGGCTCTTTGGTGTAGCTGGCTTCGCTCGGAGCCGGCACGCTGTCGTCATCGGATGCGCCGGCGCCGCATTCGGTCTTGCGGAAGTCGTTCCACTTCATGCCTTTCAGCGTGTTGGCCGTCTTCGCCGCCTGGTACTTGGTGCTGCATTCCGCCATGGTCAGGCCCTTGCCACCCTCGGCAGGTGCGGTGGTGGTCGCGGCCGCCTTTGTGGTCGCAGGCTTCGTATCAGCCGCTGCTGTCGCTCCGGCAGCACACTCGGCCTTGCGGAAGTCATTCCACTTCATGCCGTTCAACGTGCCGGCAGCCTTCGCGGCCTGGTACTTGGTGCTGCATTCCTTCGCCGTCAGCCCCTTGGCGGTGCTGTCGGCAGGCGCGGCGGCAGCTGCCTTGGCCGCCTTGGCAGGTTTTGTTTCGGCCGCCTTGGTAGCAGCCGGCTTGGTGGCGTCCGTCGCGGCGGCGGCGTCGGTGCCGCACTGCGCCTTGCGGAACTGGTTCCAGTTCTGCCCGGCGAGTGTCCCCCCGTCCTTGGCCGCGTTGTACTTGGTGCTGCACTCGGCCATGGTCAGCGCGTTGGCTGGCGCGGCGAGGAACAGGGTGACGACGGCGAGGCCCGTCAAAGTGGCAAGTCGGTGGATGAGCATAGCGTTTCTCCGTTGCAGCAGCCCATGATACGTCCCTGCAAATCAATAGCGTTCAACGATCGGTTGCGCCAGATGCCAAGTGGGGCATAAACCCCTGAAAAGCGGTCTGCTCCCGATAAGGTGATGAAATCGTTGTCCGTTGAGCGCTTCGGACCAAGATTTTCCAGGTGCATCCGCGCCGAGCGGCTCGCATGACTGGTATATTGCCGGGAGACACTCACGCTATGATAGACTGCAACAGTGCAGTGTGCGGTGCACAACAATGATTTTCTAAGGATTGGTAACATACAATCACACATTGTGATCGGAAGGCGCCGGCTAATTGTGGCAAGACGCGCCAGGAAAATTATCGGGAACTGACTGGCATGGCAGGGAATTATTTCGGCACCGACGGCATTCGCGGGCGCGCCAACAAGTTTCCAATGACGGCGGAGATCGCCATGCGGGTGGGCATGGCCGCGGGCCTGTCTTTCCAGCGCGGCAGCCATCGCCATCGTGTCGTGCTTGGCAAGGACACCAGGCTTTCCGGCTATATGATCGAGAACGCCATGGTGGCCGGCCTTTGCGCCGCTGGCATGGACGTGTTCCTGCTTGGCCCGATCCCGACCCCCGCAGTCGCCATGCTTGTGCGGTCGCTGCGCGCCGACATCGGCGTGATGATCTCGGCTTCGCACAATCCCTACTACGACAATGGCATCAAACTGTTCGGCCCGGACGGCTACAAGCTCTCCGATGAGATCGAAGAGCGCATCGAGGCCATGCTCGACAAGGACATTGAATTGGCGCTGGCCGACTCTGATGGACTTGGCCGGGCCAAGCGCGTTGATGGCGTGCACGACCGCTATATCGAATTCGCCAAGCGCACGCTGCCGCGCTCGATGTCGCTTTCAGGCTTGAGGATTGTCGTCGACTGCGCCAATGGCGCCGCCTACAAGGTCGCGCCCGCGGCGCTTTGGGAACTCGGCGCCGAGGTCATTGCGCTCAACGTCGAACCCAACGGCTTCAATATCAACAAGGAATGCGGATCGACCCATCCGGCCGGCCTGCAGAAGAAAGTGCATGAAGTGCGCGCCGACATCGGCATCGCGCTCGATGGCGATGCGGATCGCGTCGTCATCGTCGACGAGAACGGCGCGATCGTCGACGGCGACCAGATCATGGCGCTGATCGCCGAGTCCTGGCACCAGAGCGGGCGGCTTGCCGGCGGCGGTGTGGTTTCGACAGTCATGTCCAATCTCGGCCTTGAGCGGTTCCTGGGCGACATCAACCTGCAACTGCACCGCACCAAGGTCGGCGACCGCTATGTCGTCGAGCATATGCGCGCGCATGGCTTGAATGTCGGTGGTGAACAGTCGGGGCATATCGTGCTGTCTGATTTCTCGACCACTGGCGATGGTCTCGTCTCGGCGCTGCAGGTGCTTGCCTGCATCAAGCGGCAGAACCGGCCGGTCAGCGAATTGTCCAGGAAGTTCGAACCGGTGCCGCAGCTTTTGAAGAACGTCCAGATTTCCGGCGGCAAGCCGCTGGAGGAAGCGCCCGTCAAGGCGGCGATAGAGGAAGCCCGCAATCGTCTCGGCAAGGCTGGGCGTCTGGTCATCCGGCCTTCCGGCACCGAGCCGCTAATCCGCGTCATGGCCGAGGGCGACGATCCGCAACTGGTCGAGGCCGTTGTCAACGACATCGTAGAGGTCATTTCCGAAACACGCAGCGCCGCCTGATCCCGGCGCGCCCATAGAGGCGTCGCCGCACGGAGCCTCAGCCGCTCAAAGCCCGCCTTTTTGGCGGGCTTTTTGTTGGCTCAAAGCAAGTCTCGCATAGCGGAACAGCAAGTCTGAATCCTTCGAATTTTAGAGATTCGTGGTTAAGCAACACGGTTAAATGCCTTTTAACCTTTGCAATTCATTATCCACGACTGAAAGCCAATCTCATTCGGACGGGATCGCCGCTCCGAGGGTTCTTAGGGGTGACAAGCATGTTCAATACAGCAAGAAAGGCTCTGTTCGCCGCACTGTTCGTGGGCGTTGCAGGGCCGGTATTCGCGGCCGATCTCGCTGAGCCGCCGGTGGTCGAAGAGGCTCCGCCAGCCGTCTACCAGGAGCCCGTCGCCGAGTATGGCGGCTGGTACATTCGCGGCGACGTCGGCTATCACTGGTCGAAGTTCGGCGGTTCCGATTACACGACTTACGGCCCGACACCGCCGCAGCTTACCGGATCGTTTGATACCGCCAAGCTGAAGGGCGCGTTCTCCTTCGGTGGCGGCGTCGGCTACCAGATCAACCAGCACTTCCGCACCGATCTGACGGCGGACTGGATGTTCAGCTCGAAATTCAGCGGCTCGACCAACGGTTTCTGCGGAATAGCGCAAGACCCCTGCACCTCGAGTGACAGCAGCTCGTATTCGGCGCTGCTGCTTCTGGCCAACGCCTATGTCGACATCGGCACCTGGCATGGCGTGACGCCTTATGTCGGCGCCGGCATCGGTGGTGCCTGGATGAAGTGGGATACGCTGCACAACACCGATATCGACGGCTCGTTCGAGCATGCCGGTGGCAAGGGCTGGCGCTTTGCCTATGCCCTCATGGCAGGTGCTTCCTACTGCCTGACCGATCGGGTCAAGCTCGATGTCGGCTACCGTTTCAGCCACATCAACGGCGGCAGGATGTTCGACTATGCTTCGGACAGCAACGTTGGCCCCGGTTACGACCATGGCATCAGCAATCACGAAGTGCGCGGCGGTCTGCGCTATCAGTTCGGCCGGTCGGATTGTGCGCCGGCACCGGAGCCCTACCAGCCCGAACCCGAGCCGATTTACACCAAGTAATCGCCTCGAAATTTCCTAGAAGTGCAAACCGCCCGGCAACAGCTGGGCGGTTTTTTGTTTGCGCTGCCCGACGCCGAAATCATTTTGCTAACGCTCTGTTAGCCTTAACCGGCACTTAACCACTATGGTTAACAATGCTCTTTGAAACGATGACTGTGCTCGCGATTGCGAACGCTGCCACATCAGGGAGTCGGGGACCATGACACTCAAATCGCGTATCGCGCTGGCGCTCGCCGCACTCGCGTTCCTGCCGCTGACGCCCGTGCTCGCGGCCGACTACGATCCGCCTGTCTATGTTGACCAGGCACCCGACTATCAGCCAGTCGAGGTCGGCTCCGGGTGGTATCTGCGCGGCGATGTCGGCTACGCCTTCAGTCACCCGTTCGACAACGCAGAGGTCTCGAGCGGGCCCCTGAACAGCTTCACGTCCGAGAGCAGCCTGTTCACCGGCAGTGTCGGTATGGGTTATCACGTCAACGACTATCTTCGTGTTGAACTGAACGGCGGGATCTTGCCAACCAACAAGTTCGCCGATCGCCAAAAGCTGGCGGCCACTTGTGATGGCTCGACCCTGGTGGACGATGGCTTTGGGGCTATAAATTCCGCCCCCGCAACGCAGGCGTGCGATCGCTTCGACAATGCCAACAACAAGGCCTACAGCCTCATGGCCAACGGTTATGTGGATCTCGGGACCTATGTAGGGTTCACCCCCTATATCGGCGGAGGTCTCGGCCTGGTGTACAACAAGTATTACAAGAGCATGGGTGCGCGCGATTGTAAGGAAATACCGGTGAACCCGTCAGGCACGGGCGGCTTCTTCTGCGATGATCCGGCCGGATATGAAGGGCAAACCGATACGGCCGCAAAATTCAATTTCGCGTATTCGATTGGTGCCGGATTCTCCTACCAGGTCAGCAAGAACGTTTCTGTCGATCTCGGCTACGAGTATTTCTCGGTCCCGGATGGGAAATATGTCGCCTATGACAGTGGCGCCTTCAACATCCACAAGGGCATCGACTACCAAACGGTAAAACTCGGCCTGCGCTACGACCTCTGGTAGGCTTCGCGCCTGGGAAACCACGACGGCGGATCTTCGGGTCCGCCGTTTGCGTTTGAGGTCACGATGTTCTGATCACAGATCGCCAGTATCCCGCATGCGACAAAAACTTTCCTCTTGACGCCCGAAGTCTGAACGCATATCGCCGTCCGTGGGCCACCCCTCCCCAACGAGGGGCCACTATCTGGAAGGATAGACCACGATGACGACACCTACGAAGCCCGGATTCCGCCCGGCAAACCCCAATTTTTCCTCAGGTCCCTGTGCAAAACGCCCCGGCTGGTCGGTCGAGGCGCTGAAAAACGCGGCACTTGGCCGCTCTCACCGCGCCAAGATCGGCAAGGCCAAGCTCGAACAGGCGATCGAGCTGACGCGGGAAATCCTTCAGGTTCCCAAGGACTACCGCATCGGCATCGTGCCGGCGTCGGACACCGGCGCGGTCGAGATGGCGCTGTGGTCGCTGCTTGGCGAGCGCGGCGTCGACATGGTCGCCTGGGAGAGTTTTGGCTCGGGCTGGGTCACAGACGTGGTCAAGCAGCTGAAGCTCGCCGACGTGCGCAAGATCGAAGCCGGCTACGGCGAACTGCCCGACCTGATCAAGATCGATTTCGACCGCGACGTGGTCTTCACCTGGAACGGCACCACGTCGGGTGTGCGCGTGTCCAACGGTGATTTCATCCCGGCCGCGCGCCAAGGCCTGACCATTTGCGACGCGACATCAGCTGCTTTCGCGCAGAGGCTCGATTTCCAAAAGCTCGATGTCGTCACCTTCTCCTGGCAGAAAGTGCTGGGCGGCGAGGGCGCGCATGGCATGCTCATCCTGTCGCCTCGCGCCGTCGAGCGGCTTGAAACCTACAAGCCGGCCTGGCCGCTGCCAAAAATCTTCCGCCTGACCTCGGGCGGAAAGCTGATCGAAGGCATCTTCAAGGGCGAAACCATCAACACGCCGTCGATGCTGTGCGTCGAAGACTATCTCGACGCGCTGCAGTGGGCGAAGTCGATCGGTGGCCTCGATGCGCTGGTCGCTCGTGCCGATGCCAATGCCGCTGTGCTCGACGGCTTTGTCAGCAAGTCCTCATGGCTCGGCCATCTCGCTGTCGAGCCGGCAACGCGGTCCAACACTTCCGTCTGCCTGTCCTTCACCGATCCGGATGTGACGGCTCTCGATGCCGATGGTCAGGCGGCTTTCGCCAAGGGGCTGGTCTCGATGCTCGACAAGGAAGGCGTCGCCTATGACATCGGCGCCTATCGCGATGCACCGCCAGGCCTGCGCATCTGGTGCGGCGCGACGGTCGAAACCTCCGATCTCGAAGCGCTGCTGCCTTGGCTCGACTGGGCCTTCGCCGCGCAGAAGGCGTCGCTGAAAGCGGCTGCCTGAGTTTTTTCTGGCGGCCTCCGGCCGCCTATTCCCGGATCAATCCCATTTGAAGGAGGCCGCCATGGCGCCCCGTGTTCTCGTCTCAGACAAACTCTCCACCACAGCCGTGCAGATATTCAAGGATCGCGGCATCGAGGTCGACTATTTGCCCGATCTCGGCAAGGACAAGGAAAAGCTGCTCGAAGTGATCGGCCAGTATGATGGCCTCGCCATCCGCTCGGCAACCAAGGTCACCGAGAAGCTGATCAATGCAGCGACCAGGCTCAAGGTCGTCGGCCGCGCCGGCATCGGCGTCGACAATGTCGACATCCCTGCCGCGAGCCGCAAGGGCATCAGCGTGATGAACACGCCCTTCGGCAACTCGATCACCACCGCAGAGCATGCGGTGGCCATGATCTTCGCGCTGGCGCGCCAGATTCCGGAAGCCAACGCCTCGACCCATGCCGGCAAATGGGAAAAGAACCGCTTCATGGGCGTCGAGATCACCGGCAAGACGCTCGGTGTCATCGGCTGCGGCAACATCGGCTCGATCGTCGCAACGCGCGGCGTCGGCCTGAAGATGCATGTCATCGCGTTCGATCCGTTCCTGTCGGACAAGCGTGCGGAGGAGCTCGGCGTCGATAAGGTCGAGCTCGACGAGCTGTTTGCCCGCGCCGACTTCATCACCTTGCACACGCCGCTGACCGACAAGACGCGCAACATCATCGACGCGGCCGCGATCACCAAGATGAAGAACGGCGTGCGCATCATCAACTGCGCCCGTGGCGGTCTCATCGTCGAAGCCGACCTGATCGCGGCGCTGAAGACCGGCAAGGTGGCGGGCGCCGGCATCGATGTGTTCGAGGTCGAGCCGGCCGAGCAGAATGCGCTGTTTGGCATGGAGAATGTGGTGGCGACGCCGCATCTCGGCGCCTCGACAGCGGAGGCGCAGGAGAATGTCGCCTTGCAGGTGGCCGAGCAGATGGCCGACTATCTGATCAAGGGCGCGGTCTCCAACGCCAT
>JBDSLV010000102.1:0-3325 GCA_039916205.1 Mesorhizobium sp. | reverse complement strand
GAACCAGACCAGCAGCGACGCCCAGCGTCAGCGGCTCGACCAAGGCAGCCGCGCTCAGGCCGGCGAGCGAAACACCGGCATTGGCAAAACCGAAGATCGGGATGACGACGAAGGGGACTATCTTGTGAAGGCCATGTTCGAGCCTATGCAGCGGCGAATGGTCGAGATCATGGCCACTGCCTGGGGAGACTTTTAGGGGAATAGTCAGCGCCAGCGCCACGCCGGCGAGCGTGGCATGGACACCCGATTTCAGCACCAGCACCCACAGGATGACGCCAAGCACCAGATAGGGCACCAGCGTCAGCACGCGCATGCGATTGAGCACGACAAGCAGGGCGATGACGGCGAAGGCGGCGCCGAGATAGGCGAGCGACAGGCCGCTCGTATAGAACACCGCGATGATGATGACGGCGCCGAGGTCGTCGATGATGGCGAGCGCGGTGAGGAAGATCTTCAGCGATGCCGGCACGCGGTTGCCGAGCAGCGACAGCACGCCCAGCGCAAAGGCGATGTCGGTGGCGGTGGGGATGGCCCAGCCGGACAGGGCAGCCGCGTTGTTGCGGTTGATGGCGACATAGACGAGCGCCGGAACCAGCATGCCGCCGGCGGCGGCGATGCCGGGCAGCACACGGCGCGGCCATGTCGACAGCTGGCCGTCCAGCACCTCGCGCTTGATTTCCAGGCCGACAAGCAGGAAGAAAATCGCCATCAGGCCGTCATTGACCCAGTGCGAGACGCTGAGCGGCCCGAGATAGGCGTGCAGGGCGGCGAAGTAGGTTTCGGCCAGCGGCGAGTTGGCGACGATCAACGCCAGCGCCGCAGCCACCATCAGGATGATGCCGCCGGCCGCTTCACCATCAAGGAATTCGCGGAAGATGGAAACCGGCCGCTGCTTGGTGTCCTGCATATCGCCTCCGTCATATCGCCTGCCGGCCAGCGTCATTCGCAACTCGAGCAAATTCCGGCCGGACAAGAATCTCAGCGCGGCGCGCGCTTGGCCAGTATCCGCTGCAAGGTGCGGCGATGCATGTTGAGGCGGCGCGCGGTCTCGGACACGTTGCGGTCGCACATTTCATAGACGCGCTGGATGTGTTCCCAGCGCACGCGGTCCGCCGACATCGGATTTTCCGGCGGCGCGGCGCGCTCGCCGGCGGTGCGGGTCAGCGCGGCAAAGATATCGTCGGCGTCGGCGGGCTTGGAGAGATAGTCGACGGCGCCGAGCTTCACCGCCGTCACCGCTGTGGCGATGTTGCCATAGCCGGTCAGGATGATGGTGCGGGAATCGTCGCGCTTTTCGCGGATCGCCGCGACCACGTCGAGACCATTGCCGTCGCCGAGCCGCATGTCGACCACGGCATAGGCGGGCGGATTGCTGCGCGCCTTGGCAACCGCCTCCTCGACGCTTTCCGCTGTCTCGACGACGAAGCCCCTGGTTTCCATGGCGCGGGCAAGGCGCGTCAGGAACGGCTTGTCGTCATCGACGAGCAGCAGCGAGGTGTCCTCGCCTTCAACCATTGCGCCAATCGGTTCGTCGCCTGTCATCGTTTCTATGTCCTGCTGCCTTAATTTTACGCAGATATAGGCCTGCGGCGCCATTGTCCAATTTACGCAGTGTCAAACATGGTGGACGCGGTGAGTTCCGGATTCAGGAAAACGCTGCGCGGCCACGAAATCCGCACCACGGCGCCCTCGCCCAACCCGCTCGAATTGCGGAAATCGAGGCTGGCGCCGGAACGTTCGAGCAAGGTCTTGGCGATGAACAGGCCAAGGCCGAGGCCGCCGCCGGCCTCATTGCCCTGGCGCGTCGACATGTAAGGCTCGCCGATGCGGTCGATGATCTCGGCCGGAAAACCAGGGCCATCATCGATGATCGAGAAGGCAACGACGGCCTCGTCCCAGCTCCAGCGCACGGTGACATTCTTGCGGGCGAAGTCGACGGCGTTTTCGACCAGGTTGCCGAGGCCGTAAATGACGCCCGGGTTGCGGCGCCCAACGGGTTCTGGCCCGATACGCTCGCCTGGCCGGAGCTTGATCGAAATGCCGAAGTCACGGTGCGGGGCGGTAACTTCCTCGACCAGCGAGGTCAGCGGCAGGCGGGACAGATGCGCCTCACCCTCCGACGACAGGCTGGTCAGGCGCTTGAGGATCTCGCGGCAGCGTTCGCTCTGCGAGCGCAGCAATTTCACGTCCTCGCCGTATTTCGGATCCTTGCCGAGCGCCTTTTCCATCTCCTTGGCGACCAGCGTGATGGTGGCGAGCGGCGTGCCGAGTTCATGCGCCGCGGCCGCCGCCAGCCCGTCCAGCGCCGACAGATGCTGCTCGCGTTGCAGCACCAGTTCGGTGGCGGCCAGCGCATTGGCGAGCAGCCGCGCCTCTGCAGCCACCCGGAAGGCATACATCGCGGTGAAAGCGATTGAGGACAACACCGCCATCCATATGCCCGCAACATAAATGAAGGGCATGGCCAGCGGCGCCCCTTCGTACCAGGGCAAGGGCAAGTGCAGGAAAACCAGCAGGGTTGCCGCCGACATGACCAGCCCGCCGAGAATGGCGGTGAGGCGCAAGGGCAGCGATGTCGCGGAGATGACGACCGGTACGGTCATCAGCAGCGAGAACGGATTGGTGAGGCCACCGGTCATGTAGAGCAGGCCAGCCAGTTGCAGGCTGTCAAAGATCAGAATGCCGAAGGCCGCCAATGGCGTGAGCCGGTGCGCCGCCGGAAACCGGAAGGCGAGAAACAGGTTCATCCAGGCCGAACAGGCAATCAGCGCGAAGCAGAGGCTGACCGGCAGCGGGAACTTCAGACCATAGGCGACGACAACCACCGTCAGGCTCTGGCCGACGATGGCCAGCCAGCGCAGACGGATCAGCGTGTTGAGGCGCAGCCGCTGGCTTTGCTGGAAATCGGGTGAACGCAGAACGTTGATCATGGTCATGGATTACAGGCGCAAGGCGGCAAGCGCTAGGTGCCGCGCGGCTTGGCGCGGCTGGTGGCCGTCGCCAGAAGCGGATTTTCCGGCCAGACGTGGCGAGGATAACGGCCGCGCATGTCGGTGCGCACATCGGCCCAGGACCCGCGCCAGAAACCTGGAAGGTCGCGCGTCGTCTGGATCGGCCGGTGCGCGGGCGACAGCAATTCGAGCGTCAGCGGGACGGTGCCACCCGCGATCGACGGATGCCTGTCGAGACCAAAGAGCTCCTGCACGCGGACCGCCAGCACCGGCCATTCGCCCTCATAGCGGATCGGTACCCGGCTGCCGGACGGCGCCTCGAAATGGGTCGGCGACAGGGCATCGATCCGCCGTTGCAAATCATGCGGCACAAG
>JBDSLV010000101.1:0-10563 GCA_039916205.1 Mesorhizobium sp. | reverse complement strand
CACCGCGGGGGAAGACGGCAGGGCTACTTCGCCAGATACTTCTGCTGGGCCTTGGTGAGAATATCAGCCCATTGCTTGCCAAGTTCCTCGGCCGTGATCTGGCCGAGCAGCGCTTGTTGGCTGAGCTTCACCGCGGTCGAGCCGGCAAACAGGCTGTACTCCGGCAGATAGGCCGGGGTGATGGTTGGGATGGCATCCTTGTCGGCCAGCGTGTCGAACCACGCACGGTACTTCGGATCGGCGTAGGCCGGGTCCTTCTCGGCGCTTTTGAACACAGGCAGCGCCCCCACGGCCTTCGTCCATGCCAAATCCGTCTTGGGTTCGTCGAGCATGGTCAGGAATTTCCACGCCAGATCCTTGTGCTCGCTCTTGGCCATGATTCCCCAGGAGCCGTAGGTGAGCACGGGGAACGACTTGCCGTTCTTGCCCTTGGGCATGGGAACCACGCCATATTCGTCGGGCTTCATGTGTTCGGCCGTTGGCGCCAGGACGTCAGCATCCTGGTCGAGCATGGCGCAGGTGCCGGTGTAGAAGCCGGCGACGGTTTCCTTGTAGCCCCAGTTGACGCTGTCCTTTGGCGCCCAGCCGTTCTTGTAGATATCGATCTGCTTCTGGAAACCGGCAACCCAGCCGGCATCCGCCAAGGTCGATTTGCCGTCCTTGTCGAAGAAGGCGTTGTCGCCATTGGCGGCGGCTCCCATCATGGCCCAGGCGTTGAAAGTGCCTGTACCGCCGCGCAGGCAGTAGCCGTATTTGCCTGGAAGCGCCGACACTTTCTCCGCGGCCGTCATGAATTCGTCGATCGTCTTCGGCGGCTCGGCAATACCGGCCTCGGCAAGCAGCTTCTTGTTGTAGAAGAGCGACTTCACGAAGAAGCCGTAGGGGAGGACATAGGCGGTGTCCTTGACCTTGCGCGCCAGCTCGAGCGCCCTGCCGTTGAAGTCGGCGGCGTCCTTCCACTTCTCGATATAGGGTTCGAGATTTTCGAGGTGCCCGGCATTGGCGTAGAGCGCCACCCAGTTGTCGGGCATTTCGGCGACGTCGGGAATGTCGCCGGCGGCGACCATGGTGGCGAACTTCTCGAACGAATTGTCCCAAGGGATCGAGATGAGTTCAACCTTCACGCCCGGGTTTTCCGCCTCGAATGCCTTGATCACCGAATTGAGGACAGCCAACGACTCGTCGCTGGTGTTGGTCTGCACAAAGCGCAGCGTCGTGTCCGCCTGAGCATGCCCGGCATAAAGACCGGCCAGCATAGTGGCAGCGAGAAGCAGTTTCTTAAGCATCCAATCCTCCCATTTTGCTCCTGATCGATCGATCCTGGCCCCGATTTATCCGGGTGCCAGTTGGAGATTTTCCTCGGCTCAAGAGATATAAGGATCATTTGATCAAGTCAATGGCGACGACTGCCACCTTGTGAATTGGCTTTTCCGACGAAGAATGTTTCGGCTCGGCGTCTTGCGAAGGCGGGATGCCGTCGAGGCTCCAACGGATTCGACGATGATGAGTGGGGGGTAAAGGCGGCAACGCTCCCGCTACCAAACCTCGCGCAACGAGACACGATACCCCGGCACTGCGCGATCAATCCGGCAGTTGCAGGCGCGTCCGCTGCATTGCCTTCTGCAACCGCTCGCTGGATAGTCCCGGCGATGTTGGAGAATCTGTCGACTCACTGGTCCCTTATCCTGGCGATCATTTCGGTGGTCATGGCGACCGTCGGCATCGCCCACGCCGTCATGACCAAGGAGGACGTGCGCGCCGCCACCGGCTGGGTCGGCATCATGCTTTTGTCGCCGATCCTGGGCGTGATCATTTACGCCGTGGCCGGCATCAACCGTATTCGTCGCGCTTCGATCAGCGCGCAACGGCCGCTTGCCGGGGACGCCTTGGTTCGCGACGCCGCCGCCGAAGAATTGATCGGCGAGCGCTATGGCCAGCGCTTCACCGGTCTGAAGACGCTTGGCGACCGGGTGGCGCGGCGCGCGCTTACCTCAGGCAACACCATCACCATGCTGAGGACCGGCGACGAGGCCTACGCCTCGATGTGCCTGGCCATCGGCAGGGCGCAACACAGCGTCCTTCTGGAAACCTACATCTTCGACAATGACGCCGTTGGCCTGCGCTTTGTCGAAGCCCTGGCCGAAGCAGTGAAGCGTGGCGTCACCGTTCGCGTGCTGATCGATGCCGTCGGCGCGCGTTATTCCGTGCCCAGCATCCTTGGCCATCTGCGCGACGCCAACATCACCGCCGATCTCTTCAACGGCAACATCATCATGGGCATGCGCCTGCCCTATGCCAACCTCAGGACGCACCGCAAGATCCTGATTGTCGACGGCACGACGGCCTTTACCGGCGGCATGAACATCCGCAAGGGCTTCTCGGCCGAATTCGCCGGCGACGCCAGCGCCAGGGACACGCATTTCCAGGTCAGTGGGCCCGTCGTGGCCGACCTGTTCTCGGTCGCGGCCGAAGACTGGCGCTTCGCCGGCAATGAAAGGCTGAAAGGCGATGCCTGGCGGATCACGCCATTTTCGTCCACTGCCGGTCAGCCGATGATGGTGCGGGCGGTTGCTTCAGGGCCTGACGCGAGCAACGAGACCAATCATAAATTGCTGATCGGCGCCTTCTCCGTCGCCCGCAAGTCGATCCGCATCATGTCGCCCTATTTCCTGCCGGATCGCGAGTTGATCAGTGCGTTGATCACGGCCGCCAGGCGCGGCGTCGAAATCGATGTCGTCGTGCCGGCGAAGAACAATCTTTTCCTTGTCGACCGGGCCATGACAGCGCAATTCGACCAGATCCTGAAGAACTATTGCCGGATATGGCGCACACAAGGGCCGTTCGATCATTCCAAGCTGCTTTCGATCGATGGCCTATGGACCTATGTTGGCTCTTCCAATCTCGACGCCCGGTCCTTGCGGCTGAATTTCGAGATCGATCTGGAGGTTCTCGACGCCGAATTTGCCCAGGAGATCGACGCCCGCATTGCCGCGGCGATCGCAACATCGGCACCGGTAACACTGGAAGCCTTGCGGGCCCGCCCGTTCATCATCCGCCTGTTCGATCGCTTATTGTGGCTGGGCTCGCCCTATCTTTAACAAAACGACGTGTTCGGCGCATAGTTGTCACACCAATGGAACATCGCGCGCGGGACTCTATTTAAGGTGCAATGGTGAGAGCAGCAGGGATGACAGGCGGTCGATGCGGATGAACGGGCGCAGCCTGCCGGCAACCATGCTTTTGTCCATCCGCGACAGGCGAATGCAAAAGGCCAACGCCACGGCCCTGAAGAAGGCCGGCGCCACCGGCACGCTGGTTGCCTCCTACAACGTCCACAAATGCATCGGCCTCGACCGGAAGTTCGACCCCGAACGCACCAGTCGTGTCATCCGCGAAATCGCCCCCGATGTCATCGCGCTGCAGGAAGCCGACAATCGTTTCGGCGACCGCGACGGGCTTCTCGATCTGTCCCGTCTCGAGATGGAAACCGGCCTTGTGCCAGTGCCGATCGCGGCCACCGGCAAGGGCCATGGCTGGCACGGCAATGTCCTTTTGTTCAAGAAGGGCGTCGTCCGCGATGTGCATCAGATCAGGCTTCCCGGCCTGGAGCCGCGCGGCGCGGTCGTGGCGGAAATCGATCTGGATGGAAACCGGACCTTGCGTGTCATCGCGGCCCATCTCGGCCTTTTGCGGCGGTCGCGCTCGCAACAGGCCAGGGTCGTGCTCGATCTCATGAACAGCCCGGACGAGAAGCCGACCTTGCTGCTCGGCGACCTGAACGAATGGCGGCTTGGCAACCGGTCCGCCTTGAACACGCTGCATGTCACCTTTGGCCCGCAGCCGCCGGCGGTTCCCACCTTCCCGTCAAACCTGCCCCTTCTGGCGCTGGACCGGATCATGGCCAATCGGCACGGCATGATCTCGGCCGTGGAAGCGCATGACACGCCGCTGTCGCGCGTCGCCTCCGATCACCTGCCGCTAACGGCGTTCGTTCGCTTGTAGTGCAATTGTAGTACGGCAGCGCTCGAATGCGGAGGTTGGCTTCGGATTTCGAGCCCGAGTCGATCTTGCCAAGACCCATGCGCCGGGACACGTGCGCCAAGACACGTGCGCAAGTCGAAACCCATGGCGCAGCGCGACAAGCTTACGGATTTGTATGGGAACGCTAATCGCTTCCGCGAGTTATATGGCTTGAACCGCAGGAGGACGCGTTATGAAGAAATTGATTTTGGCTACCGTTTTGGCATTGACTGCAACAGCAGCCGCCATTGCCCCAACGCAAGCAGCAAGCGTGATTATCCAGTCCGATGATGGTAGCCGCTATTCGCCGGATGACCAGTCCGACAATGGCCAGATCGTCATTCGCCGCCATCATGACCGGCACAACAATGACAACCAGTATGGTGATGATGAAAACAACAATGTGCAGTTCGGCGACTACAATGACGGCGAATACCGTCGCCACCACAGGCATCACCGCTGCCATCTGGAACTGGTCGCGCATTGGCGCCACCACCACAAGGTGATCGAGCAGGTTCGCGTCTGCGGCTGATCTCATCCAGTTGAGAACGACCGGCCGGCAAATGCCGGCCGATCGTTCTTGGTATACCTGACGTCAGCTGACGAAATAACGCTGCCATTCGAAGTCGGTGATGTGCGATGCCTGCCAGGCGTCGAACGCCGCCTGCTCGGCGCGCCGGCTCTCGGCGTAATTGTCGCGGAACGCCACTCCGAAAGCTTCCGCGCAGAATTCGGAGTTGGCAAAGGCCTCGATCGAGGCGTTGAGCGTCCTTGGCAGTTTCGGCTTGTCGAGATTGGCGAGGTTCGATGTCACCGGCGCCTCGAGTGGCAGGTCCTTCTCGATCCCCTCACAGCCCGCCGCGATTATCGCCGCGACCGACAGATACGGGTTGATGTCGGCGCCAGGCGCACGGTGCTCCAGCCGGCAGGCGCCGTCATTGGGCGTGGTTATGGCGCGGATCGGCGCGGTGCGGTTCTCGAAACCCCAGGCAACATCTTCGGGCGACCAGGCGCCACGGTCGAAACGGCGATAGGAATTGACCGTCGGGCGAAACAGCAGATGCGTTTCCTGCATCCGGTTCAGCACCCCGGCGAGGAATTTCTCGGCCACCGGCGTCAGCCGGTTCGGCCCGGCGGCAAAGGCCGGCTTGCCATCCTTCCACAGGCTGACATGGTGATGGGCGCCACAGGCGCTTTCCTTGCCCGGTGGCTGGAAGCGCGTCATGAACGTGGCGACCAGTCCGCGCTCGGCACACAGTTCCCGCAGGTGCAGCTTGGCGCGCATGGCGTCGTCGGCGGCCTGCAGCGGAGTTTTCGGCGTCAGCGCGTATTCATACATGCCATAGCCATATTCGGTGACCAGCGAGGCGACGCCGATGCCGATGCTCTTCATGCGGGTGATGAATTCGGCGGCGAAGTCCTGATATTCGCCGCTGCGCACCAGGTCGTAGTTGATCAGCGAATGGCCCCACGGCTTGAGTTCGCGGTAACGCCCGGCACGCATCAGGTCGTGATCGGCGTGGAAGATGCCAAATTCATATTCGAGCGCGACCATCGGCTCGTAGCCGAGCGCCTTGGCGCGCTCCTCGACACGGGCCAGCACGATGCGCGGGTCGAAGGCACATGCGTCGCCATCGAGCGTGTAGGAGCGCGTGATGGCCGAGGCGAATTTCGGCTTCCAGCCATGCTGGACCACCGTCGCCGGATCGATGATCCCCTTGATGTTGGGAAAGCCGTTCTCCTCATTCGCACTGGCCGAAGCGAAGGCGACATCGCCCATCGGCTGGCCGTCGCCATGGGTGACACAGTAAAGGATGGCGTTGATGGATTCGCCCGAGGCCGACAGTTTCAGCGGCGCGATCTTGGAGCGGAAAGCCCCTGACGTATCGACCGTATGCACCTCGATGAACTCGACGCCGCGCGTTGCCAGGTCCTTCTGCAACGCCTCGAGCTTCGGCGCGTACTCCGCCGCTCTGTCCTCAAATTCCACGCTCAACCCTCCACCAAAGAAACCTCAGGCCTGGCTATTTTGCCTTGCGCCCGAAAAACAGCGACAAAAGCTCGTCGAGCTCGTAGCGGCCGCTGATGCCGCTTGGCCGGAAGGCCATGCAAAGCACGATCACGACCCCAAGCGCCACACCGGAAAGGCCGAGCAGTTGCGGCAGCTGGATGCTGCCGATCGTCACGCCGGATTCGATGCTGCGGATGAATTCGAGCCCGACCGAAAGCACAATCACCCCGGTCACCGCGCCCGTCACTGTCGCCATGCCGCCAAGGATCAGCATCGCCAGCGTGTTGAAGATCATCTGGAAGTAGAACAGTTTTGGACTGATCGTGCCGGCGAAATAGGCGTAGAGCACGCCAGCCAGGCCGCAGATCAGTGCCGACAGGACCCACGACATCAGCCGCAGACGACGGGCATCGATGCCAAGTGCGGCAGCGGCCTGCGGGCTCTGGGCGCTTGCCCTCAGTTGCAGCCCCCAGCGGCTGTCCTTGAACAGCCGGGCCAGCACGATCACCACTACCGAAAACACCATCATCCAGGGCAAGCCAACCACTTTGGGGATGCCAAAGAAAGCCTGGTTGCCCTTGAACAGGTCAGTCCAGTTCAGAAACACCGAGTGGACGATGATCAGCAGCGCCAGGCTGACGATGGTTGCCGCGACGCCCGAAAGCCGGCTGATGACCTTGCCGCTGACGGCCGCGATGATGCCGACCACGATCAGCGCGATGATTGCCGCCGAAACCGGATCAAGCTCCAGTGTCGCGAAGCCGAACGGCGCGTTGGGAATCGACAGCTTCTTCATCGCCAGCGGCGTCGACAGGATGGCAACGCCATAGGCGCCGAGCCCGACAAAGGCGCTGTGCCCGAGATTGGCGATGTTGCTGTTGCCCATGAACACTTGCAGGCCGACCACGACGATCAGGTTCACGAAGGCGCTGAGCGCCAGGTAAGTGTAGTAGGTCGGTGCGAAATTCAGGATCGCCAGACCGAGCACAAGCACCGGCAGCGACGTTATCAGCGCGCCGATGAAAGAACGCGTGAGCGCGCTGCCAGGTTGCCGTGCAACGGCAGAGGAAGGTGCGGTATTTTCGATAGAATGCGACACCTCAAATCTCCTTGTCGCCGAGTTCGACCCGCTGACCGAGCAGGCCCTCCGGCCGATAGACAAGCAGCGCGACGATGATCACGTAGGTGAGTGCATCCTTGAAGCCCCCATATTCCTGCGGCAGGGCAACAAGCAGGCCCACTTCAATGAAGCCGAGCAGCATGCCGCCGGCGGCGGCACCCGCCAGCGAGCCGAAGCCGCCGATCACGCAGGCGACAAAGGCCTTCAGCACCAGGCCGAAGCCGAGATCGGGAGAGACGCTGCCGCGCCGCGCGATGATGAATACGGCGGCAATGCCGGCCAGTGCGCCTGATATCGCGAAGGCCGTGGCGATCACCCGGTTTGCCCTGATCCCCATCAGCCGCACGGTGGCGAAATCGCGCGATGCCGCGCGGATGGCAAGACCAAGCGTCGAGCGGTTGAGAAAGAGCACCAGCGCCAGGATCGTCAGGCCCGAGACAATGAGTTCCATGACCTGCAGCGACGACACCGCGAACGGACCGAAGAACCACATCTGGTTGAGCCCGTTGAGGATCGAGACCGACTGCGGTTTCGGCGAGATCAGCAGCATGAACAGGTTCTGCACGACGATCGAGACACCGAAGGCGGTGAGCAAGCCTGTCGTCGTTGGCGCATAGCGCACAGGGCGGAACGCTACGCGCTCGAAGGCGATGGCCGCCAGCGCGGCAGCGGCAATGGCAAGCAGTACCGCAACGATCGGCGACGTCAGTCCGAGCGCCGCCGCCAGGAAGACGCTGTAGGCGGAGACGCCGATGATCTCGCCATGGGCGAAATTGACCAGGCCCATGATGGAGAACACCACGGCGAGGCCGAGCGCGACCAGCGAGTATTCGGCGCCGAAGGCAAGCGCGTTGAGAAGCTGCTGCAGAGCATAATCCATGTCGCCGCCTATCCGCCGATATAGAGGTTGAAGAGGCCGTGCTCATCGGCAAGGCTAGCCGGCGGCCCGCTGTGGCGTAGCGTGCCGGCACTGACGACATAGACCCGGTCGGCGAAGCGAAGCGCCTGCCTGGCATTCTGCTCCACCACCAGCAGCGTCAGCCCTTCCGCCTTGAGTTCACCGATGAAATCGAAAATCTGCACCACGATCTTCGGCGCCAGCCCCAGCGACGGTTCGTCGAGAAGCAGGAGCTTCGGCCGCGACATCAGCGACCGGGAAATGGCCAGCATCTGCTGTTCGCCGCCCGACAGCGTACCGGCGGCCTGCCCATAGCGCTCGGACAGCACCGGGAACAGCGCCAGGAAACGCTCGATGTCCTGGCGCACGCCCTTGGGGTCGCGGCGCGTCGCCGCACCCAGCCGCAGGTTTTCCCCGACCGTCAGGTTGGCGAAGATATGCCGGCCCTCCGGCGTCGAGGTCAGGCCGGCGCGAATACGGTCCTCGGTGCGGACACGCGAAATGTCCTGACCATCGAGCGTGATGCGTCCGGAAGCCGGCGTGACAAGCCCGGTCAGCGCATTGATGGTCGAGCTCTTGCCGGCGCCGTTGGGGCCAAGCAGAGCGACAAGTTCGCCCCGCCCGACCTTCAGGCTGAGGTCACGCACCGCCGTCACCGCGCCATAGCGCACGATCAGGTTGTCGACCGTCAGCACGGCTGGGCCTGCACCGCGAAGGCTCTTTCCACCATCACGCGCCTGCCCGCCTCAGTTCAGCGCCGGAACGAAGGTCGGCGGCGCGTCTGAAATCAGCACCCGCTTGCCATTGGCAAAGCCCATCACCGGCACGGCCTTGACCGGATAGCCCTTCTTCTCAGCGAAGGAGATGATCGGCGCCGTGGTGCCGGGATAACCGCCCGGTGCACGGATCGCCTCACGCAGGGCGGCTGGCTCGACAGTGCCGGACTTCTTCGCCGCCTCGTAGCTGATCTGCACCATGTCGGCACCGAGCGCGTCGAAGATGCCGTTGATCTTGTAGCCATCGGCCTTGCACTGCGCCAGGAACGCGTCGATCGGGCCGTCGACACCGGTTGCGCCATGCGTGGCGAACATCACTTTCTCCAGCGAGGCCGGATCGCCGACCGTGCCTTCCAGCGACTTGTCGTCAAAGGCGTCGCAGCCGGCGACCCAGCCGTCATAGCCATTGGCGCGCAGCTGGCGGATGAGGATGCCGACATCCGGCAGCACCGCGCAGATATGGATCGCGTCCGGCTTCTGCGGCAGCGCCTTGATGCTGGCGATCTGCGGCGACCAGTCCGATGTGCCGTAGGAATAATTGAGCTTGGAGACGACCTTGCCACCGAGATGTTCGAACACCTCGCCGAACCATTCCGGCAGCTTTTCCGAATAGGAGCCCGCATCGGGCGAGACCATCAGCGCCACGGTGCGCGCGCCCTTGCCGTAAAGCGCGTTGGCGGTCGCCGCCGCGTTGATCGGATCGGGCACCGCGCCGGCGATGAAATTGTCGAGGCCGGCCTGCTGCATCTCGAGCTGCGTGTTTGGCGCCGAGAACACCGTGGCGCCATAGGGCTGGGCAATTTGCGCGGTCGGGATCAGCGCATCCGGGAACGGCACGCCGGTGATGATCTGCGCCCCGGCATCGAGGAATTTCTGGCCGAGCGACACCGAGAGCTGCGGGTCGGAACGGTTGTCCTCGATCATCAGCTCGACCTTGGGATCACCGGCACCTGCCGCCTTGTTCAGCTTGTCGGCCATGCAGCGCGCGCCTTCAGCTTCGCTATAGGGTGCGTAGGTGCCGGTCATCGCCACGGCGAGCCCGATCTTCAGGTCGTTAGCCTCGGCATGCGCGACCTGGAGCAGCCCTGCCGCCACGACCGCGGCTCCCAAAATTATCTTGTCCATTGAACCCCTCCTTCTCCCTTGTTGTCCTTGATACCCGCGAGGGCTGTCACGACGTTTCGGACTGCCCGACATAGACCTCGATAACGCGCGGATCCCGCCACACCGCTTCGGTCTGCCCGGATGCGATCACCTGGCCCTGGTCCATGACGCAGAGCCGGTCGCAGAGCCGGTTGATGAAGCGCAGATCGTGATCGATGACGATGGTGGCGCAGCCGACATCCCGGCGGATGCCTTCGATCGCGACCGCCAGTGTTTCGGACTCGCCCTCGTTGAGACCGGCCGCCGGCTCGTCGAGCAGCAGCAGCGAGGGACCCAACGCCAGCGCCCGGGCGATCTCGAGCCGGCGCTGGCTGCCATAGGACAATGTCCCGGCGGGAACATCGGCAAAGCCGTCCAGCTGATACTGGGCAAGCAACTGGTCGACGCCAATGCGAGCAGCGGCCTCGGGCCGGACCGCGCGGCAAGTGATATGGGCGACCTCGACATTCTGCCGGACGGTCAATTCCTTGAACAGGCGGATCGTCTGGAAGGTCCGGCCGACGCCGGCACGCGCGCAATATTCGGGACCGCGTCCGGTGATCTCCTTGCCGGCCAGCGTGACGCTGCCGGTATC
>JBDSLV010000100.1:0-4312 GCA_039916205.1 Mesorhizobium sp. | reverse complement strand
ATTGGCACTCAGCCATCCCTGGGGAAAGCTCACCGTCTTCTGTTCGGGAATGAATACGACCTCAAGGGCCCCGTTCTTGATCGAGGCGGCGCCGATCCGCGTATCGGCCGGAATGTCGAGAATGGTGATCAGCCGCTGGCCGTTGCCGGCGCTGCGGGTCTTGTCATCAAGCGCATTGTCACGCAGCCACATGGCATGGAAGCGGGTGCGCGTGCCGTTTTCCCAACTCAGTTCAATCGTTCTACCTTCGTCGCTGATGAGCGCGTGGGTTAGCATGGAGATCAGGTCCTGTCCGTTGCCCCCGGCGGCCAGGTCCGCAGGGTTTCCAGTTGCAGCGTGACGCGCCAAGAGGCATAACTCAAATTATCATTTTTTGGTCAATGAGTTGAAAATTTTAATGGCTCGCAAATCCCTCAACACCATGCCTCCGCTCGATTGGCTGCGCAGTTTCGAAGCCGCCGCACGGCTGTCGAATTTCACTGCCGCGGCAGCCGAGCTTGGCCTGACCCAGGCCGCCGTCAGCCAGCACATCCGCCATCTCGAGGACCGGTTGAAGACCTCTCTGTTCGGTCGGCTGGCGCGTGGCGTGACGCTTTCGCCAGAGGGCGCGGCCTACCTCCCGCACATCCAGTCGGCATTCGCCACCATTGGCAGCAGCACAGCTGAACTGTTCGAACCCCGCGCCGTCCAGACCGTGACCATCCGGGTGCCGATCTCCTTTGCCTTGCTGGCGCTGGTTCCCTTGCTGCCCGACCTGTCGAAGGCGCTTCCGCGGATCCAGCTTGATCTGGTGACGATCCACCGGCCGACCGACTACGACCAGCCGGGCTCGGCGCTCGACATCCGTTTCGGCAATGGCGCCTTTCCCGGGCGTGTAGCCGACAGGCTGTCCGTTGAGCGGCTGGTGCCAGTTGCCGCCCAGGCTTTGGCCGATGACACCGACTGGACCACGCAGCCCTTGCTGCTGGTCGCCGGCGCCCGCGAAATGTGGGCGGAATGGTTCACGGCAGCAGGGCTGGCCGGGCATTCCATGCGCTCGCACCGCTTCGACAGTTTCGTCACCGCAATGGAGGCGGCCAAGGCCGGCGCTGGCGTCCTGCTCGGTTCGCGGCCGCTGATCGATGCGGCTCTCACCAGCAAGGCACTGACGCGGCTTTCCGACTTCGAACTCGCCAGCACATCAGGGCATTTCCTGACCCGCGCGCCGAGCGCACGCCTGACCAGCGCCGAGCAGGATTTTCGTCAATGGCTGTTGTCGCGGCTCACGGCCCCGGAGCAGGCATAACAGGCGTCGGCGAGGTTCAGCCGATACGTTTCCAATAGATGAGCGTGCCGGTGAGCCCACCATGCGGCTTCAGCGCATAGTCGGGAATTTCTCCCGTCAGCGTGAAGCCCAGCTTCTCATAGAGTCGCGACGCGCCCTCCTCCGCTGCCGTATCCAGAACCAGCAGGGTGCGGCCTTTCTCGACGGCGAGGCTTTCGGCAGCTTGCATCAACTGCGTGCCCACGCCCCTGCCCCGCTGGTCGACTGATGTCATCAGCTTGGCGATCTCGGCCCGGTGCGGCTGGTTGGGCGGACAGTCGAGCAGCAAGGTGACGGTACCGGCCAGCATCTCGCCATCCCAGGCGCCCAGCACCACTCTTTCGCCTCGCGCGGCCATCCCAAGCGACCTTTCCCAGAAATCCCTGGCGGCATCGTGTGCAAGCGGGTGCATGAAGCTGACCGATCCGCCTGCCGCAACCGTTTCGACCAGCAATTCAGCCAGCATCTCAAGCGTTTGCCTTGTTGAAGTGAGCGTTCTGATTGCGAGAGAGGTCATCCGAGGGACCCGTTGAAAATAATGAAATGGGGGCGATGCGCGCAGCGCCGTCAATCGAGAGCACGCACACGGCGGCGCCTACGTGCCGCCTTGATGGCGCTGATGCGCTCGGTGTCTTCTTCTTGCAGATGCCGCCCACGCTCCAGAATTTCGAGCGTATACTCCTCGTAGGTAAGGCCCAGGCGTTCGGCCTTGCCCATGCGCGCCAGCATGATCTCGCGGCTCGGCGGCTTCCACGCCTTGGCATGGGCGGCCTGCCAGGCAAGGAAGATGTACGGGTCACCCTTGCCCCAGGGCGGTCCCTTGTACTCATCGAGCGGCGGCCCCCCGTTGTGGGAGCGTTTTGGCCGTCTCACCATGGTTCTCAGCCCCTCACCAGCCCGACGAGATACTCGGCGCCGGGCTCGAGCGCGTGGAAGGTACAGTCCGATGGCGCGCCGAGCGCTAGGCAATCGCCGGCCTCGAGCCTGTGCACCGTATCGCCTTCGGTGAATTCGAGCCGCCCGGAGATCAGCCATATCTGCTGCCGGATGAAGGCATAGGTAGCAGCCGGAAAACTGGCCTTGGCGTCCGCCGGCAGATGCACACGGATCAGTTCGAGCGGCATGTCGGAAACCGGCGACAGATGCCGCCTGACATAACCGGTGGCCGGATCGCGCCATATTGGCTGGTCGCTTTCGCGCAGCAGCCCGCCGCCTTGCAACTCGGCCCGCGCGATAAGGGCCGAAAGCGTCATGCCGAAGGCCGCCGCGATGCGCACCAGAAGTGCCGCCGTCGGGCTGGTCTTGCCCCGCTCGATCGTGCTGAGCATGGCTTTCGAGACCTCGGACCGCTGTGCGAGCTCCGCCAGCGACCAGTCTCGCATGAGCCTTTCGGCGTGTATTCTTTTGCCGATGGTCGAGGAAATATCGTTCGCTATACCAGCCATAAATTCGATATAGCGAAATTCTGTCCTGGGGAAAAGAGGGGTTGCCTCGAATTTTCGCCAACAGCTTAACCCTCCCTACACCATCAGGCATCACCCCGCCTTAACCCCGTTCCTGTAGTGTCGCTCTCCAAGGGAAACGGGGAATAGCCTGTCCATGTATGTCGAACGCGAAGCCTCCGTAGGAGAACCGACATCGCAGGAGCGCCGTCAAGCCGAGCAGAACGACAAGCGCATTCTGGGCAATGTCGTGCAGTGCGACGGCGCCCGGGCCACCATCAGCGCCTATGCCGATGACATCGATGGCTCGATTACCGGCCTGTGGACGGTCGGCAAGATGATTTCCATCAATCTCGGCGGCACACGAACCGTCGGCCTTGTCTATGAGATCGGCAAGTCGGATCGCGCCTGGAGCAACGAAGGCCAGAACCCGATCGAGGTCAGTGTCGAACTCATCGGCGAGGTCCGCGACGGCGCTGAACCCGGCGCAAAACCGGTCTTCGACCGAGGCATCACGATCTATCCGCATATCGGCGCCGTGGCTCACCGCATCCGCACCCGCGACCTCCAGGCGGTCTATGATCTGGCCGGCCGCCATTCGATCACCATCGGCACGCTGTCGCAGGATGAGGCGATTGCCGCCAACATCGCCATAGACGACACGCTCGCGCGTCACTTCGCCGTGGTCGGCACCACCGGCGTCGGCAAATCAACCGCCGTTTCCCTGCTGCTGCGCAAGTCGATCGCCGCGCGGCCGGACCTGCGCATCCTGATCCTCGATCCGCACAATGAATTCGCCGCGTCGCTGCCCGAATATTGCGTCAGGGTCGATTCCAAGACTCTCGATCTTCCATTCTGGATGTTCAAGCTGGAGGAATTCGCCGAAGTGCTGTTTCGCGGCCGCGAAACCGTACCCGAGGAGGTCGACGCCTTGCGCGACCTGATCCCTGCAGCCAAGAACCTCTACCGCAATCCCAATTCCGGCGCCTATCTCAGGCGCGGCAGTGATGCCTTGACCGCCGACACGCCTGTGCCATACCGCGTCGCCGATCTTCTCAAGCAGATCGATGAGCGCATGGGCATGCTGGAGAGCAAGAACGACCGGCCGACCCTCAAGTCATTGAAGACGCGCATCGAATCGGCTGCTTCCGATCCGCGCTACCGCTTCATGTTCAATTCTCGCCTGATCGAGGACACGATCCACGAGACGATCGGCAATATTTTCCGCGTACCGCATCACGGCCGCCCGGTGACCTGCTTCGAGATGGCCGGCATGCCGTCCGAAGTGGTCAATTCCGTCTGTTCGGTGCTGGCGCGCCTGGCCTTCGACCTTGCTTTGTGGAGCGAGGGCAAGCTGCAGCTTCTGCTTTTGTGCGAAGAAGCGCACCGCTACATGCCGGCCGATCCGCGGCTCGGCTTCGCGCCGACCAGGCACGCGCTGTCGCGCATCGCCAAGGAAGGCCGCAAATATGGCTGCTATCTCGGCGTCGTCACCCAGCGACCGGGCGAGCTCGACCCGACCATCCTGTCGCAGTGCTCGACCTTCTTCGCCATGCGGCTTGCCAAC